>CABYOM010000005.1 GCA_902520595.1 uncultured Candidatus Poseidoniales archaeon | reverse complement strand
AGTATTCCATGAGTCCTCAACTGGTTTCGACCATGTCGCACTCACTCTTGGAGATATGTCGGGTCCTGATCCTGTCATGATACGCGTACACTCCGAATGCTTGACTGGAGATGCATTGGGAAGTCTGCGGTGTGATTGTGGCCCACAACTTGACGCTGCTCTAAAGGCGATTGTTGAGCGAGGTTGGGGATGTTTACTCTACCTTCGCCAAGAAGGGCGAGGCATTGGCTTGCATGCCAAAATCCAGGCATATCACTTGCAGGATAAAGGTGCAGATACCCTCGATGCAAATTTGATGCTTGGCCTTCCAGGCGATGGCAGAGATTACAGTATTGCTGCAAGCATGCTATCAGCTCTTGATATCCCGAGAGTAAGCCTTCTCTCAAATAACCCGAACAAGAAAGAGCAGCTCGAAAAGCATGGGATTAATGTCGAAGAATTGATTCCACTGGTTGTAGGTGTAGGCGACCAAAACAGGTCGTATTTGGAAACAAAAGTTGAACGGATGGGTCACCAAATTGACCAAAGTAAACTGGATGACAATTGAAGGGGCCGTGACCGAGAATCGAACTCGGGCTGGCAGAACCACAATCTGCCGTGCTAACCCCTACACCATCACAGCCATGAGAGGTAGTTTGCCGTTATGCGCTTGGTATTTCAACAATCCGCAGGGAGTACCCTGCGCTTAAATTGTTAAGAAGTGGAACGAAGAACCCTCTTGTTCAAGTGTATTCGCTGGCCTCGTATCTACATGCGAAGCGCTAAAGCGAAAGTTTTGACCTCTTTTTTCCTGCTCATTGTGCTGCTTCTCGCACCCTACAGCGTGGTTTCAGCTCGTTCGGTTCACCAAACTATGAATGTAGACATCTTTCCTGATGGCGATTTTTCTCAGCCCACGAACTGGACGGTCGGGTCACTCACCTCTTTTTCCGAAGAACCAGCAACCTACACCGACGTCATGGTTGCTGACCAGCGCCTGACTATGGTTCACCATCGGCCAATGAATCAGGATGTGATGACGTTTTGGGCGCAAAGTACGCCGACAGACTCCAACAACTCCCTTGGAACCCCTGATGGTGCGACATCTTGGTCGACGGGCCCTGAAATACAATTATCTTCTTTCAACGCAATTGGTTCTACGGAATACGATGTTCTTGCAGTCAATGTTGTTGTTGCTTTTTCAGTCCCCGACCCATTGTATCAGGATTCAGTTCGATTTTCGATTAATTACGATGATGGGCAGTATTACGAACCACTGACAACCTTTTCCAACACTCAAGGTTCACTCGACTACCTCTCAACTGAGTGGTCATACAACATCACGGACTTGACGACTTGGGATTGGGGAATGATTCAGAATGCAGTCATGACTCTTGACTACGTATCGGTTGGTTCGACCGATGATTCGCAATTAAACGTCGATGCTGTCGGTATGCAAGTGGTAATGAAGACTCCGTGGTATGGTGGTGAATACGGTTCTGCACAAGCGCAATTTTCGGGACATGAAATGCCTCTCTTTGGTCTGGATTTGACCCTTGGAACATCTGAAAATATGGCATTATCGTCATGCGGGCTCCAGTCCAGCGGCGCAGGAACATCTGGTATCTGGACCAGTGAAATTATTGAAACACCACCAGGACAGCGAATTGGTAGAGCACACTTCACGCTTCAAAATGAATCGCTTGACGATGTCGTTCTTGAATACTCATTTTCTGATGACGGAGTTTCCTTTTCTGAGTTTGCCCAAATGAACGAGCACATGCTTCTTCCAGACCATGCCTTCACGCAATTGCGGCTCTCTACTATTGATGCGTGCATCTCATCCGTGACTGTAGATATTAACGACCCGACCCTTACATTGCAAGGTCGTATCTTCGGTGATGTTGACGGACTTGATTCGGTATATTCTCGTTGGCTCTTATTTGTCAACGATGAACTTGTTACAAACCAACCTGTAGCCTTGTCTCCTTCTCTGTCTCTCTCATTCCCAATCGGCAAGCACATGATGAAAGATGACACATCAATCAAGGTTGAACTCAAATCATGGTTTACCTGGGACTCGCTTGGAAATGCAAGTACGACCGCCTTTGAAGTTACCTCGATGTCCATTACCGGCGGATATGATATTGAATGGGATGAAGACCCCGTCTGTATACCCGTTGGTGAACAATCGTTAACCGAAGATGGTGGCGGTCGAATCTTGCCGTTCTTGTATCGCTGCACAGACGATAGAACAGCATATGAAGACCTTCACGTATCCTTTTCAAATTCCAACCCAGACCTTGTTGTCATCGACCTTACAGAAGGTGACATTCGTCTGTCACTTCAGCCGGAATCCTCTGGTCAGGCAACCGTTCAAACAACTGTGACGGATGTATCTGGAAATACCTGGGTTGAACAGTTCCTCGTGAATGTTCAAACCGTTGACGATCCTCCAGTTCTTCAAGAGTTTCAATCATTGGTTCCAGTTGAATTATCAGTCCCAACCGTGCTTTCCTTTGATTATTCAGATATTGACTCATCCGGATTAACGGCATCCACGAATCGCTCATGGGCACTTGTCGATGTGATGAACAAGACCGTTACTGTCAATGCTCCTAATCCTGGTTTCACCTCGGTTTTAGTCTCACTCTGTGATCAAACCTCTTGTGTCGAGCGAATCCTCGATCTTGAGGTTCTCGCTTTACCAGATCTCTACGTCGAAGAGATTGATATTGGAGATGAAGTTATTCGAGCAGGAGATATTGTATCAGTTCGCGTTCTCATACGAAACATAGGTCAAGCAGAGGCGACCCTCATTTCCGTACGTTGTGAATCGAATTCTGAATTAGTAGATTTTGAAACACTTCCAATGCTGCAACCTGGAACAGTCGCTTATGTCACCTGTGATTGGCAAGTGCCTGAAGACAAAGAACAAATTCAGTTCAGAGCCATTATTGATCGAGGATTGGAAATTCCAGAAGGTCAAGAAGACAACAACGAGGGTATATTGGCCGTAGCAATTGAGCCAGCTCTCTCACCGAATGATGATGTGTCAAGTTCAGATCAACTCTCCGATGGAATGTTTTGGGGCCTAACTGTTTTGGCTTTAGCCGTAATTATTGGAATATTTGTCTTTTTGATGCCCGCAAAGATCCAAAAAATAGAGTGATTCTTTTTCCTTCGCATTGGCTTGGAAAAACAATCTCTGATGACGGATAACGCGAAAAACACCCTCAAACTTGATAGGGGGACCGTCTCACAAAAATTTGCTTTGAGGCCGTGGGGGCCGTTCAACACCGTTGACAAAGTGGATGTGGGAATCATATGTCAGTATTGAAAATACGAATAGAAACAGAAGAATACATTTACGAAGAATACGTTGAAGCTTGAGAATCATTGATTCACTCTGGAGACTTCCAGCGACGAGGGTATAATCCTTCATCGAGCAAGACCATACTTGGTCGTGCAACTTCACCTTCACTTAATGTAGAGATTTCATTACTCCCCAGCGTCAGCGTTACGATTCCAACGGCTTCCCCTTTGAGTGTTTCAATCATCATTTGTTTACCTGCTTTCACATCAGACTGGATGCTCACAATTCCTGGTCGTAGCAAGGGTGCACCATGGGCAAGAGCAGCCGCAGCACTGTCTTTGACTGTAGCAGATGGTAAATCAAGCAATAATTTTTCAACAGGATGAATCACTCGAAGAAGTGCTTCTGGTTGGTTGCAATCTTTCCATAGCCAGATTGCGTCCGCTAATTCTTGCATAGTTATACAATCTTCAAGTTTAAACACACCAGTTGTTTCTCTGCGTAATTCTTTCAATTGCACTTTCATGTCCAAGAGCAGTCCCATGTCACGAGCAATCGTTCGAATGTACGTCCCAGCCTCGCAATGAACTCGAGCAATCATGTCATTTCCCTTGATTTCGATGTTGTCGAAAGTGTAAATTTTACGGGTTCGAACTTGAACTTTTACCGCTGAAACTTCCGGGGGGACATTGTAGACTCTACCTGTGAGTTTTTTCATCACTTCAAATAACTCTTTTTCATCAGGTGCGGTGGCAAATCGAAATACGCAGATGTAGGTTTTTTTGTGAGTTAATATTTTCTTGGTTAACTTCATTGCCTTTCCAGCCATCAATGGAAGCACCCCCGTCGCAAACGGATCAAGTGTTCCTCCATGACCTAAGCGTTCAAGTCCGAACATGTCACGAGCCCATGAGGCAAGTTGGTGTGAAGTAGGTCCTGCAGGTTTGTCAAGAAGAATAAATCCTGAGGCAAGTCGTTCCATCACATCACGTGAATCAGGCTTGCCTCCAATGGAAGGATTCGTTGAAGCATCGGCATCAAGAATGTGTTGTGTCACTTCGATTCCTCCAAAATTGAGATAGCAGCAGCGAGCACTTCTTCGCTGCCAAGGTTTGTTGCGTCAAGTGATGAGGTATAGGGTTCTCGCTGTTCAGGGAGCAGTTGATAGAGTTCCATAAATCGTTCCGCATCAACCTCTGAGCGTATTTTATTTTCATGTACCGCCTGTTCTATAGAAATCCCTTCTCGCCCGGAAACTCGTTTTGCACGTTCGTTCTCATCGACTTCAAGCCAAAGCCGGACGCATGGAATCTTGAGTCGGTATGCCCACCATCCAGCGAGACGGGACTCAACGATGTCTGCAGAGTCTTCAAGCATTTTTTCTTGAAGTAATTTGTCGAGTTTGCGATCGACTTCCAAGTCTTGTTTGCATAACTCTCCAAACTCTTGGAGACTCATCCCCCTCCGAGCTGCTTCGTTACGAAATACATCTCCGCCGTTTAGAGCAGTCCACCCAAAGCGTTCAATGAGTCCTTGAACAAGTGTGCTTGTACCGCTTCCAGGATGTCCTGAAACGGTAATCCGGGTCATTTCTACACCCACTCATGGCGACAAACATCGCAACGACGACTACGTGCACCGAGTCTTGTGATCATGGTAAGTCCACATTCTGGACATTCGTTCGAATTCGAATCACTCTTGAACGATTGCTCTTGAGTGTTTTCTTTCGACGAAGATTTGGATTTTTTGCGGCTGCCTTGTGAATTTCGTTGACTGCGTTGCTTTCTGCGCTGAGCGGCGCTGTCCTTGGGACCAGTTGAAGATACAACAAGGTGGAGCAATGGTTCTTTGAGGGTATCTCCAGCAGTTACAAGGGGATGCTTTCGGTATCGAAACAACTTGATGTGCCGGTCAATTACTCTGCCAAGTGGTGCACTCATACAGATGTAAGCACAAATCCATGCAGGGAAAAACAAGAACTTGTCTTCAAGTAAATTCCATTCTGATGCCCACGGAAGCGACACATAATCAACACGGAAATTCTCTACTGCCATGGTGAGCCATGCAAAGATAGCGATGATGAAAATCATTGTAAACATCATTGGCTTCATTGCCCCCATTTGCACTTTCAATTGTTCGGGCATCATCTGTTGTTGGAGAGTTGTTGCTTTCTCTTGAAGAATCGTATCACGGGACATTCGAGCATCGTTCAACATCTTGCGAACTTGACCTTGTCGATGACCGATATGCGCTTGCGCCATTGGGTCGGTGAAGAAATTTCTAAGTACTGTATTCATGGTCATAGAAAAACTGCCTAAGATGAGTACTGTGAAGACAAAGTATGCTTCTTCAGGCAGAAGTGGAGACAGAATTGGGTCTGCAGTATCGCCCAATGAATTACGAATACTTGGGTTCATGATGAGCAATGTCATCAAGACCATAACTCCAAGCATCATCAGCATTGATCCACCCGGCGGCTGAGGTGGCGGGGGCGAATTCCCGTTGGACATGGTCATAGGGCGGCGGATAGAGGGCATGAAGGTTCGCTTGTTTTTTTCAGCAATTTGCACACTTCATTCATTCTCGCCGAGAGTTTGAAACGATGCGGCAGCATCGGAATGTCATGCGCCGCAGAGAACCGTTGGATTTAGACCGAACTTGGCGCCATTCCGTTCCCGTGCCGATGCCGAATCGTCCCGTATGTGTGACTCTTGATGAGGCAACTGAACAGTTAGGACGTTTGGATAGCAATCCCCGGATTTTCCTTTGGACTGATGCAGAGCGCCGATGTCCACCTGGATGGGGATTCATTGCAAGCGTACGGCAAGGGATTCCCCCAGAAGGAATCGAAGCCGAACTTTCTGCATGGATGGGACAGTATCCCGAAGCATGGTTGGCAGTCGATATGCGAGACGGCGTAATTACGCCCTCGACTCTTAACTCTCTGGACGACGTGCTTTCGCAAGTCAATCGGCCTATACTCGTGATCGTTAGTAATTCTTCAGAAAACGAGAACTGGCCGCAATGGGTATTCCCTGAGTAAGTGCTTATCGCACTGCTTCACGTCTGATTGTCTCAGAATGTATAGAAACACACTGAACATGAAGTTGCATCAGCAGCACACATTGCATTACAGGTTGGGCACGCTTTTTCTCCACCCTCAACTTCAGCATCTTCAGCATCGGCTTCTTCGCTTACTTCGTCAGGAGTTGATTCTTCCACCGCCTCTTCGACCGCTTCTTCAACGGTTTCCTCAGCAACGACTTCTTCTTCTTCTCCTGCATCTGCATTCCATGCATCAGCAGCAGCTTGTAGTTCTGCCTTCTTGAGGTATCCATTGTTGTCTGAATCGAAATTTACGGCATGCTTGACAAATTCATCACGAAGTTCTACATCAATTTCGGCCGCAGCCATCACACGGAGTAGAACATCTTCTCTCCACGAAACATTTGTTTCAACTTCTTCTTCCTCAGCAGCCTCTTCTTCAACAGCCTCTTCTTCAACAGCCTCTTCGACTGGGGATGCGATGTCTTCAGTTTCGACTTCATCACCAAAGTGAACGCCGTGGAATCGGTTTCCTGCTTCACCATCGATGACACCTGGTCCATGAATCTCGAACGAGACCTCGAGTCGCTCACCCTTTTCGACAATTGGAATTGTCCAAGTAATGTGAGTACCACCTTCTCCAGCCTCAGTATTCATTTCGCAGTCATCTCTCTTGTCGGAGTTACCTCGAATTAACCAATCTTTGATTTCGAACTTCTCAGGAATAATGTCAGTGAGGATGACGTCCTTCAATGCAGTGTCTCCATCGTTGGAGAAGAGAATCAACACTTCATGCCGACCTTTACCACCAATCTTCTGTGTAGTCTTTCCGAACGAGAAATCACGTCGGTTGTGGATCACACTGATTGCAGGAGCTTCAGTTGTGTCAACAGTGCATACTGGTCCATAACGCTCTGCGCTGAATTCAGTTCGGGCAGGTGCAGTAATGTTTGAGTTGTCAGGTGAAGGATCTGGAGCAACCAAATCGTATTCGATGGTCATGCTCTTACCCGGCTTCAGGCCAACAGGTCCACGAGCACCAACGGTTACCGTCATTGTGTGGCCGTCTCCATCGGGTGAGCGGTTGGTCTTTTCAAGAGTAATTCCGCTGTTGATTTCACACTTGATTTGCTCGGAATCGATTTCCTTTCCATTGACGTTGATGGTCATTGTAGATGCATCAGGTGCATCGAACAATCCAGGTATGTCGTCAGTAATTCGCATCAAATTGATATCGGCCGAACCATTATTGGTGAGCGTCAATGTGGCAGTCACTTTTTGTGAGCGATATGAACGCAGTCCAGTGGTCGAGTAGACCTTCTCAAGGTTTGCTTCCACTACTTGCAGAGTCTTTGCTTCTAAACTGATTGAACCTTCTGTGCTTCGGCTTGCACGAGGGAGAATTGTATAAGCAAGTTCAGTAGCAAAGTCAGGCTTCGATTGCGCCATAACGGTGCGTTCTTCACTTTCCCACTTTCCATGAGGCTTGACATCTTGGCGAACATCGCTGATATCAAAGAGAAGGTCATCACTTCCTTTCATACGGACTTGAAGTTTGACCAAGTCAACTGCGAATGAAGAACGGTTCTCGAATGTCGTTCGGCAAATCCAGTTGTCAGGTCGCTCGTCTTCCCGAACACGCATGTAGGAGAATCCTCGGCAGAATGCATCGAGTTCTCTAAAGTTCAGGTTCGAAAGTGTCGAGTTGGAAGTGTATGTGGCAGAAGCAACTCCAGCATTGATTGATTTCGTTCCAGATACCACGATTGTTCCTTCAATGCTCAAAATCTGCTTTTCACCGGCAGCAAGTGTTCCGACATCCCATGACAGGGTATTGTCTTCAAGGGTAGCTGCTCCAGTATTGTCGAAACTGAACTCATCGGGGAGTGGTCGACTGACATGGACATCGTTGATCGCTACATTTGCAGTATTTTCAACTTCAATTTCAAGAGCAATTGGTCCACCTTCTTCGCTGGAGGCAACTGAAAGTGAATGTTCTTGAGAACGTGCAGGATTTGTATCCAATCGTTCGCGTAAGACGAGCATTCTCTTGCCACTTACCTTGTATTTCATACTGTAATTTGCGCCTGCTTCAAGTTCATCAACAGAGACATTATCTCCGCCAATGTCAGTTGCATCAGCATGGTCAAGCATAACATCGATGTCGTAAATACGGTCTTCTGCAGAAGGATTGTTGACTTTGAGCGTTCCTTTAACGGTCTGCTTAATGACTTCTCCATCAGCGCTAAGTGTGGCCTTTTCGACTTCATGGAGCGTACCTTCAAGTTTGTCACCAAGAACTTCGTCAACTTCTGCACTGCTTCGAATAACGGCTCCTGCTTGTTCACCCATGAGGTTGTCTGGCGTTCCGAGAACCGGATCAGGGGTCAAGGACGCAGGAAGTGTAGGAATTTCAGCTACTTCTTCTGGCGGTGCGGGAGGTGCAGGTGTGCCAAGTAGTGCTGCAGTGTCGAGCATAGATGGCTCTTCAGCAGGCGCTTCTGCATCCATTGCAGGAGGTGCAGGTGCTCCGAGTAGAGCGGCGCTATCAGCCATCAATGCAGATGCATCAGGCGCTTCTGCTTCCATAGCAGGCATTGGCGGCATTGGTGGCATACCAGGTGGAGCAGGTGGAGCAGGTGGTGCGTCCATTTCTGGCATTGGAGGTGCAGGTGGTGCGTCCATTTCTGGCATTGGTGGCATAGGTGGCATACCAGGAGGCGCAGGTGGAGCGTCCATTGCCGGCATAGCAGGCATAGGAGGCATTGCGGGCATACCAGGTGGAGCTGGAGGAGCGTCCATCTCTGGCATTGGTGGCATAGCAGGCATGCCAGGAGGAGCAGGTGGTGCATCCATTTCAGGCATAGGCGGCATAGGTGGCATACCCGGTGGAGCAGGAGGTGCGTCCATAGCAGGCATTGGAGGCATAGGTGGCATGCCTGGAGGAGCAGGAGGTGCTCCGGGTGCATCCATTCCAGGAGGAGCAGGAGGCATAGGCGGCATTGCAGGCATTCCGGGTGGCATAGGTGGTTTTTCTTCGCTCATTTTCAATTCCTCTATGTTAACCGCACAAGCGGCAACACTCCCATATACAATGAGCACATAACCGTTCTCCCCCTTAGTTTTCGAAAAAGCGACCGTTTGCAGAGTCTTTTGTTGGTTTTGCCACCATGTTGATGTAGGGTGGTACGGAGGAAGGGGCATGGTCGGTATGGATAGTGGCACCCCGCCAGTGCTCTTTGTTGTTGGAACTGCAGGTGCAGGAAAGTCTTCTTTGGTGACATCTTTTCAGCGTTGGTCTCGATTTTTGGAAACTGATGCCATTGCAGTCAACCTTGATCCAGGGGCAGAACGAGTGCATTATGACGCAGAATTCGATGTTCGTGATTTGATTTCGCTCACTGAAGTTATGTCTGAATATGACCTTGGACCGAACGGTGCCCAAATCCTTGCTGCTGATCTTTTGGCTGCTCAAGCTGGTGATGTTGCAGGGCAATTGCATGCGCTTTCCGGTGAAGTCATGGTTGTTGACACACCCGGGCAAGTAGAACTGTTCGCATTCCGTGAAGCAAGTAATCACTTGATTGAGGTCATTGGCCGTGAACAATCGGCAATCATCTATTTGTTTGACCCTATGCTCTCTCGCTCCCCTTCAGGATTCGTTTCGCAAATGCTTCTTTCAAGCATTGTTGAATTTCGACTTGGCTTGCCGACGAAAAACTTCTTGTCAAAATCTGATCTACTTGAACCTGAGGAATTAGAAAAAATCCTTGAATGGTCAGAGCGATTAGAAATTTTAGAAATGGCACTGTATGAAGAAGCGGGTGGACAGAGAACCGAGTTCGCAATCAACCAACTTCGTTTGATGCAAGAGTTCTCCCAAGCACCAGGTTTGACTCCACTTTCATCCGAACTCGAAGAAGGGCTTGCAGACATTCTCACCTTCGCCCAAGCATTGTTTGGTGGTATGAGTGATGCACGTGACGGATTTGCAAGTGACATTGAGCATGAAAAGAATTGATTCTTTCTTTCGCACCTCATAACACTTAGAAGCCGTCTTTCTATGGAAAGGTGTATGGCGGAACATCTACTTGCAATTGACGATGTCGAAGAAGACTTTGAAATGATTTTGAAATGGGCGATAGAATTCAAACGTCTTTGGAAGCGTTCAGACGAAGTCGCTCAGAACTTTATGCCGCTTGACACACTTGCTATTGGTTCGATTTACGAGAAACCGTCAACAAGAACTCGAGTATCCTTCGAGGTCGGCATCAACCGGCTCGGTGGATATCCGTTGACCTTGCTCAAGAACGATATACAACTAGGGAAATCAGAGACAGTTGGTGATACATCGCAAGTTCTTTCACGATTTTTAGGTGGAATGACCTACCGTTGCTTTTCTCATTCTGATGTCGAAGAACTCGCTAAGCATGCAGATGTTCCGGTTCTTAACGCACTCTCTGACAAGCATCATCCCTGCCAAGCAGCAGCAGATTTGATGACCATAATGGAACATTTTGATGACCGTGAATATTTGAAAGTCGCTTGGGTAGGAGACGGCAATAACGTTCTTCATGATTTGATGCTCGGTTGTGCTATGCTCGGAATTGATATCCACTATGCTATTCCCAAAGGGTATGAACCGGATGAAGAAGTTGTTTCACGAACAAAGAGTATCGCAGAAAAAAACGGCAGTAAAGTCGTTGAAACAAACGACCCCGTTGAAGCTGTCAAAGGTGCCCATGTTGTCTACACGGATGTCTTCATTTCGATGGGTGAAGAACACCTCACAGATAAAGTCGAATCGTTTGAGGGCTTCCAAATCAATGAAGAGCTGGTATCCAATATGGAGGAAAACTGGAAATTCATGCATTGCCTGCCTGCACATCGAGGAGATGAAGTCACAGATTGGGTTATGGATCATGAGCATTCAATTGTATTTGACCAAGCCGAAAACAGGATGTGGGGTCAAATGTCATTACTTGCTTACTTCATTAACAGAGGCGCATGGGATGCTATGGGCGAATTTATGGCACTCGAATAACTCACACGTACATTGTGAGGATGAAACCGATTAATCCCAAGAGCATTGATGCTCGTATGCGAGCGGAAACTTGCACATCTTCACCTTTGTAGAGCGGTCCGTTAAGGGTGATAAGCATGAGTATTGCAGGTGTTTGAAGAACCAATTGTCCAAAGGAAAAAGGCCCTCGCCAATACGGAATGTAAAGACATACAAGTCCTGCGATTATTAGCACGTATGCAGCCATCCGCGTGTTTTCCAAACCGATTTTCATTGGTAAAGTCGTTCGAAGGCCTTCATCTGCGAGCATGTCCTGACAATCCTTGACCATTTCACGAGCGAGGTTGGTGAAGAAGACAACTCCTGCGACATAGAATACCAGCCATGACATGGAATCAACGGTTGCCGCTCCATACAGAATGACTGCAGCGACCATCAACGAGATCGATATGTTTCCAATGAGGCCCTTGATTTTGGTCTTTGGTCCCAAATCATAGGTTAGCATCATTGTAGCTGCGGTGAGATAAATTACAGCTAATGGCCACCATGTGGCATCGTTTTGGGCCAAGTCATACGCTCCGTATGCCATAGCAGAGATACTGAGAATCCAAAGGCCAACAGCGAATTTTTTGGCTGCTTCGGTCGAGACGCGTTGCGAAGGAATTGGTCGATTTGGATGCGCTTGCGTATCAATGACAACATCTTGAATGTCGTTCATGACATTTCCAGCACCCATGAACGTCATGACTGCGAAAATTTGGACACCGACTGCAGATGTTTGCTCTGGAGTGAGCGAAGCATTCAGCCCAAACAGAGCCCCGAGGGGTACGGTCATCGCCGCCAAAACCATGTTCTTAGGCCGCATCAATTCGATGAATGCTCGAACATCGACCGCCATGGTTCTGCGTAGGCGTTCAGGTTTTGAGTGCTTTGCCTTAAGCAGAAGCAATTGACCAGACACAAACCCGCATTCTGAAACCACCAATGTCGGTTCCTTCATCGAAACCGACTTTGATAAATCGGCGATCACGTGCGAGGACATTTCCGAGTTGGTTCATGGTTGCACCCCATCGGAAGCGCTTGTTTACATGCTCTAAGATATCGGTTGTGTTCGCTTCTCCAACCGATGCGAGATAGGTTGAGATTTCTTGGCGTAGACGTTGTGTTCTTCCCATCAAGCCTCACCTCGGATTGCGATTTGGCTGCGACGGGTAAGGCTTGCAACTGTTGTGCTGACCAGAGCAGTCCCGGAGCCACCAGGTCGGTGCCAGGGTTGCCACCCGGCAGCGGCAAACCGAGATGGGAGCTTGCCGCTGGGGTGAGCATAGAGTGTAGAGGATTTCTCTGCCCATGTGGGTTGTTGTTCTTTTACAGTCGAGCATGGTAGGTCGCTGAATGATAATTTTTCAAGGGTATTTGCATTGTTGTGCATGAACCAAACTCATGGGCACCAGTATATCAAGCGACGAAACACCCCTCAACTGAAACTTAATCTCATTCACAGCCGCAGCATTCTTTTTTTCACTTTCACTCAATGGTTAAAGTGAATGGATATTTGAAGAATTAGTTCACCATACTTTCGTTGAATAATTGAATGGGTGACGGCTAAATACGGGGTATCGGTGGCCAAACCATCCACGCTCGTATAGTGTAGTGGCCCATCATGAAGGACTCTCATTCCTTCGACCCGGGTTCAAATCCCGGTACGAGCACTAAATACCATGTTACTGTAAATATCTCACCTCATATTGATTTGTTAAACACAATCCTTTCTGAGATGTTTAAGCAAAGAGACAGCAAGCAGCGCCTATGATTCATTTGTTTACCTAGTCGGACAATTTTCAATTCTTGTTGTGTTAATTCTTTCGTGGTGAGGAGGGTCTGAGCCTTTGGGGCTGGCCAAAGGTTATCTTCCGGCCTGCGATAGAAACACCATGCCCAACTTCATCTATACCGGAAAGGCGGAACGTTTTGAGGAATACCTCCGTAAATGTGGAGAACGATACAGCATTGAGTACCAACTTGAAGTCTGGAAAAACGCCAAAGTCGTGTTTCAGAATGAAGAACTCACTTATTGCTGGTATGGAGAAGAATTGTAAGTTCATTCACCACTCTGCAGATAAATCAATTGATTGAATCTGAGGCTTCAGAATCGATTTTGCTGAGAAATTGATTATTTGCACGGGAAGCACTGAGAAATAAATCACCAAACGCATCGATGGTATGATCAATTGGATCTGAGTAACCACCTCCCATGAATACGAGCGTCGGAATCAATCGTTCAACTGCGAGGTCGAAAACCATCTCGTTTCTCTTGCTCATTGCTTGGCGGGAAATGTTCAATTTACCGAGAGCATCGGTGGCTAATCCGTCAACACCAGCTTGGAAAAGTATGAGCTCCGGGTTGAATTGCTCGGCGATGTCTAACGCTTTGGCAACCGTTGCCAAAATTTCTTCATCACCTGAATCTGCAGGTAGTTCGAGATCATAATCACTTTCTGACTTGCGAAACGGAAAGTTCTGCTTGCAATGGACTGAAATTGTCAAAACCTCGTCAACATTTTGCAAAATAGTTGCAGTGCCGTCTCCTTGGTGTACATCCAAATCAATTACAGCAATTTTCGTCAACTGATACTTGTTCAATGCCATTAAAGAGCATACAGCAAGGTCATTGAATATGCAATAACCGGAGCCAAAATCGTAGTGTGCATGGTGGGTACCTCCTGCCATGTTGCCTGCAATACCCCCGTTTTCCATTACGTGTTCTAAGGCCGCAATCGCTCCACCCATCAAAAGCAGTGTTCGTGGAATTATTTGTGACGTCCACGGAGTTAGACCGATTCGCCTAATCTCCTTTTCAGTCAAGTTTTGATTTAGAAAATTATCAACATAGGATGGATCGTGTGCTATGATTAGTTCGCTTCGTGATGCTTCGGTTGGTTGCTTAATGATAAATTTACGAGAATATTCAGGGGTAGTGAGTTTGTCAACCAATTTGGTATATCGATCTCGAGGAAATCTTGCATCAGGGTGAATACCACTGGTGTATATTGGATGATACCAAATTGATAATCTGTGGTCTGATTTATCATCATTTATCGTTTGGTTATACTCCTTTGAATCAACGCCGTAAATCGTCATTTAAACACCTTGCTCATTAGAAATATTTTGCACCTAAGTATTGGCAAAGGTGTTCGGTAAACGAGATGTCTGAGGTCGAAAAAGCTGCGGGTAAGTCTGAATCGAGGTCGAGGACTGCAACGACTTGACCGTTTGAACTCTTTATTGGAACAACGACTTCGCTTAGTGTACTGGAACTGCACGCAATGTGTTCAATTCTTTCATGAACATCCGGCACGTCTTGTGTTTTCCCAGTTCTTGCAGCAGCGCCGCATATGCCTTTGTCAAAGGGAATGACTAAACAGCCATGGCCACCTTGGTAAGGTCCGATTTTCAATAGATTTGGCTCAACGGTTCGGTAAAATCCGGTCCAGTGAAAATGTTCGAAGGAATTGTGTAATTCACAGACAACTGTTGACATGGCAGATACCCAATCGTCTTCATCCTCGAGTAGGGATTGGATTCTATCAAATACATCATCGTGGTTTGTCATGACTACTTCTTGTATTGCTGATATTTGATAACTTGCTTTTTTCCTTGCATTTAGGCGAATCGTAGCCTTCCGAACTTCGTTCAATAAACAACAGGTGCTAACTTACCTTTTCTATGGTTGGGTTAGACTATAAATCTCAAACGCCTACATGCAACTGTGAAAGAAACAAACAAACTTGGTCGGCTCGACAAACTTTCTCGGAAGGTTTTGATTGACACCAGTAAAATGCTAAAAGACGCAAAAACTGAGTTGTTTGACGGCATTCACGGCAGAGTTCTTGAGGTCGGTGCAGGTATTGGCGTTAATGTCTACTTTCTAAACAGGCCGGAAGTCGAACACTGGGTAGCAGTCGAACCCGATCGAAAACTGGTCGAGGAATGTCATAAAATGGTGGCAGAAATGGAGGATAGGGTTACAGTTTTCCAAGGCTATCTTCACGAACTTGAGGAGCCCCCTGAGTCTTTCGATTATGTTGTCTTCACGACACTGTTGTGCAGTGTTCCAGACCCTCACAAGATCGTCGCAGAGGCACACCGAATGCTCAAACCAGGTGGGAAACTGTGCATTATCGAACACATTGGGGATAAATTTGGTTTCAGATCTGCCTTCCAAATGTTGTTCAAGTATCCATGGAAATTTGCCACAGGCTGTAATTGTAGGAATAAACCCATTCCTGCATTATCTCAGCCTGGATTTTGGGAAGGTATCGACGGTGAAATTAACTTCAAGCCGGCACCTCTTCGAGTCAAGCGTTTTTCACCGTTACTCGAATTGACGAAACCTTTTGTCATGACTGAATTGACAAAGAAGTCATAATCACGCTCGGAAAATGAGTAGATACTTCGTATTACCCGTTCAAGAATATTTTACTTCGAATTCATTCGGATGGGTGGTAGCTGCGTTCATCCACTCACGATGAATAGAATTGTGAGAAGAAACTCATGAGGGGTTTCATCATTAAGGCAAACATTGCAATCATGTACCAGTACCATTCAAAATCCAAGACTGGAGTCCATATCTTCGCTGCAAACAACCCTGCAAAGACACCAGTCCCTGTCGCAAGACGCAGGTCCATGTATGAAAATTTGAAAGAAAACACACGAAGTAATCCTCTTGGCTTGGTCTCCTGTTCTTCGGTCATGATTGAAACTGGAGCCATCATGAAATGAACATTTTGATGCATTGTTTCACGCATTAGATTAATAGTATTCTCTTCGACATTATTATTAATGAAGGGTAGAACGCAATACCATGAGCCAAATTATATCCTTCAGTGCCGACAAATCTTTTTCCGATGGACTTGAACGTTTGATTGATAAATCAGGTTATCAAAACAGAAGTAAATTCCTTCGAGATGCGGCTCTTTATTTTGCAGAAATACGTGAGCATGGCGAAATAAATAACATGAAGGATGATGTTGTTGTTGAAGGTCATCTCGTCATTTATTATCAGCATGGAATCGAGCACAAATTGATGGATCTTCGACACTCGGAAAGTCTTGAAATCACTACTTACAATCACAGTTGTCTCCCGCACAGTCATGCTTGTGTTGACATCTTACACGCGATCGGAACAGCAGCGAACTTCCGTGAAACCATTGAACAATTACAAAATATTCACAATGTTGACAAGGTTTCTCTCGTTACTGCTCCAATGCGTGAAGAAGGCTGCTGTTGATGGTTAATGTAGGATACAACCATCTCTCAATGCAAATAGATATGTAGCGTCTCTCTGTCCTTGCAGTATGAATAAGTGGGTTTTACTGGGATTTGCAATTATCTCGGAAGTCATTGCGACTTCTTTACTCAAATCAACAGAGGGTTTCACCAAACTTTGGCCTTCTCTCATAGTGCTTGTTGGATACAGCGCTGCGTTCTATTTTCTCTCATTGACACTCGATACAATACCAATTGGGGTTGCTTACGCAGTTTGGTCTGGAATTGGTGTAGCTGGAATTGCTTTGGTTTCGGTTCTTTTCTTCGATCAGCGTCTCGATGCTGGAGCCGTTATTGGCATGGGTCTTATTGTAGCAGGCGTTATTGTGTTGCGATTGTTCAGCGATGCATCAGTTGAGTGATGCACACACAGGTTGATAGTGCCCGTGAATATCCCTCACCCATGGGACCTCTTGCATCATTGAAGTGGTCTCAACGTTTTCTTGAACAAACTCCCGGTGATGAGGTCAGCGATGGTCCATCACGACAAGTTCCCGGTGCATGTTGGTCAAAGGTCACACCTTTTGCTGCACCCAACCCTACCATTCACCTGTGGTCAGAGAATATCGCTGAAACACTTGGATTGTCACGCGGTGAGGATGAAGTTCTTGCTGGCGGTTCGGTAGTTGAGGGTATGCAACCGTATGCGCAGCGATATGGCGGGCACCAGTTTGGAAATTGGGCAGGTCAGTTAGGTGACGGTCGGGCCATTACCCTTGGAGAAGTACTCACCCCTACTGGCGTGCTCGAATTACAACTCAAAGGCGCGGGGCATACCCCTTACTCACGATTTGCCGACGGTAAAGCCGTACTCCGCTCTTCAATACGTGAGTTTCTTTGCAGCGAAGCAATGCATCATCTCGGTGTTCCAACAACTCGTGCATTGTCACTTGCAACAACGGGAGAATCGATTGTTAGAGATGTGATGTATAACGGAAATCCTTCTGAAGAACCAGGCGCAGTTGTTTGTCGAGTTGCACCGAGCTTTCTCCGGTTTGGTAGCTTTCAAATTCACTCATCAACCGGTGATAAAGAGACCCTGAAAACCTTAGTTGAGCATACAGTCACAACTCATTTTCCTTCTCATTCATGTGCAGACGATGATGGATTAATCGCTTGGTTAAGTCATATTGCAGAAGAAACTGCGCTGATGGTTTCGCACTGGATGCGTGTTGGTTTTGTTCATGGTGTTATGAATACCGATAACATGTCGATACATAGCCTTACCATTGATTATGGCCCGTATGGCTGGCTTGAAGACTACAATCCCGGTTGGACGCCGAATACGACAGACTCTTCCACCCGAAGATATCGCTATGGTCAACAGCCACAAATTGCTGCTTGGAATCTTGCTCGCTTGCTTGAGGCTATGGTTCCGCTCATGGAGACGCCTGAACGCTTGCATGATGTGTTAACTGCATATACAGACAGTTTTGATCATCATCATAACAAAATGTGGGCTGATAAATTGGGTTTAGACACCTTTTTGGAAACCGATGAAGAATTGATTCGTAATCTCAACAGTCTCTTGCAGGAAGTCGAAACTGATATGACGATATTTTTCCGATTACTTAGCTCGATTGAATCGCCGGACATTTCTGCTCTTCAATCTGCCTTCTATGATGAATCAACCATTCCGATTCAAGCTTGGAATGATTGGTTAGAGGCTTGGTGGAATCGAGTCGACGGTCAGCCGAATCGTGAAAGAATGCTGCAAGCAAATCCAAAATATGTCTTGCGTAATTGGATGGCTCAACTCGCCATTGATGCAGCAGAAAAGGGTGATTATTCAGTTTGTGAATCCCTGCTTAAACTTCTTGAAAACCCATACGATGAGCAACCGGGACATGAACTGGAATGGTTTCAGAAACGTCCTGAATGGGCGCGACATCGAATCGGCTGCTCAATGCTTTCGTGCTCAAGTTGAAATTTCCATGCGTTTCAAATTCATATTAAGCACATACTTATTATCCGTAACCGACAGGAGCATTTGATATCATGTCTTTTCGAATTTGCATTGCTTGTTACGGAATACGAGTTTACCCTTATGCTGGTTTCATGACCGGACAACGTTATCAGTGCCAAGATTGCGATGAAATCATGGTCATTCCTCTTGAATTTGACAACGAGGTCGATTACAAAGCATTCCTTGACGCTGTCTCTGATGACAGATAAAACGCTTAAAAAACGCTCTTTTCGCCATCTTTTGGCGGGGAACCTTCATAATACAATCAAACAGCATTCTGTCCTGATGGGATGCGTATGGTTGAGCGAAAGCAGGATGCTTTGAGCACAAATTTCCTTTTGGGATTGATGGACGATGAACAACAAACGAAGGGTGAATTGCATGTTGATGTGCGAAAAGCACCCACGGTCAAAGGCGACCAATCCATCTCTCATTTAGCCAACAGAATTGTCGATGAAGTGCGGGTGACAACACCTCGTCAACGGGCGCAGAAAGTTTTGTCGAATGCAGGACTTGCACCGAAATCCAATGTTACTACAACCTACAATTCGCATCTCCAACATGTCGGTCAGCGTTCTCGTAAGATTCCTTTGAATCAAGAATCAAATCGCAAGGTGCGTCGAGTCAAAAAACAACCTGAGCCGATTCGCCGACGCCGTTCGATGCGTGGACCACCTCCAGCAACACGCTCGAGGCCAGCTACTGGAATGGAAGATGAAGTCAGAGTATCAGCACGAGATGCCTCAAATTCAAGGGGAAAGCGACGAAAGCGTCGTAGTTTCTTGAGGCGTTCTTGATTTGAAACTCAACAAAGGGTGAAAAAGGAGAGTCACTCCCGCAAAACGGGTGAGACGATGGATATAGCCAATCCTAGTGAAGAACACGCAATGTTACGTGAGATGGTTCGTGATTGGACCAAAGAACATGTTGAACCTCAAGCACTGGAACACGACCGCGATGAGGCATTCAATTTACCACTGCTCCGCTCAATGGGTGAACTTGGTCTCTTGGGTATCAGTGCTGATGAAAAATACGGCGGAGCCGGTCTTGATGCGACTGCTTGCGCAATTGTTCATGAAGAACTCTCAGCCTCCGACCCTGGATTTGCCCTCGCCTATCTTGCCCACTCAATGCTTTTTGTCAACAATCTTTCATTCAACGGTAATGAAGAACAGAAAGCACGAATCCTTCCACATGTTTGTTCCGGTGAATGGATTGGTGCGATGGCCATGTCTGAGCCAGACGCAGGGACGGATGTTCTCGGATTGTCAACGACCGCTGTTCAACAGGAAGACGGAACCTGGTTGCTCAATGGCCGTAAGATGTGGATCACCAACGGTTGTCTCGATGATAATGGAACTCCTGCAGATGTCGTTTGGGTCTATGCGAAGACTGGAGTTGATGAAAGAGGACGTGTCCAGATGTCGACGTTCCTGGTTGAGGCTGGAATGCAAGGTTACAGTGTTGGTCAGAAAATAATGGACAAAACTGGAATGCGTGCATCCAATACTGCTGAACTTGTCTTTGAAGATTGCATTGTTCCCAATGCGAACCTTGTCGGCTCACCTGGTGAATCACTTATCCACATGATGGCAAACTTGGAAATTGAACGACTCACACTCGCTGCCATGGCTCTTGGCATATCTCGGCGTGCTCTTGAAGACATGAACCGCTATGCTACTGAACGAACAGCATTTAAATATCAAATTCGAGACTTCGGACAAATTCAGCGCTACATTGGAGAATCGTGGGCAAAATACCGTTCAATGCGTGCCTACATCTATGACACTGCTCAACAGATGACGCTTGGAAAACCCGGCCACCGTCTTGACTCGGATGGCGTGAAGTTATTCGCCGCAACTGGCGCTAAGGAAATCGCAGACGCTGCCATGCAAGTCATGGGAGGGTACGGATATGTCGGTGAATACCATGTTGAACGGCTGTGGAGAGATTCCAAACTTTTAGAAATTGGTGGTGGAACTATTGAATCCCATCACAAGAACATCACTCGAGATCTCTTCAAGGACCCTGAAGCCATCAATCGATGATTTCGATGGTTTCACGGATGCCTACCAACTTCTTAGTAGGCCTCGAAACATCTGAAGTATACTCCTTCAGTAGCCAGTTATTCCTCTTCAGTTAAATCTGTTTTATTGGAATCGATACTTGAATGTGAATCAATCAAATCAATATCACCGGTGAATATTGAATAAACGATTAACACAGAGAACGGAAGACTGACGACTGCAATTATAGGAAATATGTATGTAAAACCGGTAATCAATGCGAGTGATGAAGTGAAGAGTGGAAGAGTAACATGCCTATCTTCATATTCCAATAGAGAAAGCTTGACTTTCTTTCTCAAAAAGGAATTGGTCACCCCCTGACCACTTTGCTAATTCTTAGATTTTGAGTGTTTTTTGTAATCTTTCTCTTCAGGTTCAGGCTGTTTAATAGATTTATTTGCCTCAAAATCCATCTTCTTTGATGCAATTTCAAGCCATTTTGTGCGCATAATCTCATACTCTTTCATTTGGTGACCGTACAAAGTTTCTGCCTTGTTTTTGGCAGTTAATTCTAATCGGATTACAACGAGCCAAAGAAAAGCGGTCGCCCCGATTAAGAAATTTTTCATAAAATCATATTCAGTTTGTTCAGCGATATCGAAAAAAGACCATCGAATCATGATTCCAAAAACGCCAGCGCTACAAGCCAATGCCAGTGATGTGGTAAGCAACTCGGTAGTATCGCGACCAATTCTACGTCGCATTTTAGGTAATTCCGGAGCGCGGTCAAATGTTTTTGGCATGAGACTGCTAATTCTCCATAGGACTTAATCATATTCGTGTGTCCAATCAAATGTCACTAACATCCTTTGAGAATAAGAGCCATCAATCGATGATTTCTACGGTTTCACGAATGCCCACTAACTTCTTGGTTGAACTCCATGCAGTTGCTAACAAGCTGCTTCCCAGTAACAATGCGATTGCGACAATTGTACCCCATGTCCAGACATTGGAAACGGTCGACATAGAATCGCCATTGAGCATTAGACCCATGAGGGTTGTAATCCCAACAGCCAATGAGGCTTGAACTTGTATCAATAGCGGCATTTTCAATCCAGATTTACCAAGTCTATGCAGGAGATACATGACCCAGCTAAAAGAGCCGATTGACCAAATAAGAAGGTCTGCAGGATAAGCTGGTGTAAGCATCAACTGCCTATCAGTAACAACTTGGTCCATTCCAACAAGCGCGACGATCCAAAGAAGCGATGCCCCAAGAATGTGTAGCATTTCTCCCATAATTTGATTTGTGCCAATCATTTGATTTTTAGAATAGTTAGAATACTTTGGTTGTGAATGCTTTTCCAATGAATCAGAATCACCTTCTGCTAGTTGGAATTCGCCTCTTGATCTTCTTTCCAATGCGTCGATTCGGGAAGAAAGTCGCTCCATTTGCTCAAGAAGGAGGAGTTGGTTGGTCTGCTGTTCGTTAACAACTTCCATACGCTCATTTTCAAATTCAGGAAGCGTAATCATTGCAGGTACATCATCGAGAATTGGCTCGGACAACAAATCTTCCTTTGCCTTCTGTGCCTTCATTTCACGCTTTTCGTTACGCTTGTCCTTCGAATCTTGAACTGCCTGCTTGACTTTCTCGTTGGTTTTGGCAACAGCACTCTTACTGGCTTTGGTTGCTGTTTGGGCAGCATCGATGCTCACTTCAGCAGTCTTTTGAGCGGCAACTTTTGTTGCTTCAGCCGCTTTTTTAGATAGTTCTGCTAATTTAGAGCCAGTTGCATTGAGCCTTTCCGACATAGTGGGGACACCTCCAGCATCGTCGCTCATGTGATGCCCTGAAGGTGTCACAATGTCAAATCTTCTATGATTAATATTCTACCGGTACGGGGTCAAGCATGCGCCAAAGATACCAAGATGCTGCAGTTCGATAAGGTGCCCAACGTTGCGCAATTTCAACAACCTCCTGCTTCGACTCTGCTTCGGGAACCAGTTTTTGTACGGCCCTTATCAATCCAATATCTCCGATACTGAATATATCAGGCCGCATCAGTGTGAATATGAGAATCATCTCAGCAGTCCACGGTCCAACACCACGAAACTGACTGAAATGTTTGATGAGTTCTTCATCACTGAATTCATCCCAATTTTCGAGAATCAATGCCTTTGCTTCCATTGCAAGTCCGTGAATGTAGCTCGACTTCGGGCGTGAAAGCCCGCAAGTTGCGAGTTGTTCTGTGGAATACTTACGTATCGATTCAGGTGTTACTTCCCCGACTAACTCAACCAAGCGCCCCCAAACTGCATCTGCTGCGATGACTGAAATCTGTTGGCCAACAATTGAACGAATCAGTGTCGAGAAGAGATCGCCTCTTCCAATGAGGCTTTCGTCGGGATAAGAACGGACAACTGCTCCAAGAAGTTCATCTTGACTTAACACTTCATTGGCCTTGTCCCACCACGTCGGTTTGCCGGTCTGCATGTTTTAAGAATAAAGCGTCGAGGTTTTGAGTGCTTGTCTTATCGCACAACCATGCGCGACCAGTTGAAAGAGATACTTGGGCTGAAAAATGTCTTGCGAACCGGATGGGTTCGTGCAGGAATTCAAGGTCCTGAATCTGTAGCTGCCCATTCGTGGGGTATGTCGATGTTAGCACTCAAACTCGCGCCCTCAAATCTTGATTTGCAACGAATCCTTGCAATGTGTATTGTTCATGATGTTCCCGAAGTCCGTGTTGGGGATTTGACACCTCATGACGATACTTCATCAAAGGCTGAAGATGAAATCAATGCGATGCAAGAACTCGCACCAGAATGGGTGGCATTGCTTGTAGAATATGAGCAAGGCCAGACGCTTGAAGCAAAATTTGTCAAACAACTCGATAAGTTGGACATGGCTCTTCAAGCGGAAATCTATCAAGAAAAACATGGAATTTCGCTTGAAGAGTTCATCAACAGCGCTCGACAGAAAATTGATGATGATGAAATTCAAAATCTCCTTCCTTGAATAATTTTGATGTTGAGGTTCCGACAAAAACAAAAGGGTGGGCCGACCGCCTGTGTATCATAGCCCGATAGTGTAGGGGTCCATCATAACGGGTTTTGGTCCCGTTGACCTCGGTTCAAATCCGAGTCGGGCTACCTCTTCCACATTTGTTTGGATGTTCTTTGGACGAAAGCGTCTTCACGGGTCATTGGAAATGTCGGGCAGGTTCATCAATCAATTCGATGTGGGACGGTTAGGTGAGTCATATGGATATCAAGAAAATCGCAGTTTTAGGCGCCGGACAAATGGGGAATGGAATCACACAAGTGGCAGCATGTGCTGGATATGATGTGACGATGATCGACATTAAGCAAGAGTTCGTCGACCGTGGAATTGCTGCAATAGAGAAATCTCTGGCCAAACTCGTATCGAAAGAACGCATGACTCAGGAAGAATCCGACGCAGCACGCAAACGAATCTCTCTGTCCATCGACCGTTCGGATTGTGCCGACTGTGATTTAGTAGTTGAAGCAGTTCCTGAAATCCTCGACTTGAAGGTCAGCATCTTTCAGGAATTGGACCAAGTCTGTAAGCCGGATGCCATTCTCGCTTCGAACACATCTTCCATTTCGATTTCGACCATTGCTGATTCGACAAACCGGCCGGACAAAGTCATCGGAATGCATTTTATGAATCCTGTTCCTATCATGAAATTAGTAGAGATTATCAACGGTGAAAAGACCAGTGAAGATACCAACGCTGCCGTGGTTGAAGCATCGCAAATTATGGGTAAAACAGCCCTTTCCTGCAATGATTTCCCAGGCTTTGTATCAAATAGAATTCTCTGTCCAATGCTGAACGAAGCAATATTAACGCTTCAAGAAGGAGTTGCTCAACCAGAAGCCATCGATGGAATAATGAAGCTTGGAATGAATCACCCCATTGGTCCTTTAGCACTGTGTGATTTAATCGGTTTAGACACAGTTCTTCATATCATGAACGTTCTTCATGACGGGTTTGGCACTGAAAAATACGCACCAGCCCCACTGCTCATAGAGATGGTTAACGACGGTAAATTAGGTCGTAAATCCGGCCAGGGATTTTACTCATATTGAGTCGGCTCGTTTCATCCATCCAGTCAAATACGCGCCATCGAACTTCTTGGAGAACCGCCTGAAGCGTTTCTTAAAACACGATTCAGTAATGGAATTCAAATCGGTTTTTACTTCCCCCTTTTTGCATTTCGGGGAGAAATTTACCAAGATGTCAGCGTTTAATTCGTTCTATCGAGCTTCAAATTGCTGAAGATGGAGCAGATATTGTGAGAACAGATTTCATGACGTTATTTTCGATATATATCTTCTAAATCCCCCTTGTGTTTAGTCTGGAACTGTTATTAATCTTCACTGGTTGCGTAGAGTATGGTTCCCCCATCTTCGAAAACGTCTCAAAGCCTGTTCATCGCTCTGCTTCTTCTCACTTCAGTATCAGTTGGGATTGTTCAATCGTCCAATTCCAACATTGCAAGCCGTTCAACTGGCCAAGAATCGATTACTGTTGATGTCTTGAGCGAGTTCTACCAACGGGGTTCAAACATTTCCATTTCCGTCAATGCCGGAAGTCTTGATTCAAACACTGAATACAGTATTGAATACAAATTGTGTAATGCGGAGGCAGATTGGAATGAAGAACTTGATGAATACGAATGGGATTGCTTGCATGATACTTACCCTCTGTTAGACGGTTCGGTTGATATCGGATCGGGCAACATGTTTTACATTTCGATTCTTTCAATCCTTGATACGAATGATTTCGACAATGGAAGCATGATGTTTGAGGTTGAATTGCGAGGACTTGATACCTTGAGTAATTCCTACATAGAATTTGCATCAGCCTACAGTAATCCATTTGTCCTCGGAGGTTCTGCAGAACTGTTTGAAGAATGGGAGAATGAAAATATTCTCCTCGGCATGAATTATGGCTTTCAACCGTTCTGGTTGCTGGAATTTTTGAATTATGATCTTCTCTCGTACACAACGCATTGCGAATTGATGAACTCCACAGGTGTGACAATGGATTCTGACAGCCTCACGTGGGAAGGTGGATATGACCTTGTAGACCCATATTTTTCACTTTTCTCAAATCAGTCAGGTATTCATCATCTAGATTGCGAACTTATTCGCGATGCTGACGGATCCATTCTTGCAACCGCGGTAGGAGATAATTTCACTATCATTGAAGCAAATTACACTGCGAATGAATCCCTTTCGATCGAGCCGACAAATTCGTACTTCAACCGTACATCACCAACGACCTTTGAAGTGAATATGACTGATCTTTACGTTGGTCAAGAATACACGTTTGCGTATGAATTCTGTGATTCCTACTATGAATACGACGAACACGAAGATGATTACTTATATCGATGCTCAAGTGATGTTTTCTTGTCATATGCAACCTCTCCAGAACAGGAGAACACAGTTGTCGGAGGTTCCTTAACATTCACGGCTTTGGATTCCTACCATGTTGAAACGATTTCAATTGACATCGACTGCTGTGGAGATTGGGAAGTAAATGAAACAACTGGCTCTCCATTTAGGACATCCATTGAAAACGGCTCATATGCGTTGAATGGCTATCTATCAATTCAGGGTGTTGAACTTGTCTTCGAACAATCAGATGACTTCATCCTCGGAGGCGAACTTGTTCAATCAGTCCTCAATCCACATCGAAATCCATTACTCATCGGTATGGAATTGCACTTTTCGACCCACTGGAATCTCGATCACGAAAATTCGTATGTATTGAATTACACAATGACGTGTGAACTTTCAGATTCAACGAGCGTTATCGATAATAAAAGTCTCACCATGAACCGTCGTAATTCGTTTGATGAGGACCTGAGTTTTTCACCAGAGTTGAGTGGTGAATATGTTGTGACCTGTATCTTAGTCCGTGATAATGATTCTATGGTCATGGGTTCAGTCACACGCACCGGTATTTCAGTACTTGATGCCAATTATACCGGTGTTGAGCATATTGATTCAGCGACTACTGATGCGTTGCATTACGACGGTGGAGACACGGTGCAGTTAACCGTCAGCACTTCAGGACTATACGTTGGTAGCCAATACAAAGTCGTAGCAGAATTATGCAAGTTAACCACTCATCACGACGACTCACACGATCATACATACTGTTACGATTTCGCTTTGGTCACCAGCGGCTCAAACGGAGAACAACTGATTTCAGCAGATGCGGTATTTACTCCTTCGGCAACCTCTCACTCTCAAGTACTTTCAATCGAATTGCCCGTTTGTTGCGGTGTTGAATTTGGAGCATTAGAGAACGGTTCGATGTCCTTTTTTACGAAATTAACTATGCTGGATGTAACTCTTGTTGAATCTGATGCCAGTAATTTTGTGGTTGGTGGTGAAGTGGTCGAGATTTTGTTTGAAGGCGGACAAGATGAAGTTATGCTGAACATGAATATTGAAGGCTTTGTTCAATGGTTTTTTGACTTTGAAAACGTCTTTATTCTTGACTTTAGAACGGATTGTTCACTGGTTGATTTCAACACTTACATGACTCTTAGCGTTCAATCCAGTGTGTTCGATCACAACGGCCCAGCGAATCATGACTACAGTTTTACTCCGAGTGAAGTCGGCGAATATTTGGTAAGTTGTAGACTTACCAGAGAAATCGATAACACGCTGATGGCTACGTATGTAAGTGATAAGATTTCAGTTATTGAAGATCCAGGAAATCAAGATAATGCCAACATGGAGGTAACTCGTACGCTCAATCCCGGTGGATGGGGTGAGATTTCGATGATGTTTACACTGTTGGACGCAGGTCAGATGTATTATGTTGACTGGACTGTATCCGGATTGGCGTCTTCAGATGAACAGGCTGATGACGATATTGACAGCAATGATACCGATGATAACGATGATACCGATGATAACGGTGATGGTGATAATACCAATGATGAAGATGATACCGATGATGGTTCTCCAGGCGCATTTTTGTCAACCAACTCGAATCACGAACAGACCATGATCTTGGATTCCGGTTCGTGGGAGTGGGTCGAAGGTACGGATTCGGCAGAAGAAGTCAATCTCGAGTTTACGTCTCTTGTTGCCTCTGAAAATGCGTGTTTCTCAGCAGAATTTTACGCTGGTGAAACTCTTCTCCAATCGACAGATGTGAATGATGATGAACTTTGCTGGATTCAGAATTCAACCTCTGATGGCGATTCAGATGGTGTTTTTGACCCAGTTGATCAGTGCCCTACTACACTTCCTGGTAGTATCGTCCAAAGCAATGGATGTTTAGATTCCGACCTCGATGGATGGCCGGACCAAATCGAAATTGAGTGCGGTACACTGACGGATGACGCTTCTTCGATACCGATGGACTTCGACGGTGACGGGATTTGTGACATAATGGACGAAGACGACGATGGTGACGGATTTATCGACGATTACGAAACACTTCGAGGAACAGATCCTTACGATGCTTCTGATTTCCCGTTGAATCAATTACCTACTTGTGCGATTCACTATACCCTTGAGGCAGACGGAATGCCTGAAGAGGTCACGGGTGTCGCTGCAATTTCAGAATTGGAGATTGGAACTTCAACTGTTCAAGGACTGGGGACGGGAATTTCTCCTGAGATTACGGTTCCTGCTGGAAGTTACTACATAATCGCGGTATGCGTTGATGCCGATAATGATCCAATCACAATTACAATGAACAGTTTTGATTCCGTGACGGGGCAAGACATGGTCGTAACAGTGGGACCAATAACTGGCCAGGTGAATGCTGGTGCTATGGTGACGGTTGGTTCAGACACAAATGAAACAATCACAGTAACCATTACTTGGGGTGACCCAAACAATTCGGCAACAACCGAAGTGCTTGTCACACTGGATGGGGATTCAGGAACATCTCTTCCCGGATTTACTGCCTCGATGGGATTGTTAGCTCTCCTTGGAGCACTTGCTTTTTCAAGAAATACAAACAGGGAATTGGAAAGCGAGTGAACCACGAGAACCAGAGATGAAGAGAAACATCTTCATCCAATGTTCCGGGCTTTACGGCATTGATTGGTATTCTTTCACTTTTGGCTGCAACCCTTGTTTCTCGAAAGTCGATTGATGAATAATCTTTCATTTGGTAATGATGTCCAGTTAGAGTCATGATGAAATACCCGCCTCACTGGCCAATGTTATGGCTGGCGGACCATACATCGTTACAGGTGCATCGAAAGGAATAGGTAGAGAAATTGCACTGCAATTAGCTGAGCAAGGCCATCCAGTTATTGGGTTGGCCCGCTCTTCAAATGAGTTGGTCGAGATTGGTGATTTGTTAGCAGATTCTTGCACTGGCTCTTTTTCAATAGCCTGTGACCTGTCACTTCCCGCCGACATCCAGTCTGCTGCAGAAAAAATCTGCGAGCAATTTGACTGGATTGCGGGTATCGTGCATAATGCAGGCACAATCTTCCCCATCAACTCGATGGCGAATTCCGATATGGCTCAATGGACGAATTGTATTCAAGCAAACCTCATCGGTGTTCAGGATTTAACTCAACAGGTAATGCACCTCATGGGCGGCACCAAACAATCGCGAGTCACCACAATCTCAAGCGGTGCATCACTTCGACCTGTTGAATCTTGGTCTGCATACTGTGTTTCGAAAGCCGGTCTGGATATGTGGGCGAAATGTTTGGCAGCTGAAGGCGCAGATGCAAACATTAGCGCTATTTCTGTAGCGCCAGGTGTTGTTGATACTGGTATGCAGTCAGATATACGTTCAGCAAACCCAGCAAACTTTCCATCGCATGGAGATTTTGTTTCTTTGTATACAGATGGCCACCTCACTCAAAGTAAAGACGTAGCAGAAAAATTATCTCAACTTATCTTGAATCATTCAATGGAACATTCAGGACAAAGGTTTGATGTTCGTGAACTGTAAAATCTATGTGAAAAAGAGCGAAGGGTGATAAGCCAGCACCTTGACAGCGCAAACAGAGGGATTGTATGCCAGGAACAGACCGTGTCGAAATTAGAACTTTGAAAGTCGGACGCTTTTGCGTTGTCGATGAAGAGGCTTACAAGATTTTGAGCATTTCCAAGTCGAAGCCTGGTAAGCACGGTTCTGCAAAGGCTCGTCTCGAACTGGTGTCACTTTTCTCCTCAAAGAAAATCTCTCACGTCGGCACAGTCACCGATAGCATCAATGTTCCAATGATTGAGAAAGGCAAGGCTATGGTCACTCACATTGATGGCGAGGAAGTCCACGCAATGAACATGAAAGACCACTCGATGATGATTCTCCCTGTTGATCCTGAGATTGAAGTCGCATCAGGCCAAGAAATTCTTTGGATGGAAGCTCTCGGCCGATACAAAATTGAACGCTGAATGGGATTGAGCCTTTTCATTCGAAATATGAATCCCCATATTTCGGTTATTGGCCGGTATTGTATTCATAAGCCTAAAGAGTTCATCATCGTCTATGTCCGAAGCCGGAACAGCAACTGCAACTGAAGCATTTTCGGTTGAAGCAGCCTTGGAGGCAATGCCTGAACATGAGAAAAAAGCACTCAAGGGATGGTATTGGTATGATTGGGGAAATCAAGCATATGCGCTCACTGTTATGACAGTAATTGCTCCTGCATTGATGGCGAACCTCTACAACCTTGCAACGGGAACACAATCTGGTGACACCTTTTATGCATACATTCTCACGGCATCTATGCTTCTTGTGGTTGTAACTGCGCCTGCGTTAGGAGTCATTGCGGATAGAATGCCTATCAAGAAAAAACTTCTGAAATGGTATACGGTTACAGGTGTCATCTTTACTGCGCTGATGGGCGCTGCTCCCTATTTTGGCTCTCAGGGATACATTATCTTGGCTCTCATGTACGCCATAGGTACCGTTGGATTCACCGGTGGTAACGTCATTTACTATTCCTTCATGCCCTATCTTGCTGAAAAGCGATGCATGGACCACGTATCGAGCCGAGGTTATGCGTATGGATTCATGGGCGGTTCTCTCCTGCTCATTTTCCATCTCATCATTCTGATGGGTCCTTTTGACTGGGACACGAACTTCAAACTTGCAGCAATATTTGTTACTTCTTCGCTGTGGTGGTGGGGATTCGGTATGCTGATGTTCAAGTGGACACCGGAACCAGAGATTCCTTCGAACATGGAGTGGCAGGGTCTTGGTCATGCAACAAAAGTGGCCTACAGTCAAGTATTCCAAACATTTGGTGAGATCAAGAAGTTCAAGATTCTCGCACTTTTCCTTGCTGCATACCTCTTGTTCTACGACGGGGTCAACACCATTGCAAGCATGGCAAGTGCTTTCGGTGAATCGGTCCTTCGACTTGACCCAAGCATGAACATCTTGCTTCTTCTCACTGTTAACGTCGTTGCAATTCCAATGACCCTTTTATTCGGAAAATTAGCGAACGTGAAAGGTACAAAGTTTGCACTCATGCTCTCGCTGTTGATTTACTGCGGTGTTGCGGTTGTTGCCGCAGGATTTGCTCCACTTGACCTTGAAACTGATATCGCTGCCGAAGATTCTGGTCACGATTTCACCTTTGAATGGACTGAAACGGATGGAGAGGAGGGTCAATATGTCCTCACCACACTTTATGACCGAGGTTATGAAGGTTGGATTGGTGAATCGTCTGAAGGTGATGATGAATTCCGTGATGCCTTCCAAGAGCACTTCCCAACTCCTGATTACAGCTCTGAGGATGCTGGTGCGAGTACAATCGGATCTGGAATACTCGTGTGTCTGTTTATCATCGTTATGCTCGGTTTACTCGGTGGAGCCATGGTCTACATCCAAGGCTTAGAAATGGGTGCGAAAGGAGCAATTCTGATTTTCCTCGTTGTCCTCATCGGTTTGATGGGTGCCTCAATTTTAGCAGAGAACGCCACGGTAAGCGAAGATGAGGTCAAGTCTATTTCAGAGGCAGATGGTGTAGCAATAGTTACTGCTTTCGATAATGCTACCGACCACCGTTTCTCCATCCTGTTTGTCGGAGGAAATTTGAGTGGTGAGTCAGAAGTTGGAGCTCAACATCCAACTATTGTTGATCAAGGTGGGCCTGTTGACGGTTATGCTGAATTCATGAAAGAGAATGTCTGGGAACGCTTTGGAATTTCTGTATCCTTGCAGTGGATAATCCTCGGTTTGTTTGTTGGAGTTGCTATGGGTGCCGCTGGTGCTCAAGCACGTTCTATGTTCTCAATGCTCATTCCTGAGACACGAACATCAGAGTTCTTCGGATTCTTCGGATTCCTCGGTAAGTCTGCGGCGATGATTGGAACTTTCCTATATGGAATAACCAGCGGATTATTCGATAGTCGTGTTGCGATTTTGACCATAACGATTGTGATTCTTGCTGGAACCTATCTTACGAGTCGTGTCGACCTGGAAGAGGGTATTCGCGTTGCTGCTGAAGAAGACCGTATCGCTCGAGAAAACGGTTTAGTTTCGGAGTGATTTGACTAAGTTCGGGCATATTCCTCTGTTCTACACGGGGTTTTGGGCTTAACATTATGAAGTGAGTACTCAAGCGCAAGCCGTGAAAACATTCCAACTGCTTCAAACATTGGGCTCGTTTGTGGTCATCACAGTTATGATCATTGTGTGGGGTGTACCCATAGCACCGGCCATTGTCTACTATGAATGGGCTGACTCATTGCTTTCTTATGACCACCAATGGGCACAAGCTTTGTTTACAGGGCTTGTTTTGTCAAGTTCGTTTATCGTCTACATTATTTCTCTTCTGATTTTTTCGTCTCTGCTTCAATTCATCCTTCATTTGAGAATCGATGAGAAAACAATTGTTCCTTTGGCGTCATTCACAACCATACGTTGGGCTTTCTGTGGTCAGATACTCCGCTCAACACAACCCTTCCTCCAGCATTTAGTACCTTCGTTTTTGGCTACTGCATATCTTCGTGTTGCTGGTGCGAAAGTTGGCAAGAATACACAGATTAATTCCGTTCGTTTGAACGACCCATTCTTAATTCGCATCGACGATGATTGCGTGATTGGGGGAGGAGCAATTTTCAACGGTCATTTAGTCGAAAAAGGACAGATGGTTTTTGCTCCTATTCACATGAAAAAGGGTTCACTGGTCGGTGCCCGTGCAACGGTCCAACCTGGAGTAGTCATCGAAGAAAATGCTGTCGTAGCAACAAATGCGCTCATCCCCAAATACCGTACTATTCCTGCTGGAGAAGTTTGGGGAGGATTACCTGCAGTCATGATTCGTGACAGCTCCTCGAGAGAGGATTTTCCTCGTTAAACATCTGGTAAATCGATTCCAAACAACAGCAACCTATTCAAACGGATTCCCCCACCTTGCAACACACGCGTAGCGTATAGGACCACGATTTCATGGGTGTCGAAAAATCTGCATACCGCCAGCCGGTTACTCCTCAGGGCTTGAAAGCCATTGAGAAAGGTACACTGACTTGGCTTGATGACGACATGTATAACAACCTCAATACCGGGGTTCTTGAGCAATACCTAGAGGAGAAAAATCTCAAAGAATCCTTCGAAGTATCTCACTGGAGCACTCCAAAAGTGATTTACGGCATCGCGATTGGAGCTGTGTTTTCTGGAGTCACTGCATATATCGGTCTCAAACTTGGTTTGGCAATCTCAGCTGCGTGGTATATCGCCTATCTTCTGGGCATGGCTCTCAAGTGGTCACCATCTGAAGTGAACATTGCTACTTCTGCAACAACAGGGGCAACTCACGCATCGACTGGTTTCATTTTTACGTTCCCAGCAATTTTCCTATTGGCTTCTGATTCTCGTTATTTCTTAGCAGATGGCCCGCTAATCAGTAATGCCGATACGTTTAATCTCGCATTTGTTGGAATTGTTGCAAGCATGTTTGCCGGTTTCTTAGGCATAATGTATTTCATCATTTTCAGGCGTGTTTGGTTGGTTGAAGATCCTCTTCCATTGCCAGGCTTTGAAGCGACTTTGAAGATGTTGGATATTGCTTCAGATGTAAATACAGGTGCAGTTGAACACGCTCGTGAATCACTGAAAACGATTGGTTGGTGGACCGCAATCACGATGGGTGCATTGTTCCTCGTTGAATATCCTTTAATTTGGTTGGACGGCAAGAAAATGGCCCTACTCGATTTCTTAGCCGAATCCGGACACATTGGTGATTACGGTCTTGCAACTTTTTATTCAAACGGCAAGATTCACCAACCGAGTGGAATTGAAGATGGTGTCTCGCTTAACTACACACATTGGTCGGCTGAGACCCAGTGGAATCCATTTGCCTACACGTATATTGGCGTAGCACTTACCCCCTCGATGTTTGCTATTGGCTGGTTCATGAAAACCCGTGTAGCATTCCTTGTCAACCTTGGAACACTCGTTGGTTGGTTCTTTTTGGTTCCACTTGTTGTTTACTTCAATTTCCCAATTTACGACGCATCACAGCAAGCGAACATTCCAATTCAGGATTACGCTGCTGGTGGTTCAGCATCTCTACAAATGATTGCCTTCTCCAAGACGGTTCGTACGATTGCTATCGGTTCGATTGTTGGAGGTGGAATGTTTGGTCTCGCCAAAATGTGGAAAACTTTTGTCAATATCTTCGCTGATATCGGCTCAGCGTTCAAAGGCGATGGTAGTCTCGAATACATGGAAGGAAAAGGTTGGTATGAATGGCCTCTCAAACACATTCCTATCTTCATGGGTATCACGTTCCTGGCGATGATTGGAATTTTCACAATTGGTGGATTTTCAGTCCTAGCTTCACTGGTCTTTGCAACCGTCCTCATCTTTACCACCTTTTTACTCGGCGCAATCGCAGTCCGAGTCATGGGTGAAACTGGCATTGAGCCTGTTTCAGGGACCTCATTCATCGTTCTCCTCATGCTTCTTGGTGTTTTCTTAAATGCCCAAGATCTCCTACAATTGAACACCCAAGATGCGGTTCTCCTCGGTCTGGTTGGAACAACCGTGTTTGGTTCAGCGATTTCTATGTCGGGAACCGTCATTGGGGACTACAAGAACAGCCTTTACATCGGTAACCGTCCTTATCACATCTCGAAAGGAAATATCATGGGTGTTATTCCTGGTGCAATTATTGGTGCCGGTGTAGCTATCTTCCTTTCAAAGCAACTCGCTGATGGAACCATCGATTTGATGGCACCACAAGCCAATGCTTTTGCGACCTTCTCAGTAATTTTCGCTGAACGCCAAGGTGATTTGAATCTCCTTGCGCTCGGATTCCTTCTCGGAATGTTCGTCGAATGGGGCACTGGAATGGGTACATCGTTCGGACTCGGAATGTATCTCGATATCCCTCACACATTGCCTATGCTCATTGGAGGTTATTCACGAGATAAATGGGAAGACAAGAAACTTCGTCCAAAGATTGAGGCAATCAAAGAAAAAGAGGGTGCAACAGTTGCTGAAAAGCAGCGTGCCCTCATTCTGTTGAGTACGTTTATGGTTGCTGCGGGTCTGCTAACTGGCGAAGCTTTCTTTGGCACAGAATCGAGTATACTTTCGTTCCTCGACACATTGGTTCCCAACCCTGACAGCATAGTATGGTATGTCGGACGCATGTTTGGATTCATTGGGTTGAATGTTCTAATCGGTGGTGGAATCTATCTCTTGTTTAAGCGAGCAGGTGTGATTGGCGGCGACAGCGTAGACGCAGTGCTTGAGAACTGAGCGTGAAGAACATGACACAAACTCCCAAGGCTCCGCTTTGGGTCTGGGGATTACTCGTCGCAGCAGTTTGTGGCGTTTCAAGTGCGGGTGCATTGTTCCAGCACGTTGATTCGGTCCCACCCCTCCTTCGTGCTTCATGGAGATTGCAACTTACTTCCGTGGTACTCGCACCGTTTTTCATTTTCCAATGGATACAGCAAAATGCTTCTGTGAAATCACGCATGTTTGAACAAAGAACCCTTGTCATTCTCACGCTTAGTGGCTTCGCTCTCGCACTCCACTTTGGCTCGTGGGTTGCCAGCTTAGATGCAACTTCCCTTACCCATTCACTGCTGTTTGTAACCGCTCACCCTCTCATCATTATTGTTGGAATGGGTGTTTTAGGGACTTTGGTTATCGGGCACCGTCTTCCAAACCGTCGAGAAACTTTGGGTGCAATCATTGGCTTTTCTGGCGCCGCTCTTACCTTACTAGACCAGGGACATCAGCAAGGCGGTCACACCGTGACTCTATGGGGTGATGCGCTCGCTTTTTTCGGAGCAGTCTTTGTGGTCGGCTACATCATCAGCGGGCGTATACTGCGTGAATGGATGCCAATTTTCCTTTACGCTTTTCCAGTCACGCTTCTCGCCTCGTTTCTACTTATTCCGGCATCATGGATTATGGAACCTGATTTCTCATCTTTCGGAGTTACGGGTTGGACTGAACCCGAATTCTTTCCGTGGTTTTTAGCACTTGCACTGATTGCTGGCCTTCTCGGTCACACGGGGCTCAATACCTGCCTGAGGTACATATCGCCTCTCACCATTTCAACAAGTGTGACGCTTGAACCTTTGATTGGTTCATTTATTGGCTGGGCTTTCTTTGATAGCGGTGTTCCAGGCCAGTGGACGTGGGTCGGTGGTCCAATTCTCATACTTGGTGTGGTCTTAGTCATCTTAGGTGGTCGAGATATGGACAATACGAACAATCAAACCCATTCGGCAACCGGAGTGGAATGAGGCGATACGATGTCAGCGGCAAATGACCAAGGTTGGATATTACTCACAAATGATGACGGCATTGAGGCTCCAGGCTTTCGTCTCCTTGTCCAAGCACTCAACAAAGCAGGTCACAACGTTGTTGCCTTTGCTCCTCATGAAAATAATTCCGCAGCAGGAATGCGAATCAATCTTGGAACACCGATGGAATTGCGAAATAGAGATGACCTTCTTTCCCAGTGGGATTTGAATGGTGGCAAGGACAAAACCCTTCTGTTTGAGTTAGAAGGTACACCATGCGATACCATGATTGTGGCGTTGGATGGTGGATTAGAGCATGCAGTTCCAGGAATACAACCCCGACTTGTCGTGTCTGGTGTCAATCTCGGCCCAAACATGTCACAAGATTCGTATCACAGCGGAACGATGGGGGCTGCTCGTGAAGCAGGCCTTTACGGCATGCCTGCAATTGCTTCTTCGTTCACCTCGTTTGAAACAGAAGGAATGGAAGGCGCTGTTGAAGCAACCGTTCAACTCATCGAGGTGGCTCTTGGAGTTCTTCCAGTCGTGCCATTTAATCTCCGCCGTCCCAAAGTTGACCTGTCTGCAACACACCTTACCCGATGGCCTGAGATTCCAGAGCATCCAGCATGGGAAAGCGATCCAAAATCTGCCTTACGCACCGCTTTTCAACAGGGTGAACTTATGCTCAATCTCAATGTCCCCCCCGGATGGAATGGCGAGGTTTCTACAACTCGATTGGGCATGCGGTGGTACAGAGATGCCGTTTCTTTCAGTTCTATAGAGTCGGATGAAGCGGCGACTTTTACCATCGGTGCTGCTTCTATTGACCATTCAGTCGTTGCCCAAAGTGATTGCGATACTGTTGCGAAAGGAACCGCCAGCGTCTCATGCTTGCCTGTATGGCCGCAAACTCACCCTCTCGCTCTTGACGACAAACTGCTTACGTGGGCACTTGAATCCTGCGAGGGCGGTAACCCTGCCTGGCTCTATGACTGATTGAGATTCAGCGGCATGCCTTGGTCAATTAAAAAGTGACAGACTGCTATGGCCATATGGCCTTGAAGCCATTCGCTCCCAAGCGATCTTGAAGTGAGTTCATCCGAGAGCACTTCACTCAACGGTTTGTCATCACTGAGCACAAAGCCAATATCCATGCCTGATATCGTAAAGTTTCCATGTTCCCCTTCAAATGTCGAATGCGGGTTTCCATTGAGGGGAAGTTCCTGTTCGCTCGCCCATAATCTTGGAGCATTTGCATCAAGACAAACCACATTTGCACCATCCCATTCAGAAAGAGTGTGCTGTATGTCCCCCCCACTGTCGAAAATACCTGCTGAACGTTCAACCCAATGCCCACGTGCGGGGGTCGGTTCCTTCAGCACTTTGGCTATTTGTCCAGCGACGGCCCTCTCCTCTGCATGAACACCTTTCAGTAAAGAGCCTACAAATTTTATTCTTCTAGCAGGACCAGGGCCACCCATCAGATGCAGGATTACTTCTGTATCATGTCGAATGCCGTGACTGGTGAGTAAACCCGCCATCAATGCTCGGACCAAGACATCCATTCGTCCTGCTCCACCGGCCATGTCATTGAGAGGCAATTTCCCCTCTGACATCGCTCGGCTCCCAAGAATGGCAAACCGGCGCATAGGTAAACCTCAAATTCCTCTTTCGACAAAGGTCCGAATTGCTTCACACATTTTGGAAGTATCTTCCAAAACAAAATGGCTTCCAAGCGAATCAACCAGATAACCTCTCGGCTTAGTTTGATCGTCGAGGTCTTCAAGACGGTTAGCGACTACTGCCGTCATTCCTGCTTTTTCGATTTGGGCAGTAGCCCGATAAATCAAGTCTTTTTGTTTGATACCTGATTCGAGTTTGAATCCAATCCTCACAGCATCTTTGCATGCATCTCGAATAGCTTCAATATGCTTCTCACCTTCGATGAGTTCGATGTTGAGGGTGCCTTGCTGACTCGCAATTTTACCTTGAGCAGGTTCAGGCACGAGATAATCCAAAACTGCTGCAGTGTGAATCCAAGCCTGAATTGAATCCTTTGCCAAGACCTGAAGCTCTTTGAGCATTGCATTGGGTTCAGTCGCTTCAATGATTAATGGAAGCCATTGAGGTGCTGTAACTGTAGTAACTCCTGCCACACACGTTACATCGTGGCCATGACGATACAGATTATCTGCTACTGCAAACCCAGTTGCTCCCGAACTGGTGTTTTGGACATAGCGGATATCGTCAATTGCAGATCGTGTCGCTCCTAAGGTGACGACGACTTCCTTACGATTTTTCTTTTCACGGTTCATATGGTGTGCAAATCGGGCTACAATTTCTTCATGGTGAGGTGTTTTCCTTTTTCCTTCTTGCTCTTCACCCCAAACAACGTGGATTCCATGCTGACGAACTTCGTGTACGATATCATCGGTTACGGGGTCATTCGCCAAATCCAAGTGCATACTGGGAATCATCATAACAGGGCAGTCGCGACTACGTGCGACGCTAAGGGCCATCATCAAAGGTCCATGTTGCAATCCGTGGACATAACTTGCCATTGTGTCACGAGTTGCTGGTGCAACAAGAATTCCATCGACTTGATCGAGAACTTCCATATTTCCATCCCAATCTGTAATCACTTCACCTTGAGTTGCCCATTCAACGGCCAGAGGTGTAATGATTCGCTGGGCAGAGTGGGTGAGAGCAACACGAACATCAGCGCCGTGCCGTCGTAATTCACGAGCTAAACGGACAGTGTCGACCGCAGCAATACCGCCCGAAACGCCAAGCAGGATTGTCCGTCCAGCAAGGCTCTCACCCCGCCGTTCGACATCGGTGTCTCGAATCGCCATGTGCATTGGGAGAATGGTCACCATCATGACTTCTTCCATTGGCCCTATCGCTGGCTGCAATTGAGCAATCCTTCAAACACCATGAACAGTAGCGACCACTATGGCAGGCCGAGCAGACGAGTTAGTCGTTGCGGGTATGAAACCCAGTTCTGTGACCAATAGCTCAAATGCTTTCCTCAGATTGCATCGTGGAATAACCTTCATCCTTCTGGTCGACAGTTTCATTGTGCTACTGATTATTTCGGAAGTTTCTTCTCAGTTATTCTCAACGACTTTACAGAACACGATTTTTAGCGTCTCAGCAGTCATTCTACTGATTAACTTCCTCGCTTATCGAAACCGAAACCCCATGGTCTATTGGGTTGGTGGAGTTATTATTGGATTGGCAGGCGCTGTTTTCGCAATATTGGCCCTTGCATATCTCTTGAATGGCGGTTTTCTGTTCGGATTTTTGCTCATTTGGGCTATGTTTGGTTCTGGCCGTCGTGCCCTTTCGCATTTTCATCCCGGGTACAAAAACGCCTACATGGGCAAAGACGATTCAATCCCCGCTCTTGAACTCGAACCGGGTGAAATGCTTGCTGCATGCCCACATTGCATGGCAGTTTTGGCAATTCGTCCAGATTTACTCAACCCGAAAGATAACTGCCCTTACTGCAAATTGCCTTTGGTGAGTAAAGAACTCGCCTCAAGGTTTGAAGAAGAATGAGGCCTTCTTAGGTCCTTTTTAGATGTTAAAATCGGCCTCACTTCACATTCCAAATGATGATGGGTCCATATCCATGTCTCCATCTTTCATCATCTTGCGCATTTGCTTGTTGAGTTTTCTGTTGCCGCCCATACCCTTCATCATCTTTCGAGAACGATTCCACTGCGCGATTAATTCACGCACATCTTTCTCACGAACTCCTGCGCCTCGGGCAACCCGACGAATACGGTCGGCTTTGATCTTAGCCGGTTCATTCTTCTCCCAAGCAGTCATACTGTCCATAATTGTTCGATAACGGTCAAGATTACCTTGCATGGCTTCTTTTTGTCCCTTTGACATTGCACCCATTCCTCCAAGCATGTTTCCTGGTAAAAACGACATTAACTTATCAATAGTTCCAACTTTTGACATCATCTCCATTTGTTTGTACATGTCATTGAGTGTGAATCGCCCACTCATCAAGCGTTGAGTAAGTCGCATGGCTTCTTCTTCATCCATGTCTTCTGGGGCTAAATCGATGAGGCCCTGGATGTCGCCCATTCCAAGAAGTCTCGATATGAATCGGTCTGATTCAAATTTTTCCAAATCTGGAACATTTTCTCCTGTTCCAATGTGGACAATTGGGGCGCCTGTTGCAGCAACAGCGGACAGAGCACCACCGCCTCGAGCAGTTCCGTCAAGTTTGGTAATCACGATGCCAGTTACTCCGGCAAGAGAGTGGAACGATGCTGCTACAGGCCCGGCTGCTTGTCCGACTTGTGCATCGATGACTAACCAGCGTTCGCTTGCCCGGGTAATGGAAGAGATTTGTTCAAGTTCGTCGACCAGATCTTGATCGAGTTGGTGTCGGCCTGCAGTATCGACAATGACCAAATCAGCAGCTGCACACGCTGCTAATCCATTTCGCACAATAGTAGGTGCATCTTTCGTGTCGGGCTCTCCATAGACTTGAACGGTAGAATCTTCCAGTAGTTGTGTCAATTGTGCATAAGCACCGGGACGGTGAACGTCAGCCTCAATTACGGCTACACGCAAACCGTGTTTTCGACGATACCACTCTGCTAATTTTGCGGTAGTTGTGGTTTTTCCTTGCCCGTAAAGTCCAACCAGGAGAAGAGTAGCACCATGAGGTTGAAATTCATGTGCAGGACCGAGCATTCGAACAAGTTCTGTATAGAGGATATTCATTGCGTGTGTTTGCAAATTGATACCTGGCCGAGGCTCCTCATCACGAAGACGGGCTTCCATTTTTTCAACTAAATCCTTCGTTTGACGAACGTTGAAATCCGCTTCCTGTAATGCTCTGCGAAGACTGCGAGTCATTTCTCGCAGTTCATCCTCATCCAACTTTCGTTTATTCTTGAGCAACCCAATGGAGCGGAAAATACCCTTTGAGAGGCCTTCGAGTGCCATGACCTACCCTGTTGGCTTTCCCATTTCAATCCACCCATCGATGAAAATGGGTTTTACTCTTCAGTAAGCGGTATGTCAAGTTGTAAAACATCATTTTCTAGTTTTGCTTTGACACGGCTGGCCTTTGTTGGAACTTGTGTTTCGACTTCCCGTTCGCGTCCATTGAGACCTACAAAGAGAACACCTTCATGACTTCGCAGTGAAAGTTCGTCTCTTTTTATCCCCGGATAATGCAAGAATATACGTTCAGTATCACCATCAATTTCCTTCTTCATTCCGCGATGGATTGAATGTTGAAGTGACATTCCAACTGGGTGCGGACCCAAGGAATCGTCGAGTTTTTTGACATCACCATAGAGGCGAATTCCAACATCGCGCAAGCGTTCAAGTCCAACCACTTCATCATCCATGAGTTCCATTGTTGCAATATCGACATCATTCAATTTTATTTTTAATTCCTCAATTCTCTCAAGTTCTGAGTTTCTTCGATTGATCAAAAACGGGTGTTCAAATTCAGGAGTAACCCTATTCACAAGACAGTTGGGTACGGGTAATTCGTATTCACGGAGCGATTCATGAGCTCGCAATGTTTCATTGATTCCCATTCTTTCTGGGATGGTGACAAGAGTGAAAGAAGTAATGTCATCGTTTGAAAGGACGCGACGAACATGGAGAACTCGGCGTCTGAACCGCTCTAATTCCTCTTTCATTGAATCACTTTCCTTACGGCCAAAAAGCATTGAACGCAATCCGCCCGAGACTCTCATCATCCGAATGAGTCTGTCCGACCAAGCTTCGATGAGTTCTGGAAGTGAAAGGAAACGCAGGGTGTGACCGGTCGGCGCAGTGTCGAAAACAATGACATCCCATGTAGGATCTTCTACATGCCGAAGCAATTCATCAAAAGCAAGGGCCTCATCGAGACCGGGAATCACCATGTCAGAGGTTTGAACTTCGGAACGCATTTCCTCCATTTCTTGTTTAGCATTCGGGTCAAGCATCATACTGAGGCTTCCCAATCCACCCATGCCGCCATTCGAACCCATATTGTTCATCATGTCACCTAATTTGGGCAAAACCGAGGAGATCTTTGATTCAGGATCCATTTCCAATCCGAACAGGCCATCAACGCCTTCTATTGGTGTAGGTGAGGAGCCAATTTCAACTCCAAGTGAATCAGAAGTTGAGTGAGCAGGATCGCTTGAAACCAACAGAACGCGAAGACCTGAATCAGCGAGCCAAACTGCAGTTGCAGCGGACGTCGTCGTTTTTCCGACACCACCTTTTCCACCGAACAACAAAAGTCGAGCCATACTTCGACCAAGTCATGGTGGTCCTTGAATACAGCGGATGGGATTTTTTGAAGCAACGACTTGATGAAGGAAAACACAGCCCATGACATATGGCCTCTACCTTCCTCCTGTTTCAGGTTGCGAGCGTTTCGGCTTTAGTTGGAATGACATTGGGTTGGCGTGGGGTAATGACACGTTATTCAGGTTTTTACGACCTCCCTACTGCATGGAGTAATGTTTTTTGGGGCATTTTAATCGGTGGTTTTTATGCCTCTTTCACCCACAACAACATTGTTGTACCCTATATTGTGATGGTGAATAACAACGAAGCAGCAGTAGTCAATCCACTCAATCTTCTTCTCATTTGTTTGATTGCCTCCGTTGCTGTTCATCTGCTTCTTCGCCGAGACCGAGTGCGCAGGGGAAGTTCTCAACCAACAAGTGGTTGGGCATTAGGACTGGCGATGGGTGGTATGATGTCGTTGGTTTTCATCCTCAGTATTCTTGAGACTGAATTCAATCTCAATCTCAGTATCGTGATCAAGATTGCTTGTCTCGCCTTGTTTGGACCTCGGTGTGAGGCACTTATCACTTCATTTCAAGGCCATTTGATGCTTAATGGGAAGCGCTGGGGTGCTGTTCTGCGCGGAACTTTTTGGCGTTGCGCATATGTTGTGATGTTTGCTTTCGCGCTCGTCAATCTTTCCGCTTGGTTGTTCATCATACCTGCCGCACTGCTTTTCAATCGGACATCAGAAACCTGGATTTGGGATTCGATTCCAAAAGAGGGAAAGAAGCGATTGCGAAAAATCTGGGCACGTAATGCAAGAGAAAATTTGCAGCGAGATTCTGAGGTCGAAAACATGCCAAAAGATGTTCCCGGGGCCGGTATTTCATCCGAAGCAGAGTAAGTTTTCACTTACTTATTTGCAGTATGCTTTTTTTTGGCGAATTCTACCCCCCCTAACAAATAAGCATTATCGGGGTGTTCCGCACGCAACCGTTATACAACGCCTGCATAACCAAATTGTTATGGGTACGTGTCCCTATTGCCAAAGTGTCACCTATACGGGTGACACGATTTGCTACTCATGCGGTAGGATCTTGGCAAATATTCGTTCTGACAAGTTTGCAATGGAGCAGCAATTCCATCGTGGGGATTTGGATACGACGTTCAAAATGACCAAGAAGCCTACCAAGGGCGGTGTTGTTCAGACGCACACTGGACGTAATGTCAACATCATGAAAAATCGAAGAAATAAGACCCGTCATTTAGTTCTGCTTTTCTTCGTTGCTTTCATTATGTTAGCGCCGCAAGTTCGAGAAAATGTTTTCGAAAAATGGGCACCTGGTATTCAGGAATATGTGATGCTCATGGCTGAAGCTGATTTGGCTGTTTACAATAATGTAGCAACATTCACAGTCGACCGAACAATAGTTGTTACAAATTCGGGTTCAGTTGGTTGGTTGTATGAAGACATCGTCATTCCAACTGATGTTGAATCACTCAATGGACAAGACACCGATTTTTCTTATGTCAATGGCGATTTGCCCAGCCCAACATCGGTTATTCAAGAAGTTCTATCAGTTAACCTCCTCTTTACAAGCGGTGGATCAGTGGTTGATGATATGATTGCAATCCCCATTGATGGTTCAACACTTAGTTACGACGATAAAAAAGTCACTACCAAAGGTCACTATGTGTGGTGGCCAGGTTACGGCCCAGACAACCGTTCATGTCATGTCGGAAACTGCGTGAAACTAGAACTTCACCTTCAACCTGGTGAAACCGTTGTTTTCTCATTCCAAGCTCGGGTAACCAGCACATCTTATTCATGGTGGGATGGTTCTCGAGTCGATACGATAATCGATGGACTTGATGAAGCTATCAATGTAGATAACAGTGGCGATTTTAGTGATATTGCGTTACGTGGGGGAGGAGAAAGAGCGCAAGATTTCTCCAGCCCCTACTGGTATGACCGGGGAACACGCAGTGGTGTAGCCCATGGTTACGCTATTAATGCACAGGAGCAGATTGTTCTTGAAACGGCAGAATTGATTTCTTCCAGTTTACCAGAAGGACTTCAAGACAATGCGTATGCTTACGCTCGTGCTACATTTGATTATATGCACAAATACATCACATATGACAAGAATGCTCCTAATCCTGCCCGAAGCGGACCACTCTGTCTTACAGAATCTACGGGTGATTGCGACGAACAAACAAATGCATTCCTGTCGTTGCTTCGGGCCAAAAATATCCCCGGCTGGTATGTTTTTGGTGCCCTAACTGGTGATTACAATTATTGGGAAGCACACGGTTGGGGTTACATTATGTTGCCAATGAGTGAATCATGGTGTGAATCTCAAAATATTGAGTTAGACACTTGTTTTGTAGAAGGGTCAGTGGATGTTGTCAACAACAAATGGTTACTTCATACTCCAAATGCCTACATTGCATGGGTCGAGGAAGCTGATAGTACGGGTACACTGTTGAACAGTTACTATTCACCTGGAAAGTATTCTTCGAATGGACTTGTTCGTGCACCACCTCACTACTCGACGATTGGAGATGTTGATACGAGTGGCGGAAAGTATCAAGTGAAGCCAGTTAAGGAAATCTTGCGGTGATTGAATGCGAATAATTATTGGTGGAGCAGGTCGGGTTGGAACCGATATGGCACGTGCATTACGTGCTGAAGACATGGATGTCGTACTTGTTGACTCAGACTCGCGAGCTGTAAAAAATGCTCAAAACTTGGATGCATTGGTCATTCATGGTGACTTAACGACTCGCCACAAATTGCATGAAGCCGGGATCGGTGAGGCTGAAGTATTCGTTGCTGCTACGAATTCCGATGAGAGAAACCTCCTCGCCTGTGCTTTAGCACAACATGCCCATGATGAATTAAATGGCTCAAAACCCAAACCACTGTTGACTATTTGCCGAGTCCGAAACATGAATTATGTCGAAGAACAAGATGAAGGTAAACTCGCGCATTGGGCGAAGGTAGACTATGTCGTCAATCCTCTTGAAGGAGCGATTCGTAGACTTCACTCAGGTTTGCGTTCATCAGCCATTGAGGAAGTCATACCGTTTGGCCATGATGCGTTTATTGTTGAAATGGATGTGACCAGTGATGCTTCTCAAATTGTATTCCAGAGTCTTCGTGATGCAAGTAAGAACATCGAGGGAGGAATGCCTTTGATTGTTGGGCTAAAACGCGATGGTGAGAAAAGTCTCGTCCCTGACGGCGATTTTATGTTGATGCCGAACGACAGAATTGCAGTTGCAACAACAGGTCTCTCAAGTTTTAATCGAATACTCAACATATTCGGGCATGAAGCTACGGATTTCCCTCTTCAACCACGAGTCGCAGTCATCGGAGCCAACCACATTGGTCAACGTATTGCTGATGACTGGCTAAAATCTGGTGCTTCAGTAACAGTAATCGAGCGAGACTTGCAATTAGCGAACACACTGGCCGGAACTGAGATTGGTTCAAATCCACTTCTCGAAGTGATTCATGGCGACCACCTCGACAGAGATATCCTTACTGAAATTGGTATTTCAGAGCATCACATCGCCATCGCTGCACTTGAAGATGATTTGGCAAGCATAGCAGCAGCATTGCTCGCCAGTGATATGGGCGTTTCAAGAACAGGACTGTTACTCTATGATGCAGATTTGGTGAAAGTTACCCAACGAATGGGTATTACATTTGCAGTGGATCGTAAGCGTGTTGCAGTCGACAACATGCTCGCACAAATTCACACGAAGACAGCGGGAGGTTATGCGATTCTGTCAAACATTCCTAACATCATCGGCGTTAGTATGCAGGTTTCTGAAGAAGCCAAGTTTGCCGGTAAAAGAGTTCTTGAGGCTGCATTTCCTGATTGGATGCGGATTGCCTTTATTCAACGTCTTAATACGAACGGTACTTGGGAATCACTTCGACCATCTCCGGACAAAACCTTGCTTGACGGTGACCGTTTAATCATCTTCTGCAGTCCTGAGCGTGTTGTAGAGCTCGAAAAACGGTTCAAGGTGTAAGTATGCGTTTCGATGTACTCTATCTCATCCTCGGATGGACGCTTATTGCGTTGACGCTGCCGTTGTTTCTTTGTGGCCTTATCACATGGTGGCTCGACGATCTTGAACTAGCATTGTATGCATTTGCACTTCCTGCAACCGTTTCACCTACCATTGGATTACTCATGTTGAGTCTGGGAACCCGTATGGATACGACTGGGCGCTTACGAGACAGAGAGGCTTTTGCTGCGGTCGCACTGGTTTGGCCGATTGCTGTTTTTATCGGCTCACTGCCTTTTTGGCTTGGAGGAGTATTTGTTGGACCGTTTACTCCTGATGCATCGTTTGCAGATATCGCACGTGGTGCAGTTAATTCATGGTTTGAATCGATGTCAGGATTTACCACAACAGGTGCTACAGTAATCACACACAACATGAGTCCAAATTGTATTCCTGGGACGACATTGGATTGCATTAATGCACAACCTCGAGGTTTGCTGATTTGGCGCTCGCTAACTCAATGGTTTGGTGGCATGGGAATCATTATGCTTGGGATGATGATTCTTTCTCGTGTCATTGGTGGAGGAATGGCTCTTGCCCGAGCAGAATTAACTGGCCCCTCACTCTCTCGACTGCGTCCAAAGCTTAAGCAGACTGCTTTTGCATTGTGGGGTCTGTATTTGTTCCTTACTTTGATGGAATTCTTATTGCTCTATTTTTCAGGTTCAATGAATCTGTTTGACGCAGTGAACCATTCGCTAACCACCATGCCCTCGGGTGGGTTTTCGACGCACGATGCAAGTATTGGATTCTACAATTCGTTCTTAGTTGAATCAATCATTATCATTTTTATGTTCCTTGCGGGTGTAAATTTCACGCTTCTTTGGTTCATTCGTGATGGAGATTTCAAGAGGGCCTTTGGTGATGAAGAGTTTCGAAATTATGTCGTTTACATCACAGTGGCTATTCTCGCAGTATTCGTAGCACTCGTTGCTTCAGGCACATCTGCAGGAAGATCGTTACGTCACAGTATGTTTCAAGTCATTTCTATCGGAACCAGTACTGGATATACATCGACAGACTACATGGATGCATCTTGGCCATTGGTTACCCATTTGATTCTCTTCATCTTGATGGTTGTAGGAGCAAGTGCAGGTTCGACCAGTGGAGGATTGAAACTTTTGAGGGTCACTTTGGCGTTTAAAGTAGCAATGAGAGAACTCGTACGAATTGCTCAACCAAGAAAGATTGAACAAATTCGAATGAATGGCGAAGTAGTCGAACAGAACCAGATAGGTCTGATTGTCGGTATGCTCTTCGTCTGGGTAGGTTTGTTTTTCATATCAAGCTTGATTTTAGCAATTTTTATGCCGGGTGATACGTTTGAGAGCGTGACGATGGTAGTAGCATCGTCGCTTGGTAACACGGGCCCAACGTTGGGAGATTACGGCCCAAGTTCAACTTGGGCAGGTATGAATTCTGGTGCATTACTCATCACCTCAGTTTTGATGTGGTTCGGTCGTCTCGAATTACTCACTGCCGTCATCTTGATGCATCCAAGAACATGGAGGCGTGAAAGTCGTGTGCACTCCGACCGTTCTGCAATTGCCTTGTATCGCAGAATAATGGAAGAAAAAGACGATAAGAAAAATCGCGAAGAATCAAAATAACTTCATTTGGCCATTGGATGCAGATGGCTCATCATCCTTATGTTCGGAAACTTCCTCTTTTTGAATCTCCTTTTCTTCGGGAATCGCATCAAAGGTTTGTTCGGTTAACTGACTCTCATATTGCTCATCATACCTTGCTACGAGGGCTTTGGTGGCTTTTCGAGTGAGCGGCAATCCTGCTAGGGATGCGTGCTCCTCTCCACTCAGTCCGAACTTGAGAGAAAGGTCAAAATTTTCTGAATCGCCAAGTTGCGGTGAATCTTTGAGCATTGCAGTTAGCAGCGGGAGTATTTCTTCGCGAAGAGCCGACTGACTCATCCCTGAATAACTCACCATACGCTTGATGATTGAAGGTCGTGTGCGGGATGTTTGTCGACGAAGAAAGTGAGGATACGATGGATATATTCTTCCAGTAAAAGGCGTTGAGTTGGTAACTGAAGCAGAGAGGCTTGCGAGTTGTCCACTCCAATACCATGAGCGGTGGGCAGTACTTCGAAACTGACCCATATACATCTTTGAGGCAGTTGAAAGACTCTGCGCACCTCGTCGTATCATTTGGGGCTGGGGGAATAATCCTGCATTATTCCAATGAACCCAATTGATCATATCGGGGGGTGACTTTTCTATAGAACGGCCAATACGAACTGCTTCTTCAGCATTTGTAGATCTATACAACTTGTCCAACCCTGGAAAGACACCTTCTGATGTGTCTCTATGGCCTGCAAGAGCTTGTCCAATGACCATTTCCTTGGAAATTTTGCCTGTTGAGGTTGAGGAAAGAACTTGCAAGTCTCGAACTAACGCACGTAAATCCCCCGGATTACTTTCGACCAATGCTTCTATGGCAGTATCCTCAAATTCTAAACTTTCTTCACGCAAGACTCTCCGTGCTATACGCCGAAGTGCCTCATCACTCGCTCGGTCAAAGGTGATGGTTTGGAGGTGCTTGGTGAATCGATCTCTTGTGGAACTCCAAGAAGAACCTCTCCCCCATAATCCCATTATTTCATTGCATGCAAGGATGACCGGTTGTCGAGTTTTGGCTAGAAGATTGAGCAGTTCGGCTTTTCCTCCCGAATCACCTTTCAAAGAAACGTCTTTTCCTGAATCGTCATTTCCCAGCATTGCTTTTTCGATTCTGTCCTGGCTCACTGCTCTTAGTCCACCGGAAAGGTGGTCGACCTCATCCAGTAAAACGAGTGTTCGTTGTTTCTTTTCATTCGGATTGTGGAATAAAGAGCGATGCGTAGAACCCTGTGTAGCCACTTTGCGTATTGTAGCAGCATTTCTTGCATCCGATGCATTGAGTTCAATAACATTCCAACCCATATCTTGTGCAATTGCACGTGCTACAGACGTCTTACCAACTCCTGGAGGTCCAACAAGCAAAAGTGCTTTCTTTCGGGGTGTACCGTTCTTCCATTCATCGAGCCAAGCACGAATTTTACGCCGCTGGACTTCGTTTCCCTCAAGATGCCGTTCTGACGATGGCCGATGTCGCTCCGTCCAATCGGAAATACCAGCCATAGTTCGACAATTTTCCGAAGGTTCTTCAACATTCACCGATGAAACAATCGTTTTCATGGTTAACGATACGGTTAGAGGGAATCGATAGCAACCCGATGTTGCTCTCCAGAATCTCTATCACGAATCGTAACTGTATTGTCTTCAAGCGATTGATGATCCACAGTAATACAGTTTGGAACCCCTATTTCATCAGCACGAGCATATCTACGGCCAATTGAACCACTTGCGTCATACATTGAAACTACGTTTGGCTTTGAGCACATGGTAGCATGAATGCGTTGGGCAAGTTCACCCATACCATCTTTTTCAAACAAGGGGAATATGCAATAGTCAACAGGTGCGACATGCTCGCTCAAATGCATAGTCGTATAGGCCTCACCATCTTTACCAGATTCATCATAAGCGTGATCAAGAATATGCCAGATGATTCTGTCGATCCCAAATGCAGGCTCAACAACATGAGGTATATACCATTCACCGGTGACGGTTTCAGTACGCTGGTCACGCTTAACATGCTCTTGCTCTACGGTCACTTTCTCACCATTAGAAAGCGTAACTGCAAGAGGGAATGTCGAGTTCGCAGGTAAACCCTCAACGGCTTCTTTGACAGCACCCGCCAATGCTCGAAATGCGGGACCTGCTTTCGCACCCTCAGTCGTCCATCCGTCAATTTCAAGGATTTGGGGTTGGTCAAATTCACGACGAGCACGCAGAGATTTCCCAGTAGCCTTCTCGTGAGATTCTAAGTCGTAGCACCCTCTATGTGCGATACCGACACACTCAATCCACCCGTAGGAACCGTGAATTTCAGCATCCCAGCAATCGCTTGCATAATGCGCCATTTCATCTGCTTCATGCTGGCGGAACCGAATTCTTTGCGTATCTATTCCGACTTTTGATAAAAAATCAAAAGTCTGAGCCATAAAATATCCAACGGTTGCATGCCGAATCACACCTTTTTCAATCGCTTGAGGTATACTCATTTTGAGCTCGCCTTTACTTTCTGCGAGAAGTGTAACCTCGTTTTCATCCCATGGAGAAAAATCGTGAGATGGTTCTTCGTGTGGGTTGATGAAATATTCTAATTCGGCCATGTTAAATTCCCGCAACCGTATCATCTCTTGGAAATATCGTCGAAATATCTTGTCCTACCGTCACTCCATATGCAGTTCTTGAAGCATCGGGTCACGTTGGTGAGTTTTCTGACTTCATGACCGTTTGTACCACTTGTGAGGAAGCAAGTAGAGCAGATACATTGCTAGAATTGCACCACCCAAATCCCGATGCGTTAACCAAATCAGAACTTCAATCTCTCCTCGACGAATCGAAACCTCCTTGCCCATCCTGTCAAGCCCCTGTTTGGTCACCGATCACTGCGCAAAATTTGATGTTCAATACAACAATTGGTGCAGGTTCGTCAGGGCGCCCTGGTTTTCTTAGACCGGAAACTGCACAAGGAA
>CABYOM010000004.1 GCA_902520595.1 uncultured Candidatus Poseidoniales archaeon | reverse complement strand
GGGGATTGCGAAGCATCTTTTGACGCTCTGACTGGGGCGTATCTCCAGTTCGAAGGCCGACTTTAATCTCTTGTGCTCGACTCGGTAAATACGATTCTGAAATTTCTGTCAATGGACCGATTAAATTGCGCTCAATGTCGTTTGCAAGGGCTTTGATTGGCGAGATGTAAACACAGTATACGCGTTTATCCAATTTATTATCTAATGCTCGACGGACGAGTTGATCAATTATCGAGAGGAATGCTGTGAGCGTTTTTCCAGAACCTGTTGGTGAACAAAGCAGCAAATGCTCTTGTTCCATTATGGCTGGAATTGCTAATTTTTGCGGGTCGGTAAAATCAGGAAATTTATCTTTGAACCAGTTGCGAACGGGTGGACATAATAACTCCAAGAGTTCCTCTGTCTCAAGAGGATTCTCTAAGTAGTGAATATCTGCCATTTATTTTTCACACCCGTGTTCGCACATCGGATGCTACGAGTAAATCAATGTATCGTTTTTTCAATTTAACAAAACTCTTACTGTAGAGGTGAAAAATCTACCGAAATCGTAGAAAAGAGAAAAAATGTTGTCAACATAAATGCCCGTTTGATTCTATTTTGCACTCAAACAAAATGAATGATGGTAAATATTGATTACACGGCTGATGTTGAAAAGAAATTGAAACATGGACACCTTCGTGCAGTTGTCACATCCTCATCTCTAGAAATGGGTATAGACATTGGTTCTGTTGACTTGGTTTTACAGATTGGTAGCCCCGGTGATATTGCAACTGCTCTTCAAAGAATTGGTCGAGCAGGTCACCATGTAGGCGGGATTCCTCGCGCCCGATTTTTACCATCGAGTGTTGATGACCTCATCGAACTCGCTGCATTGCAATCGGCAATCCAAACTGGTGATATGGATCGACTTGATTTCCCAGAAAATTGTTTAGATGTCGTTGCACAATTTATGATTGGCTTGGTCATCATCAACGATATTGATATTGATGAAGCGTACGAAGTTATTGTTAATGCTTGGTCATACCGTAATTTCGAATATGATGATTTCATTGAAGTTCTGGACATGCTTGAAGACGAGCGACGTATCTGGATTGACTGGGAAGAGAACATCTATGGAAAGCGTGGTTATGCTCGTATGATTTATTACCAAAATATTGGAACGATTGCTCCAGATAATTCCTACCTTGTTTTCAACGCTGAAGGTTCAATTCTCGGACAGCTTTCAGGTTCCTTCGTTTCCAATCTTCGCGGAGGTGACGTGATTTTACTTGGTGGTTCAACCTACAGGGTCACCAACATTCAAGGTACACGCGTAAATGTCGCCTCAGTCACTGGGCATCGACCAACGGTTCCTTCGTGGTCTGGAGAGGCTCGTTCACGTTCACGTGAACTCTCCAATGCGTTACTCAATCTCATAGGCCACTGCATTGTTGCCCTGCGTCGCGAACAAGATCCTCGAATCTTACTTCGTGATGCGTACGGACTTTCTTCAGATGTAGCGAATGCAATCGCCCGACATTTAGAAGAGCATTCCATCGATTCTTTCCAGGTCCCAGACCCAAATCGAATCTTGGTTGAGCAAGTCGTCTCAGGGGGCCATCCAACATATATGATTACCACATGCAGAGGAAGAGGCTTCAATACCGCTCTCGGATATTTTATGGCCGGTCTAGCGGAATCAAACAATATATCGGTTATTGAATTGTCATTCGATGAAAATGGTCTTTTGATTCGAACCTCCGAAGAAGTCGACCCCGGGCAGATGTATCAAGCGTTTAGGGATAACGATTACACTGAAGTCATTGAGCGGTATATCGTAAACACTCAAATTTTTGCCAAAAGATTCAGAGAGGTTTCAGGTCGCTCGATGATTATACCAAAACGGATTGGATCAGATGAAGTCAGCCCACAACAGTTCCAGCAACGTGCTGATGCGTTATTGAACAAACATCGAACAATCGATGACAGTCTGTTGATGAGAGAGGCAAAAAATGAAATCATGTTTGGCGATATCGACATGAAGAGTCTCCAGCAGTTTTTGAGCCTCTGCCTGACGGGTGATGCTCGTATTGTCCATAACAAAGTGACCGTTCCTTCTCGACTTGGAATGTCGCTTTTCATGTCGGCATTTGAAGATTTAATGGCTATGAAGACTCGCGCCTTCTTGGTAAAAGACATTGATCCTGCAGTTCTTCAGAGACTCCTGGGAACTCGTAGTCTAGCAACAGAATTATCTCCAGAGCAATTGTCAAGATTCTATCTTGATAAAGCACCCATTCCGAAAGATGCTGAACAATTATTCACTCTGATGTCTCATGGAGGTGGATTAGATTCTTCTTTTCAAAACCCGTTGTATAGCGAGAAACTCAAAGGCATTGAAATGGAGGTGCTTCGAGAATGGGTCGAAATTCTCTGCCAAGATGGTAAAATTACCAAAATCGATGGAACCGGTGCTCCAGAATTGGACGGGAAGTGGTTCAGCACATTCATGGCAGAAATTCACGGAACGCTCGGTTGTCTTTCCATGAATGGTGGTGGTGAAGTCGATGACTTACGCGAGCTTCACATCAGTGGGATTTCTTACCGTGTCGCAACGGAATTTGATGGAAGGGTTCCGACTGCTTGGGAGGATAAAGAACTCGGTGACCCTCACGAAGCGTTGCGTGTGAAAATTATTGAAATGCTCGGTAGTGAAGGGCCCCAAACTGGCGATGTTCTCAGCGATCGATTACCGTTCCCTCGAAAGATGGTTGATCGAATTTTACTCGAACTTGAAACACGCAATGTTTTGTCTGTAGGATTCTATAAACAAACAGATGACGCAGAATATATTCTCAAGATTGACGAGCATCGATTGATTGATGGGGCTGAAGAAGTTGTCGAATACAGATGGGTTCAAAATCTCGTTCTCGACAAGACCTTCAAACAATACAATGACGGATTCACTGCATTTGACTCACACGTTCTTTTCCAGAAACAGCAGGAACTTTTGTATCGAGTCAAAGATTTCCGCTTCAAAGATTGGCAGGACATGCAGTTGGATTCTGATGTCATTATGGGTCGGCTCTTGCACAACCGGATGGGGTATACCAACAAGGACACTATTCCTATGCTCCTCGGCTTGAAACCTGAACCGTGGATTGGCCCAATGGAGGAAGAACTCCTGCGTCGTATTCCAATCGGTGAAAATCTCACGCGTCAAGAAATATTACAAGATTTCCCGAAAGGAGATGAGCATCGTGCGCTTCAGCGCGACATCAAATATGCCATGTCCAACCTCGAACGGCAAATGTTGGTTGTTAAACAATTTGAAGATGTTTCAGGTCGAAGGCGGCGGCTGTCACTTTTCCACAGAGTCCACGACGTTTACGATGCACTTGATTTCGAGAGTGCTTTGGTTGAAATAATTCGTCGAATGGGTCCAGTAAAGGGCAGCACTTTGCGTTTCTATGTTTCTCGCTCTTTCGAGGAGCTCACTGTTGCTTTGATGAATCTTGAGAAAGATGGCCGCATTGCGAAAGTCATGGCTTTGGTTCCTGATCCTGAGGCATTCTACTGTATGCCCGAAGAAGTCCAGTTACTCCAGCGTCCTCGCAGAGAAGACCGGAAAATGCGAATTCTCACACAGTCCGACCCTTATGTTTCTCGATTCATTTGGGAAGTTCGAAGTGTTCTCGACCGAGGATGGTACCTTCCAGTGTTCAAGGGAATTGACCCTATCGGCAAAGTGCTGATGTTCAAAGTAAATGATTACTTGGTCATCAAAGATTTACACGTCCCGACTGCTTATCTTGAAGAATTCTGTTCTGCCTTTGAATTGCTTCTCGAAAATCACGCTGACCAATTAGTCGATGTTGCAGTGATGTCGAATTTCAACAGCGAACCTGTTACTGATATGGATGAAAAGACGCGTTCTGCACTTGAATCGATTGGCTTCAAGATGGCAGGGGAGCGAATGATTCGGGGCGGAGTTGTGGACCCTCAACCAAGAGAAATTGCAGAAAGGGCCCTTTTCTATCGTCATCATTTGCATCAAAAAACTCGTCATGAGCATGAAAGTGCAGCAGTGAGAAAGGTCGATGAAATACGTGATGATTTTGCGTTGAGAGGCAGATGTGAACTTTATCGGGTCGACCTCAAAAGTATGGCCAGTGCAAATCGTTTGCATCAAGGTGTAAATCTTCGAGGACATCAAGTTTGGTCGACCTACGAGCATTTCCAAAATCTTCTTGCGATTCGTGGAGAACCTCATGAGGACGAACTCTGGGATATTATCGAATTCTTTAGCGGGAATTCTGACCCCAACTTGTTCAAAGAGCGTCATGCGTTAACCCAGTCGGAATTTAGGAAACTGATTCAACCATTGGTTCGAACTGGTCACATCGTTCAAGACTTTAGAGGCGGATTTCGTACCGTGAAAGTATCGAAAGACCTCGATCGAATTGAGTTGCGGCGTGAATACCTAAGAAACCTCGTCAAAGAATATCCAGTCATCACGCTCAAACAAATTCTCCGTCTTGCAGGAACTCCATTTAAGCCAGAGGAAATTAAATCTGTACTCACCTCATTTGAAGAAGATGGAACTTTGGTCAAAGGTTTCCTCATCGAAGACCTTGACCAAGTGTGCTGGGGTCGTAAAAATTTACTTGAGGAAGCCCAAGAAATCCCACCGATACGTGATTTCGTTCTTCCTCCCAGTGACCCAATTGCTCCTTACTTTTCAGACATCTTGAAAGAAAGATTCGGATTTGGTTCTGCATATTTGGTGTTCAAGAATGCGGAACCTGTAGCTGCCTTCAAAGCCAATACGCGCAACAACATAATTGAGGTGAAAGATTACGAAGGATCTGAAAAAGCTTGGCGAATCGTCAAAGAATTTGCTTGGGAGCATCAAATGCCATTGCAAACTGAATTAAGAATCGGCGGCAAGCGCCTCAAATGATACTCAAACTGCAAGTGTGATGTTAGTCAACACACCAATTGCTTGATAAGTTACCGTTTGATGCAATTTTATATGAAAGCACAGGCAGTCATTGTCTTAACACTGTTTTTCTTAAGTTCAGTATCACCTCTCTTGATGTCTGTTGAAGCAGAAAATTCAACCGGGATTGAAATTCTTGATACTGCCGTGAATCCTGAAAACGGCCACACATACCACCTCCTCAGTGCCAGTTCATGGGAAGATGCAGCAGATGCCGCTCGCGGGTTAGACGGTTTCTTGACAACCATCAACGATGAAGTTGAAAATCAATGGATTTTTGATACCTTCTCAACGTTTGATAATCAATCCCGACATCTCTGGACCGGCCTGTCAGACTATGATGAAGATGGTTTTTACAAATGGCATGATGGTTCCCCCTTTTACTACAACAACTGGGGTGACAGTCAACCCTCTGAAGGGGGCGATGAAGATTTTATTCACATAGCGAGTACGAACATGGGCAACATCATGCCAGGCACGTGGAATGACTTGGAAAATGATCCGCAATATTTCCCAGTTTATGGCGTTGTAGAGGTTGGCGAGGGTGCTGATTTTTCACTTCGGTTCAACGGTGACGGTGATAAGATCGTAGTTCCTCATGATGATACTCTCAATATCACTGGTGGTCTTCACCTTTCCGCTTGGGTATTTCCTTACTCAATTCAGGGTATTCAGTTCATTACCATGAAGGGTGATTATGGATGGGGAATGTATCTCAACAACGGTGCAGTTGGTTATGCTTCCGAATACAGTCTTTCCAAGCATCCACTCTCAAACATGACCGTTGTTGCAAATCAATGGAGCCATATTGAAATCGATTTCATTGAATCTGTTGGTGGACATTTCAAAATCAACGGTGAACATGCTGGAAACATTTCTGCAGAAAAATCGATGATTCCTCAAGGTGACTTTGGCTCAAATGACTGTTTCACATCTGGTGATTCATGTGATGAGCTTTACATCGCAAGCATGGGTGCAGGTTGCGACTGCAACTTCTTTGAAGGAATGCTTGACAACATCTCAATTGGAATTACTGCTTCAAACATGTCAACAAACTGGATTTCGAACTGGACCTTCGCAGAGGGTGAAGGCCCGGTAACCTCAGATGAGGCAAACCGAACAGGAGAGATTGACGGTGCAGATTGGGTTATGCCTGATGGCACAATAGTTACTCAGGCTGTTGAATTGTTCAATGATGAAGATATTATCATTGAATCTGCAGAAGCAGGTGACCAACTTTTGTTTTATGCTGATGTCGAAGAAATGACCAAAGAAATGTACTTCAACATGTATTCTTGGGACCAATTCGAAAAACAACCAATTGATATCGATGTTTACATTTCTCATGAATCAATACCAAGTTCATGGGAACATGATGATCACTTTGTCGCTGAATTTAGTTACCTTTGGGAAGATTGGAGTTGGCCAGATGCTGGCACCTGGTGGATTGTCATCATCCCTACTGAGGACATTGAAGATTTGACAGTCACTCTCACCTGGGAAATCGCTGATCCACCTCCAGAATTGAGTGAGATGACAGAATTAAAGAACAGTATTCCAGTCACTGACCAATCGATTGATGTTGGTCGACAGGCACCTCTTGAAGATCGAATTTTGTATTATTATGTAAACGTCACAGAACCTCTTGCCAGTTTATCAGTCGAGACTTACGATGGCACCGGTAACATAAATCTTGGACTTTCATGGATGACGGTTCCAGATCCGTTTGATTTGTTCAGCGATATTTTCGAGGAAGATGACGATTTGGAAGGCAGTGCTTCGAAACTTGCTTGGAGCACCGGCCAAGGCAATGAAGAAATGGCTACATTGTATGATGTTGAACCCGGGATATACTACGCTTCTGCATTCACTTTTGGCCGTGCCCTTGATTTCACAATCAAGGCCAGTTTCGCATATGCTCCTGACAACGTGGCTCCTGAAGACGCCATTGAACTCTCTCCCGGTATTGCCTACGGTCCTTTGAGCGGTTATGATGGGCTTCTTCAATATTTCAAAATCGACGTGCCTACCGGTACTGAACGACTTGAAGTTGACCTTTCAGAAGGTTATGGTGAAGCGACTCTCTTCTTGCAATATCTTGAAGCCCCGGATGCTGCTAACTTCGATTACCTTTCAGGCACACCTGGTGCAGGTGACATGGTTGGTTTCAATGACCCCACGCCTGGCATGTGGTATATTTTGGTCTACACTGAAGAAATCTTTGCCAACGTTATGATTACAGCTTCCTTTGAAGACCGATATGTTTGGAGTTATGATGGTACTCCAATCGAACTCTTCAACGGTGAAGAAATTTCAGGCATCGAGGCACCTGAAGGCGAAGAACTGTTCTTTTTCGTTCAGTTAGAAGAAGCCGGTGAATACCTCGAAATAATTTCATTTGGAGGTGAAGGTGAGTTGCTCATTGAAGGCGAGGGAGAACAGATTATCTTCAACTTTGGTGGCGGCCAAAATGAAGGCAATGGCGGGCCTGGTGGACGACAAATGCCGGGCATGGAAATCGAAAGCGAATCAATAACCGTCGAATCCAAGGGAGAGGGTACTGAACATACGCTGTATATTGAAATGCCTTCAAACGGCCGTTTTGATATCTCACTCATCGCTGAAGAATCCTTTTCAGACGTATCATTAGTCGCTAATTGGGAATATTCCGACTTGCCATCTGTCGACCCTGATGACCCCGATGAACCCGTCGTAGTCATGTCTTGCCAAGAATCAGCCAAGGAGGTCATGACTCAGTACGATATTGACAACGATGGCGTTCTTTCTGTTCGAGAATTTGATTCAATTGATGCAGATGATGTTGTTTTCTCGGATATAGATCTCAATGGTGATGAGACGCTTGAGTATCGTGAAATTGTTCAGGAACTCTGCACATGCAGTAATGAATTAGAGAGCATGTTCGATCAATTGGAAAACTTTGACCGTGTGTCACTCGAACTGTTTTCATCACAATCCTTCGTGAATTCCTATAAATTCACTTCTTTCGATGGTGACAAGGATAGCGTACTCGATGGCGATGAAATCGAATTGGCTGCACTTGTTTGTGAGACCACATTCGATGCTTTTGACGGTGATAAAGACGGTGTTCCTGATGATGAAGATGCATTCCCGGATGATCCAGATGAAACTCTTGACACCGATGGTGATGGAGTTGGTGATAATGCAGACATCGCCCCTGGTGTCGCGAATGACATGATTTACTCTGCTGGCGGAGTCCTGTTTGTCATGCTTATCGGTATTCTCGTGTTCTTCTTACGCAGTGGTGGAAACAGCAATTCGTCCCAAGAATGGGAAAACTCCAGTGTTCCAGATTTTGACGAACGAATGCTACAGAAAGAGGACAAAGTGCTTCCTTCCATCGAACAGTTTGAGAGCCCAGTGGAACCTTCAAACGATTCTTCAGAACAGGAAAATCCATTTGATGCATACAAAGCACCTCAGAATGAAAATTCACTTCCTATTGGTGACATGAGCGATTTATTTGAAACACCGTCTCCTCAATCACCTCCGTCTGCATTGATGGGTATGATCGATGCAAGCGGTCAAGAAGTCATTGAATATCCTGCAGGTAGTGGCATCAAATGGGTGCGAAGCGATGCATCACAAGATTGGGCGCAACAGTGAGCCTATTTCTTTGCTTGGGGTTGTAACAATCCAAACGGTCGCAACAATCGAACAATGTGTCGATGTAATTCGGGTAGGATATCGAACATGACGATAGCCATCAAGAACATGGCTCCTAACGAGACGACACGGGCAGCATAAGCGTGTCCGAACTCAAAGACTGACATTCCCAGATACGACCATTCGGTATAGGTCATATGCATCCAAATTAATCCAGCATTACGGAACAAGTTGAGAATGTGAATGACCGGAAGTGTGAGAATCAGTGCCCGACATCGTCGCTTCCAATCAATGTCGAGAACTGCAATAGCGCCGATGAAGATGACCATCGATTGCAAAGCAGTGCATGCTAATACGAAATTAATTCCAATAGCCGTCCCATCACTGAGTAAAAGTTCAGTTTGAAATGGATATTCGCCAACAAACTCGCCCATAAACCATCGGTTCCCATCCCATGTACTCCATGCAACTTCACCGTTGACTGTGTTAACGGTCGTCTCACCAAGAACGACGTCTCCAGAACCAGAAAACCGCAAAAACAGGGCTGCTTGACTTGCGACAAACCAGATAGCTAGAACGTTGAGCCAAGGAACATGGGCAATGAGTAAGTAAGGCCCACCTGCATAAGCAACAGCTCCTCTCGACCAAATCAAAGCCCGCTGTGTTTTTGGATCATTCACACGTTGTTCCCATATCGCCATTCCAACAGCCATTGGAAGTGTTGCGATGGTAAATACAGTAAGCACAGCATCGCCGTGCGACAAATATTTCTCTGCATCATTGAAGAAGGTTAAACCGACAAGAACCCAACCAAATTGGGCGAGGCGTATTTCGCCTTTTTTCCTTCTGTGCCACGAAACTGCGAGCGAAATTAGCCCTGTAGCACCGATGAGTGAAGCCACTTCAGCGCTGAACAGCATGAGGCATTCCACATGCTGATTCCATTTCAACACTCTGTTGGTTCGACCAAAATCACTTCACCTTCTACCTGCTGGGATAACCATGCGAGGGTTCGTAGTTCAGTACACGCCGACTCCCTTGCCGGCTTCCGCTCCTTCACACGGCGGTATTGCTTTTCTTGACCGCGATGGAGTCCTCAATATTGGCAGTTCAGAGTACATCAATCAGCCAAGTGAATTTATCCCCCTCCCCAATGCTGCGCAGTCAGTGGGAATGCTCCGTCGGGCCGGATACAGAATCTGCGTCGTTACAAACCAGTCTCCAATCATGCGAGGTTTGTGGGATGAGCATCGACTGCACTCAATTCACGACCACATGCGCAGTGCGTTTCTGAAATTTGACCAAGATGCTCATTTTGATATGATTCTTGCCTGCCCACATCGCCACCGTGATCGATGCATGTGTCGTAAACCGATGCCGGGAATGTTACGATTTGGAGAAAAAGTACTTCGAGGGAAAATCGAACACCCTCAAGGTCAATCAATCGCAGAAATTTCTCCGAAAGATGCTGAAGTTGATTGGTGGGGCAAGAAGCCGAATCCTGCACACTTGTTTGATTGTATGGTTGGCGACCGAGGAAGTGACATGGGTGCTGGTTGGGCTCAAGGCTTGCGACTCTTCCAGGTCGATGATTCACACGGAATCTTTCCAGTAATTGAACGAATTCTTGATTCCGAAAATAAAGGTGATGACTTCCATCCAGTGCGGTGATTTGATGGGTTGGCTAGGATTGGATGATACCGACAGCCTTAATCAAGGATGTACGACATATTCATTCCATCTTCTTCTGAAAAGTTTGCCAGATTCAGTTTCAATCAAAACCCCACGCTTGGTCCGGCTTTGGCCGTTCGCTCAACATCGCACTCGAGGTAATGCAGCTGTTGCTGTTGAATTGGTGACAGAAAATGAGCCTATGCTCCTTGAACATCTTGACCGTTATTGGGAAAAACACTTGATGCCTCTCAAAGGAAATGTATCCAACTCTACTCATGATGAGCGAAAACAGTATCCGGCAGACCCTGGTATGGTTTGGTTTTCAGATTCAACCATTGATGAATCATTTTATACCAAGGCTGTTCAATCAGAAGTTCACTTAGATGAGGTTCCCCAAGCGGACCGCTGTTGGGGTGGACAAGGCAGAATTGGAGCTACTGCGGCTGTTGCTTGGCATGGGAAGAAGCAAACATGGGAAGCGATTGCATGGCGTCTACCGAATCGACATGGCGTTATACAGCGTTCTGTTTGTGAAAAAACATTGGATTTAGTCGACGCTATCGAATCTACATTTCTCTCACGAGATCCTCGAAAAGGAACGGGTATGGTTGCACCTCGGGGCCCTTGTCCAGTTCTCTTTGGATTACGGGCACGTGACGAAAAAACAGCTAACAGTGCTGCAGAAATACTCCTCTCTGCCGAATCAACTGAACCTTCAATCGGCTTACGCACTTTTGCTACCAATCAGGCAACAGATGACCATCTTGGCGAACCGCTCCGAGCATCAATTGCTGACGTTGAAGTGTTGAATCGAGGGCATTGTGTACTAACAACAGAGCACGGTAAATGGTTAGCATTTTCCGAATCGGGTTCGGTTAAGAAACTTGCACAATGGCTCCAACCCGGCGATGTTGTGCTTGGAAACGGAATCTCCCCTGAGTTCGGTGTTCTACATCTTGAGAAATTGCGTGTTGTTTCATCTGTCCCAAACCAACAACGACCTTTCTGTGAAAAGTGTGGAGTTCGCATGAAGTCAATGGGGCGAGGACAAGGATGCCGTTGTCCGAAGTGCAAACTACGCACGGAAGAGGTCTGGTTAGAAATTCCACGTGTTCCACCTTACGATTCATGGGTTCAGCCTCCGGCCGATGCTCGTAGACATCTTGCTCGACCATTGGAGTGGCTTGATTGAATCAATCCAGTTCAGTTCTTGGGAAATAAATAAGTCACATCGTTGATTGACAAGAATATGGCGAGTGAAGAGTTAACCAAGAATATAGCCTATGTTGTACTTGTCGTGCTGTTTTTGGGGATGGCTTGGTTTATTGCAAAGCGTGCCGCTGAAAACCGCCAGTCGATGCTTGAGGATGCTGCTCCGAAGATTGCTGGAGAAGATACACTTGGTGGCGGTGCAAAAAATCCGAGCCAGTTTGATGAACCGGATGATGAAGCACTCGAAGAAATGGCGGAATTACTCGGTGAAGACGAAGAAGATGAAGCTTAGAGAAAATACCCTTCTTCTTCTAACTTCAATTCTATTGACCCATCTTGCTGAACCAAAATTCTGTGAGCTCCGTCCTTCGGCCGCTCCAATCTCCAGATTTCAAAGCCTGCATTGCTCATTGCTTCTCGACCACGAGCAACTATGGCATCCTTGGAATTTCCACTTGCGTCGATACTTCCTTTACTGGTAAGCAGCAGACAAATCGAGGGATCAATTTGCTCAGAAAGTCTCTGAACCGCAGCAATTCTGGCGGCTGGTATTTTTCCTGAAGAGTCACACCAATCATCCAACACGACCAGTTCTACACTTGGTAACGAATTTGAAGTCTGAATCAAAATATCCATTGCCTGATCAAAATCACCAACCAAATTCATTGCATGATATCGAGATGAATGAGCAATTGAAAGATGAGAAAATATCTGCCCAAACCGAACATTGTCTGGCATCATCGGAGAGGCCCACAGGACTCTTCCACCTTGTTCAATAACATCAGTGGCCATATGCAATCCGAGGCTTGTCCCGCCTATGCTTCCTTCAACAGCCAAATGGATATGCTTTCCACTTGCTTCAAAGCGTGCTCTGCCCATAGACCGCTGAAGAGGCACTCGGCATTGATACTTACCCACGTTTGATTTTTTGAGGAACATTCATGCCCTACCTCTTCAACCCAGCCTCATGGGCGACGACCTCATTGTTCGAGAAGGTGAGCGAATTCCACGCCGACCACTCCCGGATTATTCCGAAGCATCTTCATTCATGGAGGCTTTGAAACGGGACGGAATTATTCGCACACTCTTCCGTGATTCAAACCAGTATGGTCCCCTTTCTATGCTTCTCGTTCTTCTTATATCAGCGACGGTAACTGGGGCAATAATCAAAATTTTGAGTATTCTAGACTTTAGTTTTCTTTGGTCTTGGATACCTTTTTGATAGAATCGAAAGTTGATTGGTGCATGTGAAAACCTCATCTTTGAGGGTGTATTGGACGGTAAACATCAAACCCTTTCCTCACAGCGTAGGGGCTATGAGTGAGGAATCGGTGAATGTTGAAAGTCGAACTTCATCTCAAGACAAGCGCTGGACAATAATGGCGGCACTCCTCGGAACCAACACCGCTTTCATGCTTTTTCAAGGAATGGAACAGGAATCGAATCCGACCTTTATTCGTGAGATTGCTCTTGCCATTATAGCGGCGACAATTCCGTTTCAAGGAATCTACTTTTTGATTTACACCTTTTTACTTGAACATAATGGCAAGCTCAGTCAAGAGCGCATGGACAGGTTGCATTTTGCTTCTGCAATCTGCCAAATCGTATCGTATGCTTCGCTGGTTGGTGTTGGGATGATGTGGTACAACATCTCGCTTTATGTCGGTGTTTCGTTTGTTCTCTCAACAATTCTGGCTATCATTCTCATACGCTCGGTTATGGGACCTGTCGATCAGGATGAATGAATCAAGACCTCTGCCTCTGAATGGCATATTTTTCAAAGGCAATGTTGATGAAGCGTGGCGTGCTGACTCCAATATGGCCTTCTGCCCACTTGATTACCGCTACGGCTGCCAAGACTTCAAACGAATATGGTCTGAGGTTGGACGTCATGAGCGCCAGCTTGAGGTTGAACGAGCACTGATTTGGGCTCATATGCAACTTGGACGCGTAACTGAAGAAGACTACAACATTGTTGCCTCTATTTCGAATCCAGTTTCTGTAACAAAAGAACGTGTGTCTGAAATTGAAGCTGAAACACGGCATGACATAATGGCCCTGACCAAGGCCATGGCAGAGGCTGCTGGTGAAGCGGGATGGTGTATTCACCTTGGAGCAACATCCAATGACATTGTTGACACAGCGGTCGCACTTCAGCTTCGAGACAGTATTGTCTTATTGCGTGAACAACTCTGCTTACTGATTGGTGTCTGTGCAGACGTCGCTGAACGAGAACGAGATACCGTCATGCTCGGTCGTACACACGGTCAAGCAGCTGTGCCGATCACGTTTGGATTGAAAGCAGCAGTTTGGCTCGATGAACTCCGCCGTCAATTAATTCGCCTCGATGAAGCTTCGCCACGGATATCTGTAGGTAAATTCCTAGGAGCGGTCGGGACAGGTGCTGCGCAAGGTGAAAACGCTCGTGAATTACAGCGTTTAATTTTGACTCACTTAGGACTTGGGGTACCATTGGCAACGACACAGGTGGTCGGTCGAGACCGATACATAGAGTATGTTTCTTGGCTCGCAAATGTTGCTGCAAGTTGTGAGAAAATACTCCAAGAGGTTCGTAACCTTCAACGCTCAGAAATACGTGAAGCAGGTGAAGGATTCGATGTTGAAAAGCAAGTTGGTTCTTCAACAATGGCTCATAAAAAGAACCCTATTAAGTCAGAAAATGCAAGTGGATTGGCACGAATTGTCCGTGCTATGATTATCCCGACTTATGAAAACGCATTACTTTGGCATGAGCGTGATTTGGCGAACTCCAGCAGTGAACGGTTCACACTTTCGCATGCGTCTGCACTTTGCGAAGATGTGATGGCGAAAACCCGTGACGTTTTGAAAAACATGTGGGTTGATGCAGAGCGCTGTCTTGCTAATATTCATTCACAGAACGGTTTAGTGATGGCTGAAAAAGTGATGATTGACCTGGTCGACCACGGTATTCCACGTGATGAAGCCCATGAAATTCTTCGAGCAGCATCTTTCGAGGCAGTGGACAAAAATATTGAACTCATCGATGTTTGCAGTCGAACTCCAGCTATTGCTGCCGCCTTTTCTGCTGAAGAATTAGAAGCGATGTTCGAGCCAGCAAATCACATCGGAGTTTCAGGAGAAATTGTCGATGAATGCGTAGCACTTGCTCGTCAAGCGATACAGTGAACCTGTTCGATTTCGAATGTTCCTCTACGTCCATCCCAGTGTACGGTTCCGTCCAGTTCAAGGTGGCCCGCAAAATGTGGCCCTCCAGTGACCAATGTTTCGTATTCGCCACCTTCCCCATCAATATTGAATCTGTATTTTTGTGATAATTCTTCCAGTTTTAGAAGCGATGAAGCGTCGAGCGTCCTGCCAATCCATTCCCTACCAAGTCCCTCACTGCTCACTCCAGTGATGAATACTTGAAATCCATTCTCAATCAGTCCTTTCATGTGTAATTGACTCTTTTGATGCCATAATGGTGTCCAACTTTTGATGTTCAACCGTTCAGCCATTCTTTCAATTCTACTTTTTTGATAGTCTGATCTCAACGCTCCGCTAACAACGCCGTCGATTTTTAGTTCCGAAAGGGCCTGTTCTAGGTCGTCGATTTCTACTTCTTGTTCGCCTCTCGATTCGACTTGAATCCATTCGATACCGGCAAGTTTAGCTTGGTATTCAACTAAGTGCGTTCCCGGGACCTGAAACATCCATGAATCTCCTCCAGTTACTCGAACTGTGACCAAGTGTGTGACTTCCCAGCCTTTGCACATAGCCCACCACCATGCAGCAGCAGAATCTTTACCACCTGAAGACAGGACAGCGACTCGCATATACTTCCTAAGGAGAACTATTTGAAGAGTTTAGGGGTGAAGTGGTTTGGGTGAGGGTTCAAATGGGGTGGCGAACTCAGCAAAGTGTCTCGGCCTACGTGCGATGATTCATTCACTTGAACCCTCATCCTCATAAAGCGTCGATTTAACGGAACATTGAGAGTGACGACATGCAACCAAGCGGAAGAGGATACGACCACGGAATTACGACATTCAGCCCAGACGGACGATTGTTCCAAGTTGAATATGCACGAGAATCAGTCAAAAGAGGAACCACGACTGCAGGTTTGAAGTTCCGTGACGGTGTTGTTTTAGTCTGCGACAAGCGCATTGTAAGCCGACTGATTATTCCTGAGTCGATTGAAAAGATGTTCAAAGTCGACGGCCACATTGGTATTGCAACCTCCGGGCTTGTTGCTGACGCTCGTCAGTTAGTAGCCCGTGCTCGTGTTGATGCCCAAGTTAATCGCATCACTTATGCAGCACGAGTTCCAGTTGATGTCCTTGTCAAGAAACTTTGTGATTTCAAGCAATCCTTCACCCAATATGGAGGTTCTCGACCATTTGGAACCGCTCTCCTCATCGGTGGGGTTGACGACAATGGTATCCACCTCTACGAGACTGACCCAAGTGGTGCATACCAATCCTACCATGCAGGGGCTATTGGAAGCGGACGAAACACTGTGATAGAATTCTTTGAGTCTAACTGGAAAGAAGGTTTGACGCTAAACGCTGCCATGAAACTCGGTCTTGAAGCTCTTCGCAGCGCAAACGATACTGAACTTAACCGTGAAGCAGTTGAAGTGACTGTAGTCGATGCTGATGGATACCGTGTGCTCGACCGCTCTGAGGTCAACAAGCAAATCGACCGGCTCAAACCGTTGGAAGAGTGAAATTAGATAGCCACGTTCAAATGCTGTCTCCCCCACCTAAACACGAGGGAGAATATGGTAAGTCTCGATGATGCCGTGCTTGCACGCATGGAAAAAGGTGGAAAGCGATACGAACTACTTGTCGATCCGAATTCAGTTGAAGATTTCAAAGCAGATCCAACTTCTGTTGACATCGACCAATTTCTCGCAATGGATGAGGTATTCCATGACATCCGTGGTGCAGAACGTCCCACAGAAGAGGCAATTGAAAATACATTTGGAACGCAGGATATTTTGGAAATTGCAAAGATTATTCTGTCGAAAGGAAGTATCCAACTGACAACTGCCCAACGAAAAGCAAGAGTCGAGCAAATGCGTCAACAAATTGTCCATGAGATTCACACAATGGCGGTTGATCCGAAATCAAAAAGTCCACATCCAAAAACTCGCATTGAGTTAGCGCTTGATGAATCCAGGTATTCTGTAGACCCCTTCAAGCGGTTAGAGGACCAGGTAAAGGATGCCATTGAATTGTTGAAGCCAATGATTCCTCTTTCCTTTGAGTCGATTCGTCTGGCAATCCGTGTTCCCGGTTCTGCTTACGGTTCAGCCTCGAGAGTGCTGCGGCAATATATGGAAAAAGAGCAGTGGCTCGAAAACGGTACATGGGCGGCAATTATTGAGTTACCTGCCGGGATGAAGGACACAATTATTGGAAAACTTATGCGTCAATCTTCGGACACTGAGTTCAGAGAATTATAAGTTTGAGTTGCCTTGTTCAATAGATTCTCTAAGGGTCGGCTTTATCATGGGTAGGCGATTCGCCACAATTGGAGAGAAAGAAATGTCCAACGGTCAAAACGGCGCCGAGCTGCGCCTCGTGACCCCGGGTATGGCTATTGGGCCATCTGCCGGGATGCGCGTAGGAAGTGGTGCACTCGCACAAAATGATACAATTATAGCCACCCGTCTCGGGTGGGTTAAACACCTTAACAACACGGTTTCAGTCGACCCGATTAACAGTGCATACATGCCACGTTCAGGCGACCTCATCGTTGCAACGGTTGCTGAAGTTCGCAACAATCTTTGGTTCATGAATATCAACGGACCATTTCAAGGACTTTTACCAATGTCACTCGCACCTTGGAAAGTCGAATTCGGAGCTGCTCGACAGCACATGGGTATTGGAGATGTAGTCTTGGCACGTGTTCAAGAAGTCGATGAATGCCATAATGTCGTGCTTACAATGAAAGGTGTTGGTCTGCGACGTCTCAATCAAGGTTCAGTTCATTCAGTTCCTGTAACTCACATAGAACGCCTTCGTGGTGAAGGTAATGCTACCATTCAACGACTTCGTGATGCATGCGATTGCAGAATCATCGTCGGTGAAAATGGTAAAGTTTGGGTCGATGGTGACGCTGATGGAATTGCTTGGGCTCGCCAGGCAATCGATTTGGTTCACACTTCTGGACACAAAGAATCATTCGAAGCAGACCTCTCTGCTCTTGAAAAAAATGCTCCAACAAATGGTGATGCTTAATGGGCGGATACGGTGATGTGAAATTATTACGCGACGACGGTCTTCGACTGGACGGACGCAAGCTTGACGAAATGCGACCAGTGACCATCGAGGCAGGAATTCTTCCTGCTGCTGATGGTTCAGCGATGGTTACGCATGGATTGAATGTTGCAGTTGCTGCTGTGTATGGGCCTATGGAGGCACATCCACGTAAGATTCAGCGACAGGACCGTGCTGTTATCGATGTTCGTTACAACATGGCTCCATTCTCAACAAGCGACCGAATTCGGCCAGGTTTCAACCGCCGTTCTCGAGAAATTTCGAAAGTGACTGCTGAGGCTCTTGAATCAGTTGTTCTCGTCGAACGCTATCCACGATCGAAGATTCGTGTTGAAATAGAGATTCTCGCTGCAGAGGCGGGAACTCGGTGTGCAGGTATCACTGCCGCATCGGTTGCTTTGGCTGATGCTGGAATTCCAATGAGAGACCTTCTTGTCGGTGTTGCTTCTGGAAAAGTCGAAGACATTGTTGTTTTAGATTTGGACAAGGCTGAAGACAATTACGGTCAAGCAGACTTGCCTGTTGGCATATTGCCAAATACGGGAGAAATTGCCTTCTTGCAAATGGATGGCGACCTCTCTCCAGATGAATACAATCTTGCAATGGAATACAATTTCAAAGCAGCTGCAGAGATTCATGAAATTATGGTTGATGCGCTCAAGCGCCGATACGAAGGAGGTGAGAACTGATGGTCGAACTCGTACCAACTCTTCTTCGCCAAGAACTTGCTCGACTTGCTGACGATGATCTTCGCCTCGATGGCCGTGGCCGTTGGGATGGACGCGATGTTGATTTACAAATCGATTGCCTTTACAATGCTGAAGGTTCTGCGAAAGTCGTCATGGGTAAAACCATTGTTTACGCCGGTGTGAAGTTCGAAATACGTACTCCTTGGCCAGACCGACCCTCTCAAGGTTCTTTGATGTGTGGCGCCGAGTTGCGACCGGTTGCACACCGAAAATATGAGCCTGGACCACCATCACCCCAATCCATTGAACTTGGACGTGTTGTTGACCGAGGAATTCGTGAATCGGGATGCATTGACATGGAAAGTCTGTGCATTGTTCCTGGTGAGAAAGTCTGGGGTGTCATGATTGACATCCATGTTTTATCCGATGGCGGTAATGTGTTTGATGCATGCGGCCTTGCAGCAATTGCAGCTCTACGAACCGCAGTTGTTCCTGCTGAACGTTTTGATGTCGGTGAAGATTACACTCTGAAAGTGAATGGCACTCCGATTATGGCTTCGTTTACTCGAGTAGGTGGTCGATATGTTTTCGATCCTTCAGAAGAGGAAGAACTCGGTGGCGATGAGCGCATTCACATCACTCTTGGCGATGAAGGGCACCTCCACTCTCTACAAAAGGGGTTAAGAGGGGTGTTCACGCCGGCGGAATTTGCAGAGATATTCGAGGTGGCGCATCAGCGATGCTCCGAACTTCGTAAACTCGTAGCAACCCAGGAGGGGAACTGATTGGCAAAGCGAACACAAAAAGCAGGTGCAACAGCACGATTTGGAGCCCGATATGGTGTTTCAGTCCGTCGAAACGCAGGTGCTGCATTAGCAAAGAAGACTGCAAAATACACGTGTCCTGTTTGTCAATACCGTAAAGTCCGCAGAGTTTCTGTTGGAATTTGGCATTGCGCAAAGTGCGACCACACCTTCGCTGGTGGTGCATGGGAACCATTCACTCGAGCATCCGATACCAACAGTCGAATTCTACGACGTTCAGTTGAAGGAGCAACCACAGCAGATATGGCATTCATCGCCCAACAGGCTGCGCTTGATTACGAGCGTGCTCTCGCTGCTGGTGAAATTTCCGAAGAAGAGTGATTACACTCGAAGGAGTGTCTTTACATGACTGCGAGTTGGTCACTTACTCTATGCGTTCAGTCAAAAACCAGTGCCGATACCAAGGCTCTTGCTGATGCTCTGGTGACGGATGAAGAAATTCATTGGTCTGCCACGAAAGAGAGTTTTGAATTTTATTTGCATGAACAAAAATCGAAGGATTTGCGTGCTATGTGGAATACTCGAATGCGTGGAATAATTGCTGTTGATTCTCTTCTATTCTCACTCTCAGGTAAGTCCGAGGGTTCATCAACCAAAACCGAATGAGCACAACAGGTGAGAGATATGGATAACCTTGAACAACTCCAAGTCGTCGTTAATGAAGTGCAATCTGCACGGCAACAAGTTGCAAACCTTCGCGCCCAAGTTGTTGAATTGGAGGCAACAATTGAAAATGTCAAAAATCAGCCAGATAATCTCGCTTTACATCAACAAATGGGTGGTGTATTGGTCGAAGTTTACGACCGTCCAAATCTAATCAAAGAACTCGAGGTAACACTCGTTGCTTTGAAAGGTCACCTCGAACGCTTTACTGAACGTGAAGCAGAACTGCTTGCAACGTACAATCAATTGAAACAAATGCTCGCGGGGACTGAAAGCGCATGAATCTTAACGATACGCAGGTATCAGAGCTCAAAGCGTTCCATAACTGGTTAAGCGAAGCGTGCTCGAAAGGGGCGGTTCCAGTGGTCACGGGAAAAAACGGTGACATGGATACCATTGGTTCTGCAATCGCTCTTTCCTCAGTCCACTCTAACATGATGGCTTGCGGCTTACATCTGGGCCGAACTGCTAAACGAATGGTTGAATCGCTTCAAGCACCTTTTCGAAAGTTATCTGAACACCAAACGGTCTGGCCAAAGACCCTTGGGGGGATTATCGTTGTTGATGCTGCTGCTTCAGGACAGGTAGGCCTCGATCTGCCACCGAATGTGCCTGTATGCATTCTCGACCACCATTCTACATGTGATTGGGAATTAAACGATGGCGACCTTCTCTTGCAATGGGATGTGCGTGCGACAACTCAAATTGTAGATTCTTACCTCAATGCATATTCTCCTCAATCACGTTCGCTGGTTGTTCGGAAGATGCTTCTGGCTGGACTTCTCACCGATACTGGGCGATTCCGTCATGCAGACAAAGGGGCTTTTCAAACGGCTGTTGGGGTCTTAACTGGAGAAGACTTGGACTACGCTTCCTTCGTCGAGTTTGTCGAATCTGAAACAACTACACCCAGTGAACGTGGCAGTCTGCTTCGAGGACTTGGCCGTGCGACATCTGTTGATTCGGGCCCCTGGAACATCGTTCATACGTATTCAGGGACACTTGAAGGCCGTTTAGCCGGATTGTTGATTGGTACAGGCGCTGAGATTGCCTTGGTAAGTCGCTTCCGTGATGGGCAAACGAGATTAACTGCTCGAGCATCTCGACATACCACACAGAAGGGGATTCATCTTGGAGAAATAATGGCCACTGTTGCTGAGCAGATTGGTGGAGAAGGTGGAGGTCATGATGGTGCAGCTGGATGGAGTGGAAAGGTCGACCGAATTGCAGCAGAATCTTCATTTATTGCTCTTGTTGCCACAATAAAAAGGAGTGATGAATAGTGTCGGAAATCGAGGTTCCTCACGCACCTGGTTACTTCATTTCTCGCTGGCGTGAACAGGGACCGGTCGATATGGCCACACTCGAAGAGTGGCGTGAAGAGATGAATTGGTCCACATGGTTACCATTAGCAGAAGCCGCTCTTTTTTTGGATGCTGCTGAATTGCTGGCGCTTATCGATACGGTTTTATCACCCGCAGAAAAAGCCACTTTGTCACTTGTTCGCCGTCGAATGTTAGGCGATACACGCCTCCAGCAAGCCATAGAAGAAGCACTTGATATTGCCCGACATCCAGACACGCGAGATTTGGCTTTAGAGGGGCGTCTTCGCATGGAACTTGGCCTAGCCAAATATGAGCTCGGAGATACAGAGGCTGCAAAAGAACATCTAACTTGGGCAGAAACACGTTTGAAATCTGTGGCTCTCGCAAGTCGTGATCACGACCTTTCACTCATCAACAAGGCTGCGCTTCATACCGCATGTGGTGAACCGCTTATGGCACTCACTGTTTATTCTGATATTCCTCGCAATGGAGGGCATGCTGATGAAACTGTAGCATTGTCCCGACTTGGAGCCAGTCGAATTTGTGCCGCACTTGGTCATAGTTTCGATTCGGTTCGTCATGCATGGAATGCGCACGCACATGCTTTGAAAGCGAATCAAATCGGTATGGCCATTGAGGGCGGAGCCCTGTTTTTGGATTTTGCAAGCAATTCAAGTGATGCATCTGCCGATAAAATGCATATCCAAGTTGAGAACGCAAAACCAAGAGATGCTGGGGAAGAGCCCAGAGAACTCAAGGTTCACCCCGAAGATCTTCATGATGTGTTTGATTGGTGTTGTTCGAATCTCCCGGAAAAAAACACGGGTGATGACCGGCCAGATTTACGGGCAATGGTCAGTCTTGCACACCGACTTGACAAACTCGAACGGTTTGAATCATTGATTCAAGATCCAGATGGAATTGAAGACCCGATGCTTGTCGCTATTGTGCAAAATTGTATTGAAGATGGTGAACTGAAGTCACTCTGGAATGTTCGCTTAGCTACATTGACGATGATATAATCTATAGATTAGAGCACCATTCGGTTAAGTCACTGAACTCTTCACGAGTCCATTCGATTAAGGGAGGGATTTCTTCCCACCATTTTACCGTTCGAACATTCTCGTCATTCACGAGCCATTCTTTGGGTTCTGCCAACTGTGTTGTGACGTGTGCAACCCAGCCTTTTGGATAGTATTCCTTATTCCAATGTCGAATAATTCCATCAATCCCAGTTTCTTCCTTAAGTTCACGAAGCAATGCTTGCTCTGGTGTTTCGCCTTGTTCCAGGTGACCACCTGGTATTTCCCAACCCCGCTCAGGATGTTCAACAAAGACAACTTTCCCTCCATCTCCAAGTTTTTTCATTTGTTCTCCTTCAAGAGTTACCCACGCGAGAACAAATACAGGATTCTGGTTGTCATTCACACCATCACCTCAGAAGTTTTCCTTGGCTTTTTGGACCCACTCTTCAGCCCAATCCTCACCCTGGGATACGAGTCTACGCGCCAAAAAGAATGCTTCAGACGAATCCCCGGCTTCGATGAGTGATTGCAAACGGTTCAAATCAGGATGTATTGCAATCTTTTCTTCCAGCGGTTCAGTGATTTCGTCCGTCGGTTCATCGGCAGATGATATCCGTTGTGAAAGTTGAAGCATTTGTTCCAAGAATTGTGAGCGCTTTTCGATACTCGGCGAGGTCCAGGGTTTCTCTTCTTCGCCCATCATTCGCCCAGTAATCCGTTGCAAAAACAAGTCTCGAGGATTCTGATGAGGTTGCAGTTGTTGCACGTGGTCATAACACGACCATGCTTCATCCATCTCATTCCTGCGCTCATAGAGTCGTCCTAGTTCCATCCAGAGTTCATGGTTATTGGGTCGGTGAGCGAGTAGGTGGCGAGAGAGTTCAATGAACAAGTCCTCATGGCCACCTGAACGTAAACGCTCCAATCGACGTCCATAAACGATGTTTGCTCGCTGGTCACTGAAATCTAAACGTCTACACCGTTCAGCAAAATCTTCAAGCTCCTTTTCGAGTGAAACCGAATCTGAAAATGTCGACCACCATGAATCTGGGTCAAGAGGGTCTCGAGCGAATGCAGCTTCGAGTAATTCAAGACCAACCATTAGAAAGTCGACATCTTTCAATTGTTCGACTTGCTCAGCATCCCGTCCCAAGACTACAAAGATATCTTCAAGCACTGCACATAGACCTAATCCATCACCGTTAACGACTTTGATGTCAGCCAAACATCGCCAATTCCTCTCGTCGGTAAAATCATGGAGAAGAGCTTGGCGAGCATTTTGCTCAGCCCATGCTAGATTATCTTCAAATCGTTCAGGGTCTTTGGAAGCAAGTCGAACAAATTTTTGAGCCTGTGTTCGGTAACGGTTTCCTAAATTGCGACGTGGGTGTTGCAAAAGGTCTGCACTTTCCCCAGTCATGACCTGCACACCGTCTCCCTACATTCAACTTCTTCGCTAAGATGTTCATTGAACAGACATAAATCCATCATGGTCAACGCCCCAAGGCAAAGTAGCATCAAAACCAACTTTTGCTGTAAGTCCGTCGGAGTCTCGAGAAGGGTCGAGTGAGCTACCCTTTTGATTTGATAGGATAATTGTATCTTTGTCCGGTTGCCAACGAGTGACCATAGCCCACTCGACTCGAACAGGGTCTCCGATGTCGATATCCTCGTCAACAACTGTTACCATCTTCATACTTCTATGCCCAGCAAGGGCCGCCTCAATGGCGCGAAGCGGGTCTTCTGCACGAGTTTTACGAATCTTGATGACAGCGGCTAACCAACCACATCCACCCTCGGTCATGTGGACATCGATGCACTCGCAAACTTCACTCACAGCAGCCTTGATTGTTGGAGCTCGAGGGAGTCCCATCAGAGTCTTGTGCTCTGCTTCTCCTGGAATGAGGGCATGGAAAATTGGATTGTCGCGATGGATGACACCATCGATTTCGATTACCGGCTCTTGGCGAACATCGTCAACAGTTCCGGTAATATCGACATATGGGCCCTCATCATCATCCTCGTTTGTAATTCTCCCCCACAGAACAAATTCCGCATCTGCAGGAGCAAGAACTCCGTTTGGCATACGTGTCAGTCGCAGTGGCTTACCATACAATTTCTCGTGAAGGGCAGCTGCGATTGTTAATTCATCAATGTTTTCATCAAACGACATAGCAGCAGCAAGTAAAACGACAGGGTCTGGAGCATTGACAATTACAATATCGACTTCTCGACCTTCCTTTCGAGCATTCATAGTCATTGTTCGCAGATGTCGTGGCACAAGACGCACGACCAAATGATTTGGATCGCGGACAAATTGGCGGTGGAACGACATGTTTCTAATTCCGTTATCTTCTGCAATAATTACACTCGCAGAAGAATAACGGCCTCTATCTTGCGGCCAGTGATGAGGAATAGGCAGTTTCGTAATGTCGACAGTCTCCTGTAGATTTTCGAAACACTCGGCTTCAGATGCGTCAACAATAATCGGTTCACTTGGATTATTCATCGCCCAGCCTAACGTATCGATATATTCCTCTGGCGTGATACCTATCGCTTCACACAACCGTTCACGAGTCAAAATGTTGATTGCTGCACGCTGTCCGGGGCTTTCAAGAATATTGTCGAATAAAGTAAGATCATGGTGACTCGCTCGAGAGTGCTCCCACATTCCATGAATGAGGCTTACAGGGTTGGATTCTACGGTGGCTGCACCGAGGTGGTCGCGAAAGGCCATGCTTCTGCGAAATGAACTCAACGCTTGAACCTTGTTTAACAGACATGCAGAATTTCGACTATATGGGCTGATTTTACCGAGTTCTGTTTGAAAGATTTCACTGTATAATTAGCATATTTCTTCGACCCGTCTACGCAGGCTTTGAGGGTCGTTTTAAATAGGGGATTCAAGTCGGCAGAGTGCTTCAATGCGGTGATTATGATGGGTAGAGGACTCTTCGCAGGTGCTAAAATGGCAAAGGACCGTCAAAAGTTTCGCTGGTCAGACCGCCGATACAAGAAGCGTATGCTCAAATCTCGAGCAAAACACGACCCTCTTGCGGGCTCTACTCAAGCAAAGGGTATCGTGATTGAAAAAGTCGGTATTGAGGCGAAACAGCCGAATTCCGGTATCCGAAAAGCAGTGAAGATTTCACTTATCAAAAACGGTAACAAACTCACAGCTTTCGCCCCTGGCGACGGTGCAATCAACTTCATCGATGAACACGACGAAGTGATGGTTGAGGGTATCGGTGGACGCATGGGTCGTTCATACGGAGACATTCCTGGTGTCCGATACAAAGTCATTCAAGTCAATGGTGTTTCTTTGAACGAAATGGTCCGTGGCCGAAAAGAAAAGCCAATCCGCTGAGGTGTTCGAATATGTCAGAGTCAGAAGTGGTCGAAGAAGAACAAGACGAAGTTGTTGTTGAAGACGTTCGACCTATTGCCGGTATTGGAACGCTCGTCTTTGGTAAGTGGGATGCATCAGCGATAACCTGTAAAGACCCTGGACTTGCTCCTTACATCAATCTCACAACAGTTGGAGTCCCGCACACTGGTGGTCGACACGCAAACGCATGGTTTGGTAAAGCAAAGCTATCTGTCGTAGAACGCTACATCAACAAACTCATGCGAACCGGACCTTACACCGGAAAGAAACAGGGCGCAATGAAGGCATTTGAAGCTGCTCTTGATGCGATCGCAGAAAAGACCGGAGAAAACCCACTTCAGATTTTTGTCAATGCTATTTGCAATGCTGCTCCAATGGAAGAAATCACTCGAATTAAGTTCGGTGCAGTTTCACAACCCAAAGCAGTTGATTCTTCACCTTCTCGACGCCTCGATGTCGCTCTTCGCAACCTTGCTAAAGGTGCTCAACAAGGAACTCACAAATCAAAGAGAACCTTGACCAACTGTGTCATCAATGAAATCTCCAAGGCATCTTCTGGTGACGCTACTTCGTTTGCAGTCGCAAAGAAGGAAGAATTGGAACGCATCGCTGCTTCTGCTCGCTGAAGTCATTTCAAGCGATTTTTGTGCCATCATCCAGTGTCTGAGAAAACCTTTTTTCGCTCACTGTCGACCCGAACCGTTTGTTCGTTGCGAGTTACTTAAGAACCCCTTTCCGGTGGCCGTTATTGACGAGAAGTCACGGGTGATTCCATGGGCCGAAAGGAAGATAACATTAACAAAGCAACCGAAGTCATGCATATTTTGCCTCAAATTCGTAATTTATGTATTGCTGCACACATTGACCACGGAAAGACTACGTTGTCTGACAACCTCATCGCTGGTGCTGGAATGATGTCCAGTGATCTTGCCGGTGCAGCTCGTGTTTTAGATTTCGATGAGCAAGAATCTGCGCGTGGTATCACCATTAACGCAGCATCCGCTTCAATGGTTCACGGAGTTGATGGAATTGACTATCTCATCAATCTCATCGACACACCAGGTCACGTTGACTTTGGTGGGGACGTTACCCGTGCCATGCGTGCTGTTGACGGATGTTTCATTCTCGCATGCGCAGTAGAAGGACCAATGCCTCAAACCGAAACTGTCGTTCGTCAAGCTCTCAAAGAAAAGGTCAAGCCAGTTCTTTTCATTAACAAAGTCGACCGACTGATTAACGAATTGCAAGTGACTCCTGAAGACATGATGGCTCGATTCACTGAAACCATCAAAAAAGTGAACCGACTTATTGGTCAGTTCGCTCCTGAAGAATTCAAGAAAAGTTGGCAAGTCAGTGTTATGGACGGAACAGTTGCGTTCGGTAGTGCATACCACAACTGGGGTATTACCATCCCTTACATGAAAAAGTCCGGGGTGTCGATGACTCAAATTTTCGAATACTGTAACAACGAGGATCAAAAGACGCTCGCATCTAAGGCGCCTGTTCATGAAGTTCTCTTGGACATGGCAGTTACAAAACTTCCTGGACCTGTTGAGGCACAACCCTACCGTATCCCGAACATTTGGACTGGCGACCTCGATTCTGAGATTGGTAAAGCAATGGTCAATTGTGACCCTGAAGCAGAACTTGCAATGATGATTACCAAAATTTGGATGGACCCACACGCTGGTGAAGTCGCTGTTGGACGAATTTATTCAGGAGCAATATCTCAGGGTGAATCAGTTTTCGCTATCGGTGCTGCAAAAGCCGAGCGTGTTCAGCAAGTGAGCATGATGGTCGGCGGAGACCGAATTACTGTTCCAAAGGTTGTTGCAGGAAACATCGCTGCTCTTACCGGTATTCGCTCCGCAGCAGCAGGTGTAACCCTCTCACGTGACAAAGATTTCACTCCGTTCGAAGCAATTCGGCACTACTCGGATCCTGTTGTTACCGTTGCAGTTGAGCCTAAGAGTATGAAGGACCTTCCAAAGTTCATTGACGCTCTACGTTCCCTTGCCAAGGCTGACGCATCTCTTCAAGTCACAACCAACCAAGAAACCGGTGAAGCTCTGCTTGCTGGAATGGGAGAGTTGCACTTGGAGATTACCGTTTACCGAATTGAAGAAGAACAGAACATCAAAGTGAGCGTAAGCCCACCTATTGTTGTTTATCGTGAAGGTATTCAAGGTAGCAATCGTGGAAATGCGTTTGAAGGTAAATCACCAAACCGTCACAACCGTTTCTTCTTTGAAATTGAAGCCCTCACTCCTGAAGTTGTCGCAGCTCTCCGTGCTGGAGATCTTGGCTCAGGAACCATTCGACCGAATGACGCAAAGGAAGTCGGCCGTAAGTTCGGTGAACTCGGAATGGACAAAGATTTGATGCGCAAAATTTACGCTATCAATGGTTCCAATGTTCTCGTGAATGATACCAAGGGTATTCAGGGTCTTCACGAAACTCGTGAATTGATTATTGAAGCATTCAATGGTGTGTGCTCGAAGGGTCCAATCGCTGATGAGCCCGTTCAAGGAATGTTTGTCCGACTCGTAGATGCAAAACTTCACGAGGACGCAATTCACCGTGGACCTGCCCAAACAATTCCTGCCGTTCGCAACGGGATTAAGGGTGCAATGATGAGAGCACGAACAGTTCTTCTCGAACCTATGCAGAAGGCGTTCGTATCAGTTCCAAACGACTGGCTTGGTCAAGTAACTCGCGAGGTCACTAACCGAAGAGGAATTATCGAAGACATGCCATCAGAAGGTGAAGTTACAACTGTAGTCGGTGTTCTTCCGATTGCAGAGACCTTTGGTTTCTCCAACGATATTCGAGCAGCATCTCAGGGTCGTGCAGTATGGAACACTGAGAATCTCGGTTTCGAAATGCTTCCCCCTCAACTGTTTGACAAGGTCGTAGGCCAAATTCGAACACGTAAAGGGCTCAAACCAGAACCTTACCCTGAATCCTATTACGCTGAGTGAGAAGCATGAGTGGCTCAGTTGTGGGCCTATTTGTCGCACCCAATGGCGGTGTTCCAAAATTGGAGGTGTCCAATTTACTTGTTCATGAAAAGGGTTGTAATGGCGATAAGCAAAATGATTTGAAACATCATGGTGGACCGAATCGGGCAGTTTGTATCTTCAGTTCGGAAGTACTTTCTGAACTTTCGAATGAAGGTCACCCCATTTTTCCTGGCTCAGTAGGTGAAAATGTATTGCTTAAGGGAATAGATTGGAGTTCAGTACAGGTTGGTACCCAGTTCCACTTTCAGACTGTAATTTTAGAGATCACTTCTGACGCTCCACCATGCCGAACAATCAAAGATTCGTTCACAAATGATGATTTCATGCGGATTTCAGTGAAAAAGTACCCGTCTTCAGCACGTTGGTATGCCAAGGTGATTCAAGGTGGAGAACTTGTTACTGAAGAAATCGTCACCATTAACTGATTCTCTTCAATTGGAAATCAGTAAGTTCACGCAATGCACGCATTGCTGGACTTTTCGGGATTCTATCGAGGCATGCGTGTGCTTTTGCATGGTATTCAACAGCCCTTTTCCTTGCATAATCAATCGAACCCAAATTACCGAGAGCAATGAGTGCATTTTGAATTGATTCAGCATCAGCATCTTCACCCTTTCCTAAGGCTGCAAGCAGAGTGGTCTTATCGTCACTGTCCGGTTGTGAGAGGGCATGTATTACCATCAGTGTGCGTTTGCCTTGGGCAATATCCGAACCGGCAGGCTTGCCAAGGACATCTGAATCCGAGAGAACATCGATTAGGTCATCCATCAATTGGAAACAGAGACCCACTGCTAGACCCCAGTCTGCCATGCACTCGATGATCTCTTGGTCTGCACCAGCCATTCGAGCTCCTATTTCTGCACATGTAAGGAACATGACTGCGGTTTTTCCTTCAATCATTTCGATGTAGTCTTCTTCGGAAACGGCCAGCTCTTCTTCAAATTCGATATCCATTTGCTGCCCTTCACTGACTCTTCGAACCATCCAAGCTATTCTGTTGACAAGTGGAGCTACATCCTTATCTTCCAGACCTTCCGCCTGTACTAAACTTTCGAAAGCAATAGCAAGCATAGCATCGCCAGCGTTAATTGCAGTAGCGAGATCAAATTCAATGTGGACTGCATTCCTACCTCTTCGGACTTCATCATCATCCATAATATCATCATGGACTAATGTAAAATTGTGGACCGTTTCAATTGCAGCACCCACGTCAAGCATACCTGAGTGTGTATCACCTACCGCCTTACCAACTAGCCAAGGAAGAGTAGCACGAAGACGTTTTCCTCCACCGTGAATGAGGTGGGTCATAGCATCAGCTAACCGTTCGTGGCGTGATGCCATGAGGCTATCCATGATTCGCTGTTCAACCAAAGGCTTGACCTCAAGAACTGAAACATTGAGGCCCGCACCTTCAGCATCTGGGAGCATGTGTGTGACGTCACCCATGTCATGGATTCTGTCATCAGCAAGTTCGGCTAACGCAGAACTGTTTCCAGCAGCCTCCCACCATTCTTTAGTCATGATGAGCGCTGCAATGCATCGAAACCATGGAGCAATTGAACCGTTTTGTGGATCCTGTTCAATCAGCATTTCTTCAAGTTCCTCAAAGGTGACCCAGGCAACTTCTGATACTTCATTTGGATTGGGCTTGAGTTCGACATCGACTTTGGCAACTAAGATGTGGTCGACTTCTCTCTCAATCCAAGTTTCATTCATACGTGCAGAGTAACGCATTTTTGTCATAAAATGAAAATCATCTGTTGAAAGTGAATCGGGAGAAATTCCGAGTTCTTGCTCCATTTTTCGAATGGCTGCATTCTTAACGCCAAGGTTATTTTCTTGGATGAGTTCAGATTCTGAGTGCAGTGGATGAGAGCAACAAGAGTTCGCCCAAACTCCAGGGAATGTAACTTTATCATCAGCCCTGCGTTGAAGGAGCATACGGTTTTCAGAATCAAAAAGAAGTACACTGAACGCCCGGTGTAAAGCACCAGCATCTCTGTGCGCAGAGATTTTGGAAACTGGACCGATGATTTCGTCTTTTTCACTCACCTGAATTATTGCTTCAGCCATAAGTTGTGATTGCACTGAATCGGCACCGAGTTCAGTGAGTAAGGTTTGCTCAGAATCAGACAGTTCAACGGTTGGAACATCGGATATATCATAGCCAGCCATGTGAACCCCAATTTCAATGTGTTCGCGGTCGCTACATGAAGAGTTCTCTACTATCTGTTGAGAATTAATGATATTTTCATAGTGTAAAGAACGCAGTTCACTGTTTTGCTGTAATTCTTGTACCACGAACAGCATTCCCGAGCATTGCGTCTAAAACACGTTCAGTGTAGTCACCATTCACCATGACTACGTCAATTTCATGTGATGCAACCAGAGCGCCTCGAGCAGCTTTGAGGCCTATGCCGCCAGTTACATCTATTTGTGATTGATGTGTCCCTTCAAATTCAATATCAGGATGCCAATTTTCGATAAGATCGTTATCCTTGGCCACATCAGGAGGTAAGCGTAAGATGCCATCAACTCCCTTGATAGCGAATACCAATCGTTGGACTCTAGGCAATTCGACTGCCAATCGTACGACAAGGTCATCACCGGAAAGAATACCAAATGCCTCGTCCCCTTCAACATTAACAACGTCACCAAAGGTGACATGCACTTGTCCTTGCTCCTGATGATTAAACCGGTTGAGATTCCCATCGAAACTCGGCCCAGTATTCTTGGCCCAAAGGTGAGGAGGGTGCACGATTGGTGTGATGTTTTTTTGCTCAAGAGCATGACATACATGTGCATTGAGTTCTAGCATCTCTTGACGAACAGTATTAACTGCTTCTTTTTGAGTTTTACACACTCCATCGCTTTTGATTTGAACATTGGTGAGCAATCCTTCATTGAGTCGCCAATGTTTTGCACGGAGGTGACCGTATGAGCCAGCACCGTGAACCAATATGACATCAATACCATTCTTTTGACAATCGACTATAGTCAGTGCAAGTCGTTCCAAAATCTCCAAATCAGGAGTGCAAAGTGACGATTTCTCTGTGATAAGTCCGCCACCCCATTTGATGACAACACGCTCACGCATATTTCGACCAAGGGTGAATGGCTCATGAGGATGACCCTTGATTTTCTTTCAAATCACCGTTTTTCCACCAAGCATTGATGACCCACCGAGTCAACCAGTAAGTATGTCCGATGGTCCAACGCTGAGTGACTTCATGCGTCATCTCCAAGCCGTGCTTGAAGAATCAGAAGAAATAGCTGACCGAACTGAACGTGAAACACGTCAACTCCAAATTGAATCTGCTATCCAAGAGGCAATAATTTTCGGAAACCGTTTCCGTGAACTCAAAGAACAGGGCATTGACCCGCTTCACATCGTTCTTCCAACTGCTCGTGATGAAGCGCCACAGCATGTGTCGAAACTGGATACACTGAGTATCAGCGGTGCACACTGCAAAGATTGTGGTGCACGGCTTGAAAATGACCTTGATTTCTGCCCTTCGTGCGGTACGAAGCGCTGATCATTCCTCTTCTTGCTCTTCGAGTTCCCACTGAGCAATTATTTCCAAAACCATTGGGTCATCTGCCTCTATTCGATAGAGGTATTCTCCTGGCATTTCATCAACCAAGAAGACGGTTTTACCTGCTCTGTAAATGATGTGCCCGTCTGCTATTGCGCGAACTGTATCAACTTCAAGGATTGCTGGACGGTTGATTTGTGAAGAGCCTTTGTATCCTGCTTCCATGGCGTTCGAGATACTTCGTGAAAGGTGAATGTTCTTCCGATCTCCAGTTGTAATTCCGAGTTCCTTGATGGTCTCAACTTGCTCTTCTTCGCATGGCCAGTACAATGCTTCAGGAATTTGGTCTGTTGGGAGGTCGAGTTCCAATTCAATTGAGTGACCATAAGTTGCACGAATCATTTCTCCTTCAACTTGGTATCTTCCTTTGTCATCTGAATTTGCGATTGCAGAGAAATGCCAGCCTCTTAACCAGTGATAGTGACGGCGTTGCTTTGATATTGATTCAGAGAGCTCACGGCTGTTAACCCAACCGTTGATGTCCATTTCCACGTTAAACTTTTCAGGAGCATGGCGTAATACGAGCGCAAGCATTCGGCCAAGAGAATTCGCTTCTCGGTCGCTCATGATGAATTTACCTTCCTCGTTACAGATGTGGCAATTCGGGCCAGTGAAGAATCCGTTGTTTATTTTACAAGACCGTTCTCGACATTGTCGTAGCATATTTTGAGGGGAGTGGAGCGTGTTCTTAGACTCTACGGGTAGTTCCAACGGTTTTAATGCTCGATTTTGACCGACTCACTCAAGTGCTGACTCCTCTTGGGAGTGCCATGGTTGATGTAGCCGTCATCGGTGCTGGCCAAACAAAGTATGGCAATCACAAACTTGGTTTGAAAGGAATGTGGGCTGAGGCTGCTGAAAACGCTTTTTCAAGTGTCGATAAAGATTTTGACCCACGTCAAGTGGATGAAGCATTCATCGGTAGTGTGGCTTTTGGCGGTGCTCAACTTGGTAACACTGCAGCATTGCTCACCGAACATTCGGGATTGGATGGCATTCCAGTTCGCCGTGTTGAAAATGCCTGCGCTTCTTCTGGTTTCGCTCTACGTGATGCATGGATGGCAATCAAAAGCGGTCAAGCAGATATTGTTGTGGCTGGAGGAATTGAAAAAATGAACGACCTTTCCGCAGAGAGAAAGCGTTTCTGGCTCGGTGTTTCGGGAGACACAGAATGGGAACGACTTGCAGGTCTCACTTTTCCGGGAACATATGCCCTTATGGCACGACGTCATTTTCACGAACACCAATCTTCGCATGATGATTTAGTTCATATCAGCGTTAAAAATCACATGCACGGTTATGAAAATCAGCATGCACACATACGCAAGCAAGTCTCATTTGAAAAAGCTGAAAGTGGATTTATGGTCGCAGACCCATTGACGTTGTATGATTGCTGCCCAACTTCAGACGGTGCATCATGTGTGATTCTAGCAGCCGACCACGTCGTTCAACAATTTACTGATGACCCTGTATGGATTCGCTCATCGGGGGCTGCATCGGATCGTCTTGCACTTCATGATCGTCCATCAATAACCCAACTAGTTGCAACACAAAAAGCGTCACAGTTGGCCTATACTGCTGCTGGAATTAGCTCCAACGATGTCGATTTGGCGGAAGTTCATGATTGTTTCACGATTGCTGAACTGATTGCAACAGAAGATCTCGGGTTTGCACAACACGGACAAGGGGGCTCTTTTTCCAGAGAAGGGCAAGGAATTCTCAATCAAGGATCGGTATGTGTCAATCCGAGTGGTGGGCTCAAATCGAAAGGCCATCCTCTGGGTGCAACCGGCACTGGGCAAGCTGTTGAAGTGTTCAAACAATTGCGGGGTACAGTCGAAAAATCACGGCAAGTGCGTGATGCTGAAATTGGTTTAACACACAATGTTGGAGGCTCAGGAGCTACGTGCGCGGTTCACATATTCGGGAGGGATAAAAATGAGTGAACATCACCGATGGAAAGGTTACTTAGCGGTGGATAATGGTAATGCACTATTCATCCAATCTCCTTATCTTCTCGATGGAAAAATTGTATACGGTTCAGACAGTGACGATACTACTCTGGCTATTGCAGCCATTCAGTACATGAAAAAGCAAGGACATCTCATCGATTCAATTCACCTTCCACCAACAGTCGAAGCATCCACCGTGTTTTTGGCTACTGGAGTCGATTCGATGCTCAATAACGAACGGTTAGAATTTGAACAGGTCATGTGGAATCTGTTGTCGGGTGAAGAAGCAACGATGGTTCTCGCAAAAACGGAAATGGAAGAATATGAGTTTGAAAATCCTATTGACATCGAACTTATCGACGGGCAATTCTACAATGATATTTGTGATGCATGGGCGCAGGAAAATTCTGTAAGTCACGTTTCACAAGGTGCTTATGTTTCAGAATCTCAGTATCTTGAAGGTGCCCGTGCACGTTTATCCCTCGCTTCTCAAAAGCTCGATGACAGTCTCATTTGGCCACCGCGTCAACTGGATTCTTCCGGCCAACGTATTCCAAGTGAATCTCATGCTTTGGCAGGAGAAGCCCGTGTTGAATCATGGACGAAACTCAGTGCAGCAGGTGCACCATCTGAATTTTCTCTTCGTGCCCCAATTCTTGGAGGAATTCAAACTCTTCTTGTACGTTTTGAGCAAGGCCCTCGTGGAGTATTTCTCGTTTGCGATGATGTAGATTATTCACCAAAAATTGGTGATGATGTAGAGTTCTCTGTCCGACGAATTTACGCACAGGAAGGCGTTATTCGTTATGGTTTGAAGGCTTATCCTAAGCCATGATGGGGTCTGTTGCGTTTCGAATTCGTTTCTCCAAAGCCTTGATAGAAAAGCAATGATGTGGGTTAAACATGGCGGGATTCGGCAATATACGAAAGGGTCGTCGCGAGGCTGTTGATAATCTCGGATTCAATGAAGGCGGTGATTGCCCTCGTTGTGGCGGGGATGCCCAACCATCAACAATGACTGGCTATCTTTCGTGTGTTTCTTGTCAACATGAGTGGCAAGACCCCGATTATGTCGAAGAATCAAATACACACGCAGTCCCAACATATCATCAAGACACGGAAAAAATTGAGGAATTTAAGCGCGAGATTGAATCCGGTAGTTTAGCAGGAGTTCTCGGCGTTGAGAAGAACCTCTCAAAAAAGCAAGAAGAATCACTCGCTCGTCTTGAAGATAAATGGATGACTGGAATGCAGGGCCACTTTAACACCGCCACAGAAGAGAGAAAACCTTTGATGATCAGTTTTGATGACGATGATAATATTGTTTCAACAGAAGTCGCTGCACTTACAGTAGTTGCCAATGGATTTGACGGTGGGGAAGAAATTCGATTAGAGTATCCCGGAATGGGTACTGAATTTTATTGCTTTAATGTCAATGACCCGAATGGATGGCGAAAGGGTCGCTCTGCTGAAGATACGGCACGTTCGATTACGACGACGATTAATAACAATTCAGAATTGGTATTTGCCACCCTTGAAGGGGTTCGAATCTCTTTTGAACTTCGCAGTGATCAACTAAAGTCTGAATCACTGGTTCTTTTCGTCGATGACCCGGGAGGCACTGATATTGTTGCAGAGAAGAATGGTATTGTTCTCGATGCTCGGAATCTCCAAGATTTTGAAGATTACCGCAGTATCGTCGAATTGGTTTTAGAAGATGGAATTATCTCACCAAGCGAAGACCAATTGCTTTGGTCTATGCGTCAGCAACTCGGTATTGATGATGTGTATCATGTTCAAATGGTTTTGGAAATGTATGGTGAAGACACGCTCAAAGAGTGTACAAGTTGTGGGAAAATGGCACAACTCTATCCAGAATATGCTGCATGGTATTGCCAGTCATGTGAAGAGTGGTGTTGAGAGGGAATACCCGAGAAAATTACTTTTCAGACCCGACTCTATAGAACCTATTCAATCAAGATTTCCGTACGGATTTGACTATTCGTGGTGAAAAACTTCTCTCACAGGGGAGGTATTCTTCATAAGGTAGTTCGCAATGGCAAGGTTAGGCGAGTGCTATGGCAGAAGACATATTGTATATTGGAATTGATTTAGGAACCTTCCGTTCCGTAATGGTATCTTCGGATAGTCATGAAGAAGAAGAGCTCACAGTCATTGGCACTCCAAAGGACCCGATTGCTCGAAACTTCCTCAAGCGAGATGTTCTTTTTGGTGAAGAAGCTCTCAAAAATCGACTCGCTCTGAATCTTTTCCGTCCATTGGAACTTGGTGTAATCAAGGACACACAAGAAGACCGTGAATTTATTGCACACTTCATTACCCATCTTATCGGTCTTTCCGACCCTGAAGATTATGACCGTGTGGTCGCAGTCATAGGCGCACCTGCTGAAGCGAGTTACGTCGATAAGACATCAATCTTTGATGCTGCAGCAGGTTCTGTAAACGCTGCTATGATTATTTCAGAACCTTTCGCAGTTGCTTATGCACTCGATATGATTGAACACACTCTTGTCATCGATATCGGGGCAGGAACAGCAGACCTTTGCCGTGTATACGGAACAATCCCTGGTCCAGGCGACCAAATGCACACTGGTCATGCTGGTGATTTCATCGACCGGGCAATTATCAAAGAAGTTCAATCCAAATACAGTGGTGCGCAAATTACCAAGGACATGGCTCGACGCTGGAAGGAACAGTATTCCTTTGTTGGCTCTGCATCTCCTGATGAACCAGTTATGGTTGACTTTTCTATTGAAGGTAAGGCAATGAATCTTGACATCACAGATTGTATCCAACGTGCTTGCGAATCAATTGTTGATCCTATTGTCGAGAACGTTAAGGAATTGATTGCTGGTTCAAACCCAGAATATCATGACGAGTTCCGTCGAAACATGGTTCTTGCTGGTGGCGGATCTGGAATTAAGGGTCTCGGTGCAATGATTGAGCGTAAACTCTCCGACATGGGCGATGTGAATGTTCACGTAGTTGATGACCCGGTTCGTCTCGGCGCAATGGGTGGTCTCAGACTTGCTATGGAAGTCCCAGAAGAGATGTGGAAGAACCTCACTCTTGCAACTCGCTGATTTCAATCGCTTACCCGCTTTTGAACACAACGGTACCGTTGCATATGACCCACTGCAAACCTTGTGAACATGCAAATCGTGTACAAGGGTTGTTAACATGACCCCTCGTTATTATACGTAAACCACTTATTCATTTACCAGATTTGGTTAATTGGATTCGATACGTTGTGTTTGTTCAAACTTGGGCTAATTAGTGATGATTTCAATAAGTATGAGATTTTGCTTGCTATTATGGCCGACTTAGATTGCTAAGAGGGGTGAGGATATTCAGAAAAATAGTATACTTTTATGGATTATTCTATTCTTCGCTATAGTTTCTGTTTCAAGTGCAGGGGCAATCTTTCAACTTATGGATGATGTCGAACCTATGCTTCGGGCATCGTGGAGGTTTCAACTTACTGCAATTTTGATGGCCCCGATGTTCATCATTCAATACAGACAATGCAGCAAGCAACCCGAAATTATGGCCAAAATTATGGATAAGGAAACCATTTTCATCCTTTTAGGGTCTGGATTAAGTCTTGGGTTGCACATGGGTGCATGGGTGTGGTCCTTAGACAACACATCATTGACACACAGTTTACTTCTTGTGACGATTCATCCCCTCCTCCTCGTTTCTGGTGCTTTACTACTGAGACGATTTGTTCCTGTCAAACAAATAGCGGGCGCGATTGTTGGATTTACTGGTGCAAGCATCACGCTGCTAGGAATTTCATCTGAAGTTGATGCTACTTTGATCGGTGACATAGCAGCAATATTGGGCGCTGTTGCGATTTTAGGATACTTGATCGCAGGTAGTAAATTGAGGAAATGGATGCCCTTATTCGTCTATGCTTTCCCGGTTACATTCATAGCTGCAATTCAATTAGCGCTCATTTCCTTGATTTCAGAAGGTTCAACGTTTTCAATGTCTGATGCAGATATTTCAATCGTAGGTTGGATGGCTTTGTCTTGGTTACCCTATGTGTTGTATCTCGCTGTATTCCCTGGTATTGTAGGTCATGCTGGAATAAGTATGGTGTTGAGGTGGTTCCCTCCAATCATTGTTAGCGTTGCATACCTTTTCGAGCCGTTGATAGGTACCCTGATTGGATGGCAGTTAGGAACTGCTGAAGTCCCCGGTATATGGACATGGGTTGGAGGCTCGGTACTGATTGCTGGCATGGTATTGATTATTTTTGAGCAAAACAAAAATGAAACTTTGGAAGGTGGAGAAAATGAATGAAAGTAGATCATCAAGTATAATCATTGCAGCAGTCGTATCTGCGATTGTTGGATTGGTATTGGCAATATCTTCAAGAGTTGCTTCCGGTGAAGAAATTTTTGTTTGGGATAGTGTTGTTCTCTCCCAGTATCTTTTGACTTCAGTAACAACAAGTATCATCGGACCAGCCGTACTTTTCATCCACAGGTTACATCTCAAAGAGAAGGAGAGTAATTTCGGTACGTTTTTGATGAATTGGCCTAATTCAAAAGCGAGATTAACAGAAATTGGCCCTATTCGAGCTAAAATTGCTTATTCACTTCGAAATCTCATCGAGGGAATTTCTGCACGTGAAATTGATGCAAAGAGCGAAATCGTTGCAAACCAAATTGTTCATTGGACAATTAATGAGCAGGAAGCCAATATTCGTGATTTTGGGAGGATTCAATTAATCTCTAGAACTCCGGGATTACAAGGTTCCGATGAATCGAAGGATACCTACCAATTGATTACGGAATTTGCTCAACCAGGAGACAAAATCTATGCAACTGCCTTCACAAATACGCGACTTTGGTGGCTCCGCCCCCAAACAGGTCAGAAATTTTTTAACTTCAATTTAGATCTAATTGAACGAGGTTTGACGATTACACGGATATTTGGAGTAAATCATCCTGACTGGCCTGAATATAATTTAGAAGAAGACGAGACTGGCTCAAAAAAGAATCTTATACAGTTACACGCTGATTTAGAGAAGACCGAAACATACACCATTGAATACAATAGTTTCAGCAAATTAAAACTTCGAAGCAGACATAAAATTGAGATGAGAGATTGTTTGATTTTAGTTCGAAATGGAGTTCCCTGCTTTGGACTTGAATGGTCAATAGACGTATTCGGAGAGGCCGATAAGGTCTACGTTGTTTTCGGAGAATCTCAATTGAAAGCTCTGAGCGAAAATTTCCTAGCAATGCTTGAATTAGACGAAGAAGATGGCCTTGTGACGATTCAATCCCAAGAGAGATTGGATACGAAAATTCCTGAAAACCGGAAAAAGGCCATTAGCCGCTTGAAGCATATTGAAGATTGAACTTCACGTTGGGACCCCCTTGTGTTCAACCCAACTGCATCAGATAGATTCTTTGTATGTGAATTAGTTTATCCAAACCAGCCGTAGAACCATGCAAGAACGTAAATTAGGTAGCCAAATCCCATGCCATATGCAATACCATAAGTTCGTGCTTGGTCTTCTTTATTATCGTATTTCGAAAGAGCGTAAACCCCCAAAATAATGAGATAAATCAACATAATAGTACGTGGTAAATCGTACCCTGGTGGATCAGGGGGGCAAGTTCCCCAACCCCAATCAGAACATCCATTATTTAACTCATTGAAATATTCCCAAATTGCTAATGGTATCGCAATTAGAATTGAGATTATCATCGGATTCAAGAATCGCTTGCCCAATGCTCGAATTGCAAAAAGTGCGCTAATCATGGCAATTGGAATGGAAATCATGAAACCACTCAAAACGAATCCAGCGGCATCACCTGTTGAATTGGCGAATTCAGCGTCATTTGCTGAATGGGCAAGCCAAAGGACAAGCCCAATGATAGGAACAATCGCCATCCAAAGTGACACTATATTGTAATGAAAAAAACCTTGATTTTTAGCTCCAATTACTGAGGTCTCAGTGGGATGCAGTTCCTTTTCACCAAGATTTTCCTCACCAACTAATCTTGTCATAGTATCACATTAGGGTGAAATTAGTGTATGATATAAATTTTCATCTGACAAATAAGAGTGAATAATTGGTTTGCTTATCTCTACGAGGGTTGATGCTAAACACCCTTGTGAGTAGACTCATCATATTGATGGGTTCGCAGAGGGTCATATACATCGCTAGCGTAGTGAAGGGCCCACTGAGAGCCCTTTCAAACTGGTGGATTGTACACAATGGTGTTTAGCATAACCCCTTGTAAGCGCAAGCGAATTACTTACTTTCTACTTATCCCAAAGTTCCACTAGAAATCGCTCCGAAAACCATTGCGAGAAAAAACAGGGGCAAAGAGAAAAATCCCCCGGAGATGGCGCCCATTCCGTAGCGCCATTTTCCACGAGTCAAACACCAAATTCCGTACGAAACAGAGAGAACGATCAAGAGAAATAGAAGGATAAACGGATATGCGTATCCTGGAGGATATTCGCAACGATATCCCCAGATAGAAAAGCAGAAATTTGCTCGCATGTTGAAAAACTGATAGATAGAAATCATTCCGCCAATGCTCAAGGTTGAAAACAAACTAGATTCATACGTTTCTGATTTGCTGATTTGTTGTGATCCCTCCATGCAGAATTCTCCGAGTTTATCTATATATTGATATTCCCTACAAATTCTATGATTCTAGTATCTCAAAGGGGAACCCTTGTGTACACCCATGAATACAAGGGTACCGTTGTGTAGGAGTCGCTGAATCTCATTTTGTCAGTACAATGACCTATTTCCATCATAGAATTTTTCTTCGAGAATCTGCTTTCGTAGGGTGGAGCATGACATAGTTATATGAATGAAATCAAAAAACATTGATACCGTGAATACTCTCTATGACAAGTTCTTGGGCAAAAGTGTGAACGAAAATTTGCGTGTTGTATGCATCCGAGCTGCAATTCTTGGTTTTCTGTTTCACCTTCTCCTCTGTTTCCTGTACCAGTTTGAATTGATCGTTTTTTCTGATAAGACAAGTGGACTGTTTGACTCATATCTCGATTCACTGTACACTCCATTTTCGATATTTTTAGCCTACGAAGTCTATGAATTAATACGCACAATACCCAAGTCTTTTACAAACTCTATCGGCAAACAATTTGAAATCATAACTCTACTCGTTGTTCGAGACATTCTCAAAAGATTGTCTGACATCGACGCTTCAGTTTCTTCATCAATTGACGACAGCATAACGACACTGGGTATGGAGTGTGTCGCTTTTATCGTCCTGTTCTGGACTGCACTGTTCTTTAACAATGTGCAAAGAAATGCCGATGTCAATGCGAACGCAAATGAGGAATTGACCAAATTCATCTCACAAAAAAAGCAACTCGCCCTTTTACTCCTTACTGTGTATGTCGTGGTTGCATGTTACTCGCTATCAACTTGGTCATACGCTCTCTTACAGGGAGACGGGAGTACGAACAGAATGATATTCTTCCTTGATTTCTTCACTATACTCATCATGGCAGACATTCTCATACTCTTGCTTTCATATCAGTACATTACTGATTTTTCCCATTTGGCTAGAAATACCGGCTTTGTATTGTCGACTGTGATCTTACGTGTGGCAATTGCGAGTCCGGGAATTTCAGGAGCAATTCTCTTTACGCTCGCTGGGTGCCTAGGTTCATCAGTTCTTCTCTCAGGAATCATTTTCGGTAAAAAAGCCTCGAGCAATTTTTCTGAGTCTGAATAAATATTGCAGCGGCTGGATAGCGTTCCTAAGTTGTTCTCGAATTATTCAAAGGCACTTAAAGGTGAATATCAAAGAGTAGTCCTAATATACACTGCTTTTGACGTATTTACATGGCAGATGTAGGCTCGCCTCTTTCCTATTACCTACGAGCAGTAGGTACATTCATTGGATATTGGAATTTACTTGCGATATTCAGTATTTTATCCGGAATATTCCTAATTTTCCTTGCTTACTTAATTTTGAAGGCCAATCCACAAAAAACAAAGAATCGTTTTATGGCTCTCATGCTTGTAACAGAAGCAATTCGTTGCTTTACAGCAATGTTGTTTTGGTTGTATGCATGGCCCGAAGAAGCGTTGACATTTTTGAAGCCTGCCCGAGTTGCATACTACACTATGTCGCTGCAACTTTTCATCCTCTACATGGTTGCAGCTACGTTCTACAGTGAAAATAAATGGGCGAAACAAATATCTGGATTTTTCAAATTCCATGGATTGTACATCGTTCCTATTTTTTGCTTGAGTGTGATTCTTATTTCGAGTCACTTCTTGGGAGGGACGAATGTTTCAATCGGAGACATAAGTTGGATTTACTGCGAAAGCGTAGGTACTGGTCGCGGCTCCACATATTCAGGAGAGCCTTTGCCCTTTGAGCCGGTGTGCACTGAAGAATTTGAATCGGTTTATCCATTGACGTTTACGAATGTGGTCATCGGGCCACTTAGCAGAATATTGCTCTTCATACCTCTTATCGGTGCAATTGTGGCAACCGTTGCCCTCACACGTTCGAAAAACAGAATTCTTAAGGAGAAAAATACAAATCTAACCGGTGAAGTGAGAGCAGTGCGTTTAGGGTTTATTGGCAAGACCGTTTTACAAGTCACAACAACTCTCATCTTATTTTGGATGATTTCAATTATTGGTGGACCTCCAACTCTGAAGGTAAACCCATTTAATCCTGGCATGGAATTGACCACAGCACTCTACATTCTTCCACCATTGATGCCCACAGCAGTTGTTTTGGCTGCTTTATTTGAGGGCATAATCTTCACTTATGCAGTCATCAAAAACGACATGTTTGGAATTGATGAGCGGTTGCGAAAGACATTCACAACGACCATTTTTGCAAGCTTGGGTGCCATTCTCTTCTTAGTTAGTACTGAACTTATGGAGTCTGTGTTTAATCAGGGTTGGATCGGTGGTGTATTCATTGGATTAACATTCATATTGATGAGAAAACCGATTTTATCAACATTAGGTGTATTCTCATCAAAGCTTATTCCAGAATCCCATACCCAAGAAGAATTAGGTTATCTTGAGATGTATTCGCTTGCTATGAAGGACAGCAGAATCACCGACAATGAACGCTCGATGCTAAATTTACAAGCCACAGCCTATGGAATAGATGTGGAGAGAAAAGCCTACCTTGAGGATTGGTACGATGAATTGAAAAGACTCGGTCAAGGTAACACAGACTTGGCCGAACGGTACGGCAAAAGCGGAATAAATATGATGAGTGTTTTTGCCACAACGGGTGAAGCCCCAATCGACGAAAGAGAGATCAAGAAAGCATTTGTATCAATGGACAGTAACAACGACAATCTCATTTCGCCGGAGGAGTTTTCAGCTGCTCCAGAGGTCTCGAAACTACCTCTAGAGTCACGTTCAGAATTATTCAAAGAGATTGACTTGAACGAAGATGGGGTAATACAATACGATGAATTTAAGATTCAGGCACAGATTACTGAATCCGAGGTTCTGGATAAGAGTAAAGAAGAATCATACATGGAAGCATATCAAGTAGCAATGGAAGATTTGATTATAACCGACGATGAGCGAAAGATGCTGAAAATACAAGCCAAAACGCTTGGCATCTCGACTGAAAGGGTTTCAGAGTTAGAACGAAAATTTAACCTCGATTTAGGACTTCCTGATAGCGAATAATCCTCACATTCTACCCAATAATTGAATCTTAACAAAGCACTTAGGATCATTGCCCAAGAAATACGATTGCAAACATTGCCGTGAATGGAAATGCTGTAAGGGGTAAATGATTCATTTTAGCAGTTCGAATCTCCTTCATTCTTGTTCAAACTATTCGAAACTCCCTCTTTTCATCAGCAGGAAATTCAACCACAACTTCTTCAATTTCATCCGAGGATTTTCCGTCAGAACTTAGTTCCAAGCAGATTTCTTTCGCTTACGCAGCGTGTCTCTAGCAGTTGTCTTCGACATACCCGCATTGAATCGAAAGAATGGTTGCATAGCTATAGGCCAAGTGGTTTACTGGAATTTCGATCAATAGGTTTTGGCGAGAATCACACGACGCTTGGTCATTTTACCACTCATGTGGCATGGAACTTCTTCATCAAAATCTTCAGTTGAATCGCCGAGGAATGTCATTCCAGTCGTACGTTCAATTGCTTCTGCATGTGCGTCAGTTCCATCGAATGGGATTTGGTAGATTTTGCCTTCTTCAATTTCACCTTTCATGACCCAGTTCCCGTCATTTTCTTCAAAGGCGGGTAGGGGTTGTATGACATCGTGCATGTGCGCAGATGAACGATTGCGTAATTCTGTAGCAATTTCATCCAATATAGCAAGGCATGCATTCGGTAAGTCATCCATAGGGATTGGTTCTTTTCCTCCAGTTCGGCGAGCTGCAAATGCAGTTCCTTGAGCAATGTCTCGAGGACCGACATCGAGTCGCAGTGGAACACCTTTAATTTCCCAATCGTAATACTTCTGACCAGCATGGATATCTCGTGAATCAACTTTCACTCGAAGTCCGTGCTTCTTGAGTGTAGATGCCATGTCTTGTGCAACTGCCACGGTGTCTACATCTGAGTTCTTTCGAATCATTGGGCATATGACCACTTGGAATGGCGCAACTGCAGGCGGCATAATCAACCCGTTTTCATCACCGTGCATACCAACAACGGCTCCGAGTAATCGCTCCGACATTCCATAAGTTGTCTGATGGCAATATTCTTGCTTTGCTTCAAGATTTTCATAGGAGAGGTCGAATGCTTTGGCCCACTGGTCACGATAATGGTGGCAAGAAGCAACTTGCAGGGTTCTTCCATTCGGCATTACTGCATCAATTCCGATGGTGTACCATGCTCCAGGGAATGTGTCCCAGACTGGTCGCTTTGCTTTGATAATTGGAAGACACAAGTCGTGCATGAGATTGTCTACAATCTCGAGGTCTTGAGCGATTTGTCGAGATGCATCTTGTTCATCGGCGTGTGCGGTGTGAGCTTCAAAGAAATGAATCTCTCTGACACGAATGAATGAACGAGTTTGCTTTGTCTCATACCGGAATGTGTTGACCATTTGGTAGACCTTGAGTGGCAAGTCTTTGTGAGATCGTATCCATAATGGAAACATTGTGTACATGGCTGTTTCCGAAGTAGGGCGTAGGAACATCGGAATATCCAATTCATTATCTCCAGCATGTTTGACCCAATACACTTCTTTCTTGAATCCACCTTCTTCATCTTCATCACGCAGATCGTCAGGGTCGACTCCTTCTTCACGAGCACGCTTTAATCGAGCAACCAGAGCATTTTCTTTTTCCAAGAGATTTTCTGGAATGAGAAGTGGGAAATTCACTTCTTCATGGTCTGTTCGCTCCATCTCCGCATGAGTAAGTGCATCGATAAGTTTCATGGTTTTCCAACCATATGGGCGCCATACATCCATGCCCTTGATAGGATAACGTTTGTCGACCAATTCTGCAGCCTCGACCATGAATGGGTACCATTCATTGAAATTCTCAGCCTTAGATGGAATACCGCGCTTGGCCTTGCCAGGTCCTTGGCTCATGAATGCACTTCGGTCAACACTCTTTCATCAAGATGACGCTTGAATTGACAACATAAACTCAATTCTTTACCACTCGTTCGTGTCATTCAGTAATTCTTTTCAGGTAGAGCAATCCAACGATTGCGGTGAGAAACCATGCGATTTCAAGAATGAAAAAGGCCCATTCATCAATTAAGTAAGCACGAATTGCGAGTAGCCCAGAACCGACCGCCATAAGAAGAAGATAAAGTGAAGACTTACTCTCAATTACGTTTCGTGTTTCTAAAAAGAAGGCAACGAGGATCAAAATCATTCCCAAATATGCGATAAGTTCAGTATTCATGTCGATGAACATCGTCAACACAATCACTTTCTACGCATTGCCAAAATGGCGATACCAAGAACGACTACAGCAACGATATCAGGAATACCATAGGCGCCAGATTGAACAGGCTCAGACCATCCGTATCCAGTATCGATTTTGTATATTTCCATCAAATTAAGACGTGTATATCCATCGGAAGGGCATAAATCTCCACTTTGACAAAAACTGCCGGCTACGAAGGACCAAATTCCAAATAAATTGAGTGTTACAAAACCAAATCCTGCGAATGCAAGTTTTTGTACTATTCCTGATTTCTTCTTCTCGGCAACTACGGGTGGAGCAATTTCAGGAAGATCCATGCCGCCAACAGGCAAAGCTGGTGCGATATCGCCAATCACTTCAATCAACATATCAGTAGGTGGCGCTACCTCAGTTACTTCAGCGGCACCGGAGTGGGGGACGAAATCTCGAGGCTTAGAAGTGATAACCGGGTCGATTTTTATCCCGTAAACACGTTCTGCCAAACTGACCAATATAGGGTCATCAGCGATTTCTTCGGGTGAAAAATCACCCGACAAAAGTCGATTGAGCATTTCCCTATTGGATGACATTACACCGGCTCCCGTAAGTAAGCGGGTGAAGCCTTCCTTCAAGAAGCCTCCTTACGAGCAAAATGCACTTCTTCAAGCATTTCCAGCTTTTTCGACTTCAGCCCAATCCTTCATGAAACCTTCAAGACCACGGTCAGTAAGTGGATGCTTCATCAATTGACGGAATGTTTTTGCCGGCATGGTTGCGGTGTGTGCTCCCAATTGAATGCACTGCAAAACATGCGTTGGATGGCGAATGGATGCTGCTAAAACTTTGGTCGTGATGTATGGATAATTTGCCCAAGTTTCCATAATCTCAGCGATAAGGTTCATTCCATCGTGTCCAGTATCATCAATGCGTCCAATGAATGGGGAAACGTAAGTTGCGCCCGATTTTGCGGCCATCAGTGCCTGAGCAGCAGAAAAAATGAGAGTGACGTTGGTTTTAATTCCGTCTTGAGTTAACACTTTGGTAGCAGCCAGTCCTTCAGGTGTGCACGGAATCTTGATAATCACGTTATCAGGTAGTTCTGCTTTGAGTGCTCGTCCTTGTTCAATCATTCCAGCGGTATCCATAGCAGTCACTTCTGCAGATATTGGGCCATCACAAATCGAAGCAATTTCAGCAACAACCTGTTTGAAATCCCGTCCACTTTTCTTAATCAATGAGGGGTTTGTCGTCACACCGTCGAGGATTCCCCAAGCGGCGATTTCTCGTATTTCGTCTACATCTGCTGTGTCAAGGAAGAACTCCATGATGTGATGTTGTCGTAGGCACTCTTTCAAGTATTTGCTTCGCTCATTGGCTCAATTTTCATACATTGTGTATTTTTTAGAACTCCCTTTACTCTTTGAAACAGGATATTTGGTACGATTTTTCTCAATTTTTTGGTTGATGAGTTCAACCGGTTCAAAACCGAGAACAGAGCATAACCGCAAACAATAAACCATGACATCTGCTAATTCATCACCAATAGCAGTAACAAGTTCTGGATTTTCTTTCACTTCCAGTGGTGATGGGTTTTCCCATTGTATTGTCTCATTCAATTCACTCGCTTCAATGGAAACTGAAGACATGAGGTTTTTGATACTGTGAAACTGTTGCCAATCACGTTCTTTGGTAAATGTATCAATCAGAAGAATTGTATCTTCGAGGGTATCGCTCGAGGCCATGATTCGCTCACAGGCAACACGAATAAAGAAGTATCAGTTGAGTTACTTGCGTGAAATTGCTTCTTTAGCAGCATTTGCAATGTATGGGGCAGAAATCCCCATCACTTCGAGCATTTCATCTGCTTGTCCAGATTCACCAAATCGATCGGGCACACCTACCATTTCGAGCGGTGCAAATGAGTTGGAAACGATGTATTCTGCCACAGCACTTCCAAGACCACCTATGACGTTGTGGTCTTCTGCTGTAACGAGCGCTCCACATTGGGCAACTAAACTGTCAATAAGTTCGCCATCGATCGGTTTGAGTGTGTGCATATCGACAACAGTAGCGTTGATACCTTCTTCAGCAAGTGCTTCAGCAGCCTTGAGTGATTCGGAAACTAAAACACCGCATGAGATAATTGCTACGTCATACCCCTCTCTCAATACAACACCTTTTCCGATTTGAATTTCATCTTCTCTTCCATCATAAAGCACTGGAGTCTTGTTACGGGCTGTACGCATGTAGGACGGTTTACCTAAACCAGGAAGTTGCATAGTCAGCGCACGTGTGCTGACATCATCACACGGATGCATGACGACCACATTAGGCAAAGTTCGGAACACAGCCAAGTCTTCTATAGATTGAGCCGACGAACCATCTGTGCCGGTGTGCGTTCCGCCGTGACTGCCGCATAGATGTACTGCGAGGTTAGGACGAGCGACTCCATTACGCATTTGCTCAAATGCTCTTTCGGTGAATATGGCAAAGGTGCTGGCGAATGGAATGTATCCAGATGCGGCTAAACCTGCGCCAACAAGAAGCATGTTTTGCTCACCGATTCCGCATGAGATTGTGCGATCAGGGTATGCCTTTCTGAAATGGAGTGATTTGGTTGATTTACCAAGGTCCGCTTCAAGGACGACTACTTTTTCATTATCGGCCAAATCCAGTAAAGCCTGACCATATCCATCACGGGTAGCAGCCATTCTTGTCATGCTTCCACTTCCCCGAGTTCAACCATTGCTTGGTGGAATTGTTCATCATTGGGTGCAGCACCATGGAAAGAAGGATTGTTTTCCATGTAAGAAATACCGCCACCTTTGATTGTGTGTGCAATGAGAATCGATGGTCCCTGACAGTTTTCAGGCGCTTCTAAGAAGTCGAGACCTTCCATAATTTCAGCCATGTTATGCCCGTCAATTTCCTTAACATTCCAGCCAAATGCTTTCCACTTTGCCGGGATGTCGAACATTCGCATTTGTTCTTTACAGAAATCATCATTTTGTATTCGGTTTCTGTCAAGTATGACTTTCAAATTACCAAGTTCGTGGTGAGCAGCGGCCATTGCAGCCTCCCAAACACTGCCTTCTTGCATTTCACCGTCACCGATCATCACAAAGGCCCTACGTTCGCTTTTATCGATGCGAGCTGCTGAAGCACAACCCATTCCAAAAGAAAGTCCCATTCCAAGTGAACCGGCTGAGAAATCGACGCCAGGGCACCACTTCATATCGACATGACCTTGACATACACCGCCAAGTACTCTGTATGACTTCAGATCTTCATGCGAGATGAATCCCATTTCAGCGAGTATGGCATACATTCCTGGCGATGCATGGCCCTTAGAGAGAATGAATCGGTCACGATCTGACCAATTTGGCTCATCTGCTTTGACGCGCATTCGGGTCGCATAGAGCGCAGTTAAGAGGTCTATCTCTGAGAGGGAACCACCTGGATGACCTGCTTGAGCCCGATGGACCATTTTGACAATTTCCACTCTGCACTTACGTGCAATTTCTTCAAGTTCAGTAATTGTCTTTGACATGCAATCCTCTCGCAAATCACTGGTTTAGCGGGAGACCTTTGATGGTTTTCCCCAAACCTCAATGGAAATTATAGAGTAATTTCACTTGTTGATATTGAGTTTGAACGCATTGATGAATTTCTTTACGATGTTCTGAACAATCATGAATGCCTCAGTAAACAGGTTTCCACCCTTTGGCAAGGCTCGTGTCGCAAGCCAAACAAATACTGCTACAAACCAGCCAAAGAAGATAACAGAAAAGATATCGTTAAGCGTAGTGATTCCGAAATCAGCCTGTAGATTTATTCCGACCACCACCAAAACGGCGACCAGAACACCCATAATCGATTCACCAGCAATAAAACCAGCACCAATAAGCACGCCTCTATTTTCGACATCTCTGCCCGCCATTATGGCCTCAGGAGATGGTTCTCTATCGAGTCTTTTATCGATTCTCAGATAAGCAGCGTTGATTGCGAAATAGGAGATGATACCACCAAGCATAATTGGAACCGATAGTAGAAGTGGTAGATAAATACCGATTGCGATACTCATAATCGGCATTCGTAAAACGATGAGAACGACGGCAAGTAAAGCGCCCAATAAGACCATTTCTATGTTGATATCTCCGCCAAATGCTCCTTGAACGATTGCACCGATGAGTTCTGCCTGAGGAGCAAATAATGCATTTTCACACAATGGGTCATCTAACCTTGGATTCATTTCACAAGCAGTGGGTGTGATACGGAATGCTTTGTGCAACAATTGTAGAGTAGGCCCGATGACAACTGCTCCAGTGGTGACACCAATAATTTCTGCAATTTGTTGCCGCCAAGGAGTTGCACCAACCATGTGTCCTGTTTTCAAGTCCTGCATGACATCTCCTGCAATGGCTGCAGAAGTTGCAACAATTGAAGCAATGAGCATTGTTGCAAGCATCAGTTCTTCTGTTGCGAGTCCAAGGAAGAAATCGCCTATGACCCATACCAATGCTACAGTAAACAAAAGAGTTGCAATAGTCATTCCTGACACTGGAGAATTCGATGAACCTACGACTCCAGCAATGTATCCAGCAACTGCAGCAAAGAAGAAGGCGACGATGCCTAAGAAAAGTGCTCCGGATAAAGCGAGTATGAGCGATCCAGTAGCCCACCAATAATAGAGAAAAGTCAAACCCACCAATATTCCGCAAACAAGCAATACTTTATCGAGAGGTAGGTCAATCTCTGTTCGAAGAAGTTCTTCTTCCGTTCCGTCAGATTTTATGAACGCCTTAGAAAGGCCAGTAATGATTGTTTTTCGCATTGACCAAAGGGTGTAGACACCTCCTACAACCATGGCTCCAACACCAACGTATCGTACTTGTGACTTCCAAATAAGGTAAAATCCATATGCTAAATCTGGAGTTTCAGGCCAACCACGAATAAGTCCATACATGGGCACCAATATTCCATACCCGATGACACCTCCCAGAAAAATGAACGATGCAATTCGAACACCAACGATATATCCCACAGAAAGTAATGCTACAGAAAGGTCGATTCCTCCATACAAACGAGTTCCGATAAAATCCCAAGCAACTTCTACTTTTTCATGAGTCACTTTGAAACCTTTCACCATAAGGCCGTAGATCGCACCAATTCCGAGTGCGTAAAGTATTGCCAAAGCGCCTTCACCACCTTCTTCACCTGCAACAAGAACCTCTCGACATGCAACTCCCTCAGGATAAGGCAGAGCTTCTTCGACGATGAATAAACGTCTTAGTGCAATGGTAAACATTGTACCCAATAATCCTCCAAGCAGTGCAATTATGAGTGTGTCCAGCCACTGTATGTCATCCCAAATACCGATAACGAGTAATGCCGGTACTGTAAAAATAATTCCTGCTGCAAGAGACTCTCCAGCACTTGCCATTGTTTGGACAGAGTTATTTTCTAGAATTGAAACATCGTTGAATAATGTTCTCAAAATGATCATGGACATTACCGCCGCAGGAATACTCGCGGAGACTGTAATTCCAACCTTGAGACCCAAATATGCATTTGCAGCAGTCATCAGTATGCCGAGAAGAATTCCTACAATGACCACTCTGCGTGTAAGTTCCTTCGGAGATTCAGACGCAGGGATATAGGGCTCACCCGTTGCGCTCATAGCATCTCCAAAGCAAAGCAGTTGTTGAATACATCGCTTTCGCGCAAAGGGACCCCCACCATCATTCTCATAAGTTGTTCACGTTACCGATGAATGCTTGCGTAAGCAAGTTGGGGGACTTCTATGAATTCGTGGCATGATTTGGATTCTGAGAAAATCATCCAAAAACTCGATACTCAATTAGAAGGGCTCGGTGAAGATGAAGTTTCGAAAAGGCGTGAATTATACGGCAAGAATAAGCTCAAAGAACCTGAAACAACATCCGCAATAATTCGTTTCTTATCGCAATACAATGACCCATTGAATTACTTACTTATCAGCGCTGCAATCGTCGCTTTGCTTATTCACCCTGACCAACCTGGAGATGCCATATTCATTTTTATTGCACTTACTGCAAATGCGATCTTTGGATTTTGGCAAGAAGGGCAAGCTGAACAGGCAATGGATGCGCTAAAACAAATGTCGGTATCGACATGTGTTGTTGTTCGAGACGGTGTTGATTGGACGATTTCTACTCCTGATTTAGTTCCAGGCGATGTTGTTAAGTTAGACGAAGGACAAAATGTCCCTGCCGACATTCGAATTATCGAGTCGTATCAATGCAAAATTGATGAATCATCTCTCACGGGTGAATCAGATAGTATTCTCAAATCGACCGAACCACTCCCATCAACCACTCTTCTCGCAGACAGAAATAATATGGCATACATGGGCACATGTGTTTCAACCGGACGTGCCATTGGTGTTGTTGTAGAAACTGGAATGAATACTGAACTTGGCCGCATTGCCAGCAACATCGTTGATACAGAGACGCCTAAAACCCCACTTGAACTTAAACTTGAATCGCTTGGTCGATTCTTAGGATTCATTGCTTTGATTGTTGCGGCACTTATGGTATCGATTAAAGTGCTGATTGCGTATGCAGATCCGGCAGTCACTTCCGTTGAACTTCGTGATGTTGCAGTCGAACAATTCATTGTCGCTATCGCTATCTTTGTCGCTATTGTACCTGAGGGTTTACCTATCATTCTGGTGATTACACTTGCTCTTGGTATGCGTAACATGGCGCGTCACAAAGCCATTATCCGACGTATGAAAGCAGTAGAAACACTTGGTTCGACTACAGTTATCTGTTCCGACAAAACAGGTACACTGACGAAAAATCAAATGACTGTTCGTCAGTTGACGACAACCGATGGAACCTTTACTGTGTCGGGTGAGGGATTCAATCCCAAGGGAAAACTTTCATTTGAGGGTGTTGAAGTCTCAGATCTCAAAATGGAACAACTGCAGAGCGACCTCGCGTTTCGACTGTCTGCAGCTTGCTTGAGTTTGTGCCATAATTCTCAGATTTCGAAAGTTGACTCACGGTGGCAAGCTATCGGCGATCCAACAGATTCTGCATGTGCCATACTGGGATGGAAGATAAACGGAGATGTACGTAAATTTGCTCAACGTCATTCCCGAATACATGAATTCTTCTTCGACACTACAAGAAAAAGAATGACAGTAATTCACGAATATGAAGGCGAACGTTGGGTCTTCTCGAAGGGAGGGGCTGGTGGATACTTGTCCATAACTGATTGGAAAATTCTTGACGGAGAAATTGTACCCATCCAGCCAGAAGACATCGAAAAGGGTGCGGCAGCGAACAAAGAAATGGCCAGTCAAGCCATGCGTGTTCTTGCACTTTGTGCTCGCCGTCTTGATGAAGGTGAAGACATCGAAGACGTTACTTCCGTTGAATCAGGATTTATTTTCCTTGGACTTGTCGGAATCATGGACCCTCCGCGTGCAGAAGTTAAAGATGCAATTGCAATCTGCCAAAAAGCCGGAATTCATGTCAAGATGATTACCGGCGACCAGCAATATACGGCTGAAGCTATTGGTCGTGAGCTGAATATCACTGACGGTGGTATCCCTCCGGTTAATGGAAGCACACTCGCTGAAATGGATGAATATGCTATTTCCGAGGCTGCAGCCCAGGCCAGCATCTTTTCCAGAGTTACCCCTGAACAAAAGATGCGGATTGTTTCAGGACTGCAAGAGCGCGGAGAGATTGTTGCAATGACTGGAGACGGTGTTAACGATGCACCAGCCCTCTCGCGTGCGAACATTGGTATAGCGATGGGTATTGCTGGAACAGATGTAGCAAAGGATGCTGCAGATATGGTATTACAAGATGATAACTTTGCGAACATCGTACACGCTGTTGAAGAAGGTCGCAAGATCTATCAAAATATTCGAAATTTTGTTCGATATCAGGTTTCCACCAATGTAGCTGCTGTCGCACTCATCATAATTTCCACCTTTATCTTCAATTGGAATCTTCCCTTGACAGCTACTCAGATACTGGTTATTAACATCTTGATGGATGGGCCTCCAGCAGTCGCCTTGGGTGTGGAAAAGAAGCACGGTAACGTCATGGCCCGTCCACCCCGGCCTGTCGACGAAGGTCTCCCTACTTTCAGAGACATGGCACTGATATTTTGGCTTGGGGCGGTAATGGTCACTGGAACTTTGCTGGTCTTTTACCTCGCTGGAGGAGGAATTGATCCTACAGCGTGTGAAGTGGCTCCATTGACCGACAAGGCCACATTCACCGGCTATGATTTGGCTCTGTGCGAATCAGGAGATTATACGGGTGCACAAGCGTATGCTGATGACAAGTTTGCTTATGCTCAGACAATGACATTTACAGTGTTCATTGTGTATCAATTGTTTAACGTGATTAATTGTCGTTCGAGCGATGAAAGTGTATTTAAACTCGGTATATTCTCAAACAGGGCAATAAATTTAGCAATAATGATTTCCTTTGCCCTCCTCCTCTTCTTCGTTCAATTTTCAACCTTACCGATACCTTTGGTCGGCATCCAAATTGGCGATTTGCTTTCGACAATGAGTTTGCAAAGGTCCGACTGGATAATTGTAACGTTGGTTGCTTCCGCTGTTTTTGTTATCGAAGAGTTTAGAAAATTCATCATAAAGTCTCGCATTTTTGCCATCAAGAATTGATTTTCATCCACATGGTGCCAACCACATCTTGAAGAATGAAGTCCTACAGGTTAAGATATGTCAGCGTGGGAATCGTCCACCCAAGATGCTGGTAGCAATGTGAATTGGAGAGAGATTCTTTCTTCTGAAGTTGGCGACCTTTCATCGTGGAGTACTCCGATTCGGCCACTGGCTCAAAAGATTTCCAATGGTGAACGTCTTTCGCTTGAAGACGGTTTACTGCTCTACTCTCATCCAAATCTGCCCGAGATTGGTAGACTTTCAAATTGCGTACGTGTTTCAAGATTTGGCAAGTACGCATTTTTTAATTCAAACGTCCATGTTAACCAAACGAACGTTTGTGTTCTAGCATGCAAATTTTGTGCCTTTCGACGCTCGAAGCGCTCGAAGGACGCCTATGCACTTGATGTAGAAGCGTATATCGATGATTTATCCCAGTATGCAGATTTTGTAGATGAAGTGCACTCGGTTGGTGGCCTTCATCCTGATTGGGGTGTGGAGCATTATGAAGCAATTTTCAGTGAATCAAAAAAGAGGTTCCCTCATGTATCGATCAAGGCTCTAACTGCTGTAGAAATCAAGCACCTTTCCCAACTCTCTAACTTGTCATATAAAGAGACATTATCAAGATTGAAATCAGCAGGCTTAGGCTCTCTACCTGGCGGTGGTGCCGAAATCTTAGATGATGATGTTCGCGCAGTAATTTGTAACGGCAAGGAAAGTTCATCTGAATATCTTGAAATCCATAGGTCTGCACACGAATTGGGAATTCCAACGAATTGCACGATGCTTTTTGGAACAATTGAAACCATTGAGCAACGCCTCATGCACATGATTCAGTTAAGAGAACTCAATGATGATACCAACGGTTTCCAATGCTTTGTTCCCTATCCATTCTTGCCGGATGACACCCGTCTACCCGAAGCTCAACTCGCTACTGGAAGTGAAATACTACGAACGATTGCTATTTCTCGTCTCATGCTTGACTCAATACCACATATCAAAGCGTATCGAATGAATATAGGGGATGAGTTGGCGGAACTTGCTCTTCAATACGGTGCAGATGACATTGACGGAACAGTGCAAAAGGAATCGATTATGCATTTAGCTGGCTCAACTACACCACTTGATCATGACCGGATTCGTCTCGCCCGTCTCATCAAAGATGCAGGTTGTATACCAGTTCAGCGTAACACCACCTATGAGAAATTTGAAATTTTTGTACCTCCTGAACCGAAACGTCGGAAGAAATTGAAAATGGCAAATCTCTGAGTTGATGGTATGGATGGTCCACGTTGGATGAAAACGATTGGTAGAGTGGCATTCCTGAACTGCGACCCTCTCTTTTACGGAATTGAAGAGCAATGGGATGTTTTACCCGCTCCTCCCGCATGGCTAACGGGGCATTTATTGCGTCGAGACTGCATACTTGCACCGATTCCTGCTGCAGACTATGCTCGACACGCTGACGAATTGGTACTCTTACCGGAAATTGGCATTAGTAGCCGAGGAGAAGTCGGGAGTGTGCTGGTCTTTGGTGACATGCCTCTTCAAGAAATGAAAACGATTGCACTTCCAACCGATTCCGCAACATCTGTTCAACTTTTGAAGTATTTACTGGAAAAGCGTAATCTTAGCCCTGAGCTTTTACTTATGGGGCCAGATCTTGAAAGTATGCTTGAAAAATGCGACGGTGCGTTACTTATCGGTGACCGAGCCCTCGAAGGAGCTAAGGATAATCCGAAGTCAGTGCAACTTGATTTGGGAATGGATTGGCTGCATTTTACACAAAAACCGATGGTGTTTGGAGTATTTGCCGCACGCAGGGATACACCTGTAGATTCACTAAAAATCGCTCAGGGAATGCTGACCCATAACCTACGACTCTTTGAACAAAGCCAAGAACGTAGGAAAGCGGTAATTCACTGGGCTCAATCGCGTTCGGATTTGGATTATGAACGCCTTGACCGATATTTTGGTGAAGTGTTTAATCGAATTGACCAAGAACATCTTGACGGTCTAAACCAGTTTCTCGTTGAAGCATGTAGTCTTCCAAATGGGGCAGAGTTCGCTTGGTGATGCGTCGTTTCTTCTATTGTTCATCTTTGTCAGAGTAAGTTACGACACGACGGGTCTTTACTTCAGCAGTTTTCTTCTTTGCTGAGACAACTTTTCTCTTACCCGTCTTCCTGTTTTGAACATCTGAGGTTTGGGGTGATATGCCGCTGTCAAGACGTCGACGCTTTACTTTCGTTATTGGGCCATCATCATCATATGGATTCCTTCTTGCAGTACGTCGGGCAATAACTGGGGATTCAATTTCAGGATTTGGTTTCCGAACTACCTTCCTACGAGTTGATTCAGTCTGGTCATCTTCTCGACCTTCAATTGAATCTACTTCATCATCGGTATTGTCAATATCTGTATTGGAATCCTCCGTCGCTTCTTCACCTTTAATGGAATCTTCTTCATCCTCATCGAAGTCAAGATCTATTGCATTTTTGTTTCGAATGAGGCCGAGTAAAGCTGCAACAAACAATGCCATTACGGGCAAAAACAGTACCGGATAATCAATAAAAACGGCAAGAACTTTACCGAAGAAACTCGGCTCTTCTTCAAGTTCTTCTTCAAGAGATATTGGAAGTTCACCTTCGATGATCCACCATGGCGACCAGTAGACGGTGGATGAATCGATACTCTGGGCAGTCACATCAATCGGGTGCATTTCTGCATGCTGAGCGAGTGATGAATCTGTTGCAGTTGGTTGTGATTGCAGTGTGAAATCAAATGGGTGTGTTAATTGCTCACTCAGATTGAACACCAGCACAAAGGTTACTGAAACTTGAGTAGTATAATCAATCTGAGCAGTGAGTGTCATTCCTTGTTCGACCTCACACGATACATGCCCGTCAAGTAGCTGGCCTGTAGAGAGTTGAATCACATTCTTCCATGAATCAATAAAATGGTTTTTGTTCATGTTTTGACAGATAGATTGTGCAAAGAGTTGTTCTTCCGATTGACTGAGTTGTGCATCTGCAATGAGTGATTTTCGAGAAAGGTTTCTCATGATGGAGGAAGTTTCAGAATCGAGAGTAAAGGTATCTCGAACAGTGAATGATGACGAATTAACCATGATGTTAATGCTTCGGATTTTTGAAATGTCAGGTGTCTTACTGCATAATTGGTTTACAGATTCACAGTTCCTGTCAATCTCGTCGGATATTGAATCACCGTCATCATCATTGTCATACATATCAGGAACTTTATCTCCGTCAAGGTCTGAACCGCTTTCTCCGTAACCACTTGGGACGGCCATTGCACCGTATACAGATATGTGGCCAGTGTTTGTTGCAACATACACTACTTCTCTGGTTCCAAATTCATTTTCTTTCAAGGAAAAATCGAGTGCTTGGTGTGCTAGGTATACAGTCCCTGAACGTTCAAGTGTCGTAGAATCAACCGTCATGAGCCGTGGCTCGCTTCCAGCAACTAAAACATGCAAGAGTGTGTTATCGGATGACCATTTCATGGCCGAACCTTTCTCGAGAGATGTGTTTCCGATATTACCACCTGCAAACGTCCATGTGCTCAGTTCTCCTTCGGTTGTCAGAACTGCAAACCGGCTATCTGTTGAGTCGAAACTACATTCCTCAATTTTAGAATCCAAAGCCCAAACTTTGCCGGTTGGATTTCCATCAGAATCCCACATTACCACACGTCCTGACTCATCCCCAGTAAGCATGTATTCTCCTAGGGTTGAATAGGAGATACACGTCACGCGCATGTTGTGTTCACCATTCAGAGTCATACCAATTTGCATATCAGAAAAACGTACGATATCCACTCCTTTGTTACTGTTCGGGACTGCTAAATGGTTCCCGTCAACAGACCATTTGACCACCAATGGCTGTGAACTCGAACCATGTTCTTTGTCCATCAGCGTCATGGATTCGACATGGATGATTTGAGTGGTGTCCGTATCGGCAGATGTCCCCGAACGCGTGAAAGCAAGATTTGAGCCATCAGGTGAAAATTCAACATCTAAAACATCACTTCCTATTTCAAAATACGAGATCAGTTCAAGAGAAATAGCATCATGTATCGCTACAACACCCTCGTATCCACTCGCCAATAAAGTTCCATTTGGATTGATGTCTGTTGTTCG
>CABYOM010000003.1 GCA_902520595.1 uncultured Candidatus Poseidoniales archaeon | reverse complement strand
AACTGAATTCAACATCCGAACGCGAGAGGAAGCGTTTTACTCAGGCGATAACGCCGTTCATCTCTGATTAAACGAAAGGTGGACGAACAACTACTGCCTTCACAGATTTTCGCGGACTTGCAACGACGAGAACTTCATCGCCCTCAGAAACATTCTGCAAATACCCAATGCCGATTCCTATGTTTTCAAGGCTGGGAGCTGGAGCGCCAGAAGTTAACGTTCCAAGAGGGGAACCATCAAGCGACGTCACATCCTTGCCTGGACGGGGTAATGGTCCTTTCTCGACATAACGAATACCCCACCAACGAGCATCATTTTCAGCGTGACCTGTAACGCGATGCTTGCCAATAAATTCATGCTCTAGGTCGAGTCCAAAGGGGACATTGGTTTCCCATGAATCACGAGCTAAAAAGGCGCTATCTTCAACTTCAGAAAGTGGCGGCCAACAGAAGTCTACACCTGAAAGAAGGAACCCCTTTTCCAATCGGAGTGTATCTCGAGCACCAAGTCCGATGGGGACTGATCCTGCTTGAATGAGACTTCGCCAAAGAAGGGGGGCTTGGGAATTTGGTACAAAAATCTCATATCCGGCTTCACCAGTATATCCTGTTCCTTGTATCCAACCATCTATTGCAAGATCGTTTTGACCGATAATTTGCCACTTGAAGCGGCCCACATGATTCGATTCACCCAATACGGAAGTCAGAATTGATTTCGCATTTGGACCTTGAAGAGCCATGATAGAAGTTTCATCAGAAAGATTTTCCAGAACTACAGAACCGTCATCGGGAAGGTGTGATGAAAACCAGTCCCACATCACTTGAATCATCGAGGCATTGGGCACGCCAAGAATCTCTTCATCGGAAACAACGGCGAAAATCATGTCGTCAATAAGATGACCATTATCGTCAAGGAAGTGTGTGTACGCACATCTTGGGGCTGCTATTGAGGTGACTTTTTGTGTTGCAATTGATTCAAGCCACGTTTTTACATTCACGCCTGTGAATCGAAATGAACCCATGTGAGATACATCGAAAAGGCCTGCACTTGAGCGTGTTGCTAAATGCTCAGCCTTGATATTCGAATACCAAATTGGCAATTCGAAACCGTGAAAGTCTACAATGTTCGCATCCAATGCTACATGCTCATCATACAATGCTGTTCGGACCGGTGCTCCATCGCTCATATACGGGGGATGAAGGACCGCACCTTAAACTCAAGCAACGCACTCCATGCCTTCTACTCAGCAGTGAGAGAATTTCTCGGTTCGAGTGAGTGCCTCATGGTGGATGAGTAAAGGAAGAACATCAGCACCGTCTGACCATTGACCCATGTTGGTAAGAAGTGGCGAAGAAATCAAATGCTCATAAGCCCATGATTCGGTAAATACGTCACCTCGACTTCGGGCAACAACCCAATCTGCTTGAGCATCTATTCTTCGATACACTCCCCAATCAGCAAGTGTGTCATGTACTGAATCCGTAGGAAGGTAATGTGAGCCAACCAGACGGGGAAAACCATAGAGGTCACTTTGTATTTCGATAAACAATACATGCTCTTGTGGGAGCATCGAAAACATTGCTTGATGGTGAACGCTGTAACATGGATCTACAGACATATCATCAATCCCTTGGGCAATGTGAACCATCGTCGCATCAGGTAGTCTGGACATGTTTGGCTGTAATTCAACCTGGCTTGGACGAGTCCACGGCGATTCAAAATCTAAGAATACTGTTTCATTACCCCATCCTCGCTCTAATGACTCATACAGTCCCAGGAAGACATATGCACCTCCTAAACTGTGCCCTCCAAGCCATAGATGAGACGGATTAATAGTGTGATTTCCGAGAACTGAGTCGACAAAATCAGACCTAGATTCACCGAAACCTATCGCTTCAATTTCATCAAAAGCAGCCGCAAATGCTTGTGCTCTGTAAACGTGATGAGGCCAATTTGATGCACCGTATTCATCAATTGCTTCAAAATCGTCTTCAATATCAGGTGCTATATCAGACGGATATTGGACGAAAGCAACTGCCATTCCTTTAGCCGAAAGGTGTGCTATCCAGTCCGTGTATTCCTCATAAGTTGGGTATCCCCAGCCGTGTGAAAGAACGGCCAGCGGAATTGAGAGTGGAGGAATGTCTTTGGGTAAATGCGGGAGTGTTAAGTAAACAGAGAAATCAATATCACCTTCAGATTCTTCACGAATCTGTTCGACTTCTTGAGGCATCGAGTAAGGGTGAACAGACATCGAAGTGGTGAATGGGCCAGGGTCTGCTCCGTACCCTATAGCGGGCGGCAAAGGTGGTGAAGGAGCAATTCCGACCAGTGCAGGAATTCCTGGCATAACCAGCCATGCTGCAAAGAATACACCTGCAATATGCAACACGTGTTTACTTATTTCGAGAGGCTGGCTGTTTTTAGGAACATGCGGAAAACCTCCGATTATAAGTAGGATTGACAGTAAAAGAAATCCGTAGAGGGTTGGGAGAAGGAGAAATGCGCCACGAAGATAGTAGATATCTAAAGTGAAGAACAGAGTGATAAAACCGACTAGTAATCCAAGAAATAATGTTCCCAAAGCATTCGCCCAACGAGGATTTTCATGACCTTTGAGTTGGCGCTGTAATACCAAAAAAGTGAGAAAGAGAAGGATACTCATGAAGAGAGTGAGCAAGAAGAGGTTCTCTCGAAGATCCATTGTCCAGAGTAATGTGCGATAGGCATGAGGCCAAATCGAATCGCTGACATTGTTACCCGAGAGGTAGAGAACTGTAGGTTCGATTACAGAAAGGAACAGACCAGAAAAAAACAGCAATGGGAAAAGGGTTGGGCTTTCAATCAAGCGCTTCCATGGAGAAAGGTTCGATTTGACTTCCTCCATGAATCAAAATAACGACCGTAGTTCAAAAAAGGTCGTTTTTGAATCCAACAATTATGAAGATGGATACGGATGTTCACTTGGCATGCCACGGACTACTTCCTCGTAAATTCGTGTAATTTCTGAGAGGAAGTTATCGAGAGTTTGTTCGGTGATTTTTGGATTGGTAATCACGGAACGGATGACGACATCTTCACCGATATTTGACCTGCTCACCATGAAATTTCCATTTTGCATCATACGACTACGAATTTCCGAATTGAGTTCATTCAAATTCCCTTCATATCCCTTAGGAGAAAATCGAAAGCAAACGTTTGTCCACATTCGAGAAGACATCATCTGAAGAGATTCATGCTCTTGAACCTTTGATTCTAAATAATCTCCAAGTTCCATGTATCGCTCAACCAATTTCGCCCAACCTGCATCTCCACATTCTCGCCATGCCAGCCAAAGTTTGAGAGCGTCGTTGCGGCGACCACATTGAAGAGAATACCTACCAGAGTCAACGTTTTTCGATTCTTCATGAAAAAGATAGTGTGCAACTTCACCATGAGCACACAACCGTCCGAGAAGTTCTGAATCTTTAACCAAAAAAGCGCTGCAGATTAATGGTAGACCCATCATCTTGTGAGCATCCCAACATACACTGTCAGCAAATTCGACCCCGTCCATAAGAGGACGGAACTTGGAGGAAAACATGGCAGATCCGCCCCACGCAGCATCAACGTGGTGCCACAATCCATTGGCGTGCGCAATATCTCCGATATCCTTGAGCGGATCAAAAGCGCCTCTTACCGTAGAGCCAGCAGTGGAAACCACACAAAACGGGACCCCTCCATCTCTTCTCGTTCGTTCGATTTCTTCTTGGAGCGCTGAAGGGCGCATGCAACCACCCTCGTCGCAGGCAACTTTGACGACATTTTGATGGCCAATTCCGATGACATTAGCAGACATTAAGACTGAATAGTGAGCCTCACTTGACACATAAGCGACCATTGTCCGCCCATCAAATCCACTTTGGGTTGATGATGGGTTCATAGCCTGTCGAGCGCACAACATGCCTAACATGTTGCCATTAGAGCCACCAGTAGTGAGCGTGCCAGCCCCGTCTTCAAAACCTACAATTTCACCCATTCGCTTGAGGATCGTATGTTCGATGAGCGTCGCAAGTGGAGCTAACTCATAGGTATACATCGAGGTGTTGGTCAGTGACGCAATAATCTCACCTGCAAGACCGACCGTACTCACACCACCCCAAAGCGGATTCATAAATTCAGGACGATTCGTTTTCACACACGAGCGTAAATATGTATCCATATCGTCAAGCACTGCGTCCATACCGTGGCCTTCAAGAGGAATTTTGAGATCGGTAATCTTTGAAAGGGTAGAATATGGCATAGGTTCAGCAACCCTGCCTGGCTTGTCTGCTGCATTGAGATAGGCAACAATTCGGTCTGCAACCTCGCCGATGAACACCTCCAAATCCATACGACTCATTATTAGCGAGACAGGGGGGGTTCTTAGTGTTCATCAATGCAAAGGGTTGAATTTGTAAAAAAACAGTAGAAAATTAGTTCTTTGAAAACCCGATATGTGAAATGAATAATAAATAATGCAAAACAATTAAATGGCTACGTCAAGCAATTTTAAGCTGTAAAAAGAAAATCACGGATGAAAAAATAATTTTTGATGCAAGAAATCTTTCAAACTGGAAAAAATGTCCGTCATCAGCCAAAAATAATTCAATTCTGGAATTTATCGTTTGGAATGTTCTAAAGTATGGCAAAATATCAATGCACAGTGCATAACTCCCGAGTAACATTGAATAGGTAAGTGCTTAAGCAAACTTCATGCTCGGAGAAGTCGGAGACAAATGGGTAAGCCGTTTGCACCAAAATGTAGCCAAAGATTTGCGGACGAAAGGATGGTCACAAACTGAAATTGCTGAAACACTCGGCTCAACTCAAAGTACAATTTCACGTCAGATGCAGAAGCCGCCCGTATCGCTGAATTCCAGTGCCGACGAGGCAACAATCGACGGCTGGAGTCATGAACTTTCGCTCGCTCTCAACTCCATGGGCCCTGAGGCTCATGTTGTTCGACAGCGTTTAGTTGTAGAATTCCAATTCACCGGTAACAATACCATTCGCTACGATAAAACATTAACCGGTTTAGATTTAGAAGAGGGTCAAGAACAGCGAGCCCTTTTGCGACGTCTCGAATGGGCTGCTGGTCGGTTAGATGTCCGACGGATCGAACATTCGATACCAGCTGTTGGGCTGAACATTGCTTCATGCAGTAAAGGCGCTAAATCACCTGAAGAGGTTGCAGCATTCCCTGGAAAAATTACTCTTGTTGGAGGGGAATTGCGCCATCACGAAACACCGAGTTTTGGTTCATCAAACCACCTCGCATCCGTTCTCATTGACTCGCATCAAATTGATTCGGCAAAGGTATCAATTCTCAACATTCGCCCACCTTTGAGCGAATCTGCCGTTAACACACAGCATGTTGAGAAAGTGTGCAAACAACTTGGTTACAGTTTTTCACTTGCTCCAAAAGGCAAAGTTGATTCGCAAGATTCTCGGATAGACGTCTTACTGGACGAGGGCGATTTTGGCTGGGAACCCACACTGTATGTCCTAGCACACAATCCACTCGATCTCATTGACCGGACACATCAACTGCTTTCTGCAATGGGGGTGAGTGAATGAATTCCATTCGCAAAGCTGGAATAATCACACTGCTGCTTCTGACCTTCTCTCTCAGTGGCTGTTTGACAGATGAGGTAATTGAAGCAATTGAATCGGATGATCCTTGCATGGCTGGCGTTCAAGTTCGAGAGAGTGACGGGACACTCAAAATCCTGACCTACGATATTGCAGGCTTTTCAGATGAACTTATCGCACAATTTGTCAACCAAACCGGCACTGAAGTCGAGTTCATCAAAACCGATGATGCAGGTGGAATTCTCGACCAAATGATGCTTACCAAAGCCGCACCTCAAGCGGATTTGATGATTGGATTGGACAATACATATTTGCCAACAGCGATTCAAAATTGCCTCCTTATGTCCCACAATGTATCTGATGAATCTTTTACACAGTCATCACTCGAGTTCTACCAAGGACCTTTGGCTGTTCCTTTTGATGAAGGTGATGTCTGTCTCAACTATGATGAAGACGCCCTTGCAGCAGACAACATGTCTGTTCCAACGAGCCTTTGGAACCTTACGGAACCTGAGTGGAATGGGAAAATGACGTTCCCATCACCAATGACTTCTTCACCAGGTCGAGCCTTTTTGGCAGCGACGGTTGATTACTTTGGACATTCGCCTGGAAATCAAAGCGGCGACATGGCCAGCTGGTGGACGGCAATAGTCCAGAATGGGGCAATCTTTACATCAGGCTGGAGCGAATCCTACGTCACCTATTACACAGGTGGATATGGAGAATATATGGAGGGGCACATTGGTGGCGCATACCTTACAGTATCCTACTGTCACTCGCCAGGAGTCGAAGCATATTACGCTGAGAATTACACGCACTCAACCTCGCTGGTACTGCCACGGGCTTCATTCCACCAAGTGGAATACACTGGCATCATCAACGGTGCGGCTGAGGTAGATGCTGCGAACCAATTTATTGAATTTATAACATCAATGGAAGTCAATGTCAACATGCCAGATTACAACTCCATGTATTCGGTTTTAGATGGAACTGATTTACCGGAAACTAACGGGTATCGCTACCATGCTGACCAAGCCATCGTCAGTAATGCGATCACTCAGGAAATGATTGAGCAGAACATGGAAAGTTGGCTCACTACATGGCAGAATGCAGTCCAAATGGGATGAGGCTGAGTTCCGTGGCTCTTGCTGCGATTCAACCACCAAATGAGTTGTTCTTGCGCAATTCAGACACAACTGTTCGAGTTCTTGCAATCGCTCTGTTCACGCTTGGCTCTACGCTACCTTTTGTCTATGCCTTAACCCGGCTGGAATACGTTACAAGTTGGACTGTTTGGCAAGCATTTACTGAGTTTGGAAACGTCTATGGTGGAATGGATGCGTTGAGATTTACTCTGTTAGAGGCAATCGCCTCGTCCATACTTACCATCATCATAGGTTTGCCTGTAGCATGGTGCTTGAGCCGTTATCAGTGGAAGAGAATTCGTATGCTTAGAGCCCTGATTGCGGTTCCCTTTGTCACCCCTTCAATCGTTGCAGCGATGGGTTTTTTGAGTTTGATACGCCAAGACGGAATACTCACCAAAATCGGTATCGACCTTCGACTCGAGACTGGCATCGTAGGCTGGTTTGCCGAGGTCTCAGGTTGGAATCATCCTGGTCATTTTCTTGCACTAATCATCGCGCATGCATGGTTCAACCTGTCGCTGATGATTCGATTTGTGGAACCGACTTTATCATCACTTGATCCTGCATGGGAAGAGCAACTTTCCGTGCTACCTCAAGGTCAATCGAGAATTGCCCGAATGAAGTATCTGTGGATTCCCGTTATTGGACCAGCTGTTCTGTGTGCTGCTGCATTGAGTTTCTTGTTCTCATTCACTTCATTTGCTCTCGTAAAATGGCTGACTCCAACAAGTTTCACTCTTGAATCACTGATGGCAGAGTCAGGTTCGGCAGCTGGAATTGTCGGTTATCGAATCGATTCAAGTGAATTGATTTATTCCGTTGCACTTGTCCAATTCTTCATTTTGCTCTTGACACTATGGATGACATCTGTACTTCAAAAAAGATATTCACAGCGCCTTTCTCTCTTGAGCGAACCGGGAGTAAGAACCCACCATGGCCCACCATCAATTACTGCAAAAATCATTATCATGCTCGGCGTAGCATTCACACTCCTTCCATTCCTTTCTGTCGTAATCTCGTCGTTTCAAGTTCGGCAAATTACAGAAGGTTCTGTCGAACGAAATTGGACACTCGATGGGTGGAGCAATGCGTGGAGTGGAGACATGTCAACGATGGCTGTAGGCGAGGCAATGTCGAATTCGATCATCTATGCAATATGTACGCTCCTCATCGCATTACCACTTGGATGGATACTGGCCTCAACAATATTCAAACTTGAACAAACTGGGTGGTCGAAATTTTCTAAAATACTGGACTTATTCTGCATGCTTCCACTGGCCGTGTCTGCCTTAATGGTGGGCCTAGGTGTTCTCTTGGGAGGCCTACGATGGTATCCAGAAATGTTTGGGTGGTTCCTCCTTCCAGTTTATCCACATGTCCTGCTTACAGTTCCATTTGTCGTGAGGATAATGTTACCTGCTTACCAATCACTTGACCCCGCTTTTTCTGAACAATGTCGAATGCTAAATCTTTCATCCACACGTTCATGGTATCATGGCACATTCATGTTTCTTCGTGGACCTGCCGTCGTTGCTGGTTCGCTGACCCTCGCATTCTCGCTCGGTGAATTTGGTGCATCGTGGCTTCTTGTTCGTTCAGGTTCCTGGGACACGCTTTCAATTGTGGTTGACCAACTGATGAGTCGGCCAAATTTTGACCCCTTGATTCACACGACTGCAATGGCGGCAGCAACGATGCTCATGCTGCTCACATTCACGCTCTTTGTTCTCGCAGAACGTTTCAGAGCGCATGACGACAGGAGTGGTTTCTAATGGCGAAATCAAAAACAATACTGCAGTTGAAAAACTTAACCAAAACCTTTGATTCCAAGACGATTTTTTATGACCTGAATTTGGATGTAGGTGACAATGAAATCGTTGCGCTCATCGGACCAAGTGGATGCGGTAAGTCGACGCTCCTGCGGATGATTGCGGGACTCGAATCTGTCGAAACAGGAACTGTTGAATTTTCGAACACGGCAGAAAGTAAGATTGGGTATGTGTTCCAGAAGCCAATTCTTTACCCCCACCTCAACGTTGAATCAAATATCGCTTTAGGATTTGATGTGAAACTGACAAAGGAAGAACGAAAAAAGAAAATTGCTCGTGAATTGGAACTTGTTGGACTCAAAAATTTTGCTTCTCGAAAGGTTGACTCGCTTTCTGGTGGAGAGGCTCAACGCGTTTCAGTTGTTCGCGCCCTTCTCAATAAACCGACGTTAATGCTTCTGGATGAGCCTTTTTCTGCATTAGACATACCAACTCGACGTAAAATCGCCCAAGATACTCGTGAAATTCTCAAATCGAAAAAGATGTCTGCAATACATGTAACCCATGACCCTGAGGAAGCAGAGATTCTTGCCGACCGAATTTTGAATTGGAGTGATTTTTCAGGTCCTGTGAGCGTCGAGGTGTAAGTTGGGCTCCCCACCATCCCAAGGATAGCATAATAAGTGGGCCCGTATCAATTCATTACGGTCAACATGGTAGGAACCCCGCTGGATGTGCTTCCGTACGTTCGAGGTATCCAAATGGTTCTCTCAGGATATGAGGGTTACACAAAAGGAAAACGACGTGATGCCGACCTTGCGATTCGAGAAGAAATCAAGCGCTGTGGAACTCGTGCACGTAATCACCTCCTAAATGTTCATGACAGCGGATTTCGAGAAAAGAAACTCGACGTTTCCAAAGCCGCTAAAGCCTGTTGTAACACAATCGACATGTTAATCGAAGATATTGATAAATCTCCAACAGGCATGACTCACGCTTTCTTTTCAGGGCAACGCTCCGCCTCAATTTCAGTCCTCAAGAAACTGATTAAACACGACCACGATGTCATTGATATGATGACTAAAGCAGTGAATATTTCAAACAGTGTTGAACATGCTTTTTCCACCGACAAAACCGATGAAGAGATCAAGTCACTGATTCTACAATGCGATCAGATGGTTACAAGTTCTCGAGGATTCTACAGTGCGAGAGCGACGGTTCTTGACGGTTTAAGACAGAAAAGGAAGGCATGAATATGGCAGCGAATTTTAAGTGGCGAAGTAATCCTAATATTGTAGCACGATTAGTAGATGGAAATGATATTCAAACGTGGAAAGCACGTCAAGTTGTCTTGAAACCAAATGAAGCATGTGCTTTTATCGTCGATGGAAGAATCGGTGATATCGTATCAGAAAAAGTTGTTCGAAACATCGGCGGAGGTCTTGGAAGACATATTGCAGACATGGCTGGTGCAACTGCTACTGACCGTCGTATGTTGTTTGCTATGACGGGTCCAATTGATCTGTGGATTCCTTTTGCCACTCCTCTTCAGGATGGGTCAGAAGCCTCAGGACACATGAATTTGCGCATTCAATTGCGCAAAGAGGATATCCCTAAACTGCTCAACATCTTTGCGAACCATGCACCACTTCTTGACCGTGATGGATTAATCGGTTTCTTGGGACATGAACTAACAACTCGATGTATTGTTCCAGCAATGGCCAAATGCTCGAGCATCGAAGAATTGCGAAGTTCGGAATTCCAAGAACACCTCGAAATGCATGCTGAAGTCGAAATGCGTCAATCGCTATCGACTCTTGGATTTACCTTTTTGCGTGCGTTTATTTCAACAAGTAAAACCGACCAAGAGAAGCTTGCTCGCCTCAAAGCAGATTTAGATTTTGCAACGAAAACCGAAGGCGCTAATGCTGAAGCACTCACCGAGCGTATTGCTATTCGTGAAGCTGCAACCCTTCGCAGAATCGAATGTGAAGTCAATGTTGAACGTGCTAAAAAGCGCGGTGAAGTGACAATCCAAGCAGAAAGTGAACTTCTAGAGTTGCGAAAGCAAGAAGCAGTTTGGGATGCTGAACTCAAGCGAGACCAAGGCCAAGCAGACTTGAGGATGCAGGAATCATCACATAAAACCGATGAGGCAATGCGACTCTTTGAACAGGTTCAAGCACGAAAGCGAGACCGAATTGAACAAACTCAAAATCACCAAGATCAGAGAATGGATAAGCAAAACGACATTCAGATGAAAATGATGGAAATGGCGGCAGAGCACGGTGCTTTAACACCAGAAGTTATGCAAGAATTCTTGCGTCAGCAGACAGCTCAGAAAGCGATTGACGGCAGTGAATCTGAAGATTCATCCGATTCGCAATAAGCCCTGATAACTCTTGAGTACGTTTGTATCTCCACGGGGCTCTGAGGATTCTTTTCAAACTGCAACAATTTATGATTGTCCTGCACAAGTATTACACCTGCTTAGAGATTCGACTAGAACATGTTCGTAACTTGGTGTTCCAAACCATGGCGTATGTGGCGCTCACACTGGAAGAATCGTACTGACTGGTCGAACAGGAGAATCAGTATTGTCATCGTTGGATTAATCACATTTATCGCTGCAATACCCTATCTCATCGTCAATCGTTTAGCTGAGTTCATGCAACGAACTGCATTTAGCCCTGAGACTCAGATTGACCTTAGTATTCCGTTCGTTGCATGGATGGTTGTGCCCTACCTATCATTGTATCTGTACTATCCTGCAGGTGCATGGCTGGGAAATAAGAGCGATGTCATGTGGCGTCAAAATATCGTCTTCCACCAAATGATGCTGTTGTCGTGTTGGATGTGCTTTTTGGTCTTTGTAATCTTCCCAGTGGAAATCGATCTTCGCCATCTCGTAACAGGGGTTGACGGTACTGTATGGGAGCCTTGGATTGGATTAGTTCACGGTGTTGACAAACCCTGGAATGCCTGGCCTTCACTGCATGTTGTTCAAAGCAGTCAAGTCGTTTTGATTCTACGTTATTGGTATCCATCATCCACACGTAAAGTTTTGATTTTACAGACCTCGCTGTTGATTTGTTGGGCGCTCTTGGTCATCTCTACATTAACCCTCAAACAACACTATGTTTGGGATGCAATTACTGGGCTTCTTTTCACGGGAATCACATGGAAATATTGGATGAAACCCTGTCTTGATCGGTTGGAAACCAAAGAGTTCCAAGACAAATTCGACGCAGTGATGGCTGAAGATTAACCAAATATTTGTCCTACAAGATCTGGACGTGTGAGATAGATAGTCAAACTTATACCTGCCATAATCATCATCCACGAACCAACAAGTTTGATCATTCCAGTCGCTCGCTTCAAGAAATTAATCATCACTTGACGGCCTAATCCGACCATCACAGTTACGAATACCATGAGGAATAACAAGCCAATCATCAATCCTCCGATTCCCACCCCTGTTGCCGTTTTTCCTAGAGTGCTCAAATAGATTACAAAGGGAAGTACTGCTGCGGCTGTGCAATCAATGGATGCTGCAGCATAGCCGATTCCATACAGATACATATTGCGGCGGGGTGTGAACGTTTCATCGGCTTCAGTTGTGCTGTATTTCATTACAAATTTATCGACAAAGCCCATCAGGTGCGAAGTGATTCCAAGCAACATCATAGAACCCAAAACTACCAACAATAGGGCAATAAAAATCGCAATATAATGAACAGCTCCGGATTGAGTAAATGCCTCGCCCATGAGTATTGCTACAACCCCGATGAGAGCGAAAAAGGTCCACATTCCAAATCCGGAGAGCAGACCGATCACCCATGAATTTGGCATTTTTGTGGACAATTTACCCGCTTCAATAAGTTCATCTTCCCGTGCACCCAGTGAAAGATAGTATGATATGAAGCCCGGTAGAACAGGAAAAGCACAAGGTGAGAAATAAACGAGAATAGACAAAACCATACCCAAGATGAAAACTGCTGCATATGAAGTGCCGGGTTCTTCCCATGCCAGTCGTGAGGAAATTAAGTCTGAAGAGACCTTGGCAGACGGATTTGCTGAAAGGATGTCTTCCATTTTCCCATCGAAACTTGACCAGCCGTCGGTAGGCGTGCCGGTTGATTGTTTCTCGATGATGTAACCTTCTTCATCTATGATAAGGACGACTGGTATTTGACCTGTTCCGCCTGTGGTGAACAACCGGACTGGGTCGGTAGTTGAACCGTCTTCAAGTATTGCTGCTGAAGTTGAGCCGATTCCTGTTGCGTAATACGGCACATGATAGGAACCTGATGATTGGTTGAGGTAAGGAATATCTTCTCCATACCATGCACCATAAGCAAACATTTGGAGTGTTTTTCCAGATGAATTTGCCATTGAATACCAATTCTCCATCTCACTTTCAAGATGTTCTTGAACTGCATGGCAATTACTGCAATCATGCGCCATGAGGTCGAGAATGATGATACTGCCCCGGTGGTCATCCAAAGAAATCCAGCCTGTCGAATTAGCAAGGGGTTGCTCGACATCAGTTCGATTCAATGACTCAAACACAATATTCGGAATTGGTGCAGGATCTGCATCCGATGCAAAAATATCATCCATGCTGTCAAACATTGAAAGTGCTGCAAAGGAAATCGTCAAAAACATGAGCGCTCCAATTCCAAATGCCTTCCATGTTTCTGACCTCTTGAACACGCCGAAATCTGCCTGTTGCATGAGCCCCATGCATTGCAACTACAGTATGCCACACTTGAATATGATGGGATGGTGATTACCTTGAAAATCACATCATTCAACCGGAGTCAATTGGTTCTGAGTACTGGGGTGAAGCAAAATAGTTGTAACTCTACGGAGGGGTATGGAGTTTGCAATATATTCAATCGGACTTCTTGTTGGATATGTAATCGCACGCTTCGTAACTGAGCAGACCAAGATTCACATTCGGGTAAAGGGTCTATGGTTGCACCATTGGATTCTCGCATCTCTACTCATGACCGCACTGTTTCTTTTTGAAATATTCAACACCGAAGTATGGGGATTGCTTACGGGAGTCGCCTTAGAAGGACTCTCTCGGAAAAATTGGTCGATTAGGGATAGAAAACAGTAACTAAGATTCGCTTTCTTCAAGAACGTAAATCGTTCCTGCCCAACTGAAAATAAGTAAATCATCTTCAAGACTGTGCCCGAATCCTACAATCATCGTCCCGGTTTGGGCAATGAGTTCGCTGCTCCAAACACCCCCTTGATCACGGATAATCCAAATGGTTCCAGTGCAGAAATCTCCATACAGATATCCATCTCTCAGCGGTTGAGCACCCCAATCCATCCATTCTCCGCCAGAGACCGAGCAATTACCGCCTTCGTGAGGATATACGGCAACAGGGTCGGTATAGTTTGAATCGCTGTTCACTGGGGTAGTTCCACATTCAACGTCCGGGTCAAACTCATGGAATCCCTCACGCATAGACCATCCTAAATTGTGAGATTCGTTGAGAGGAACATAATTTATTTCTTCATAGCAAGTTTGACCCACATCGGCAATCCACAATCCACCCGTAGGGTCGACATCAAATCGCCAAGGGTTTCGTAACCCATGGTGAAGGATATAGGGGTTTCTCGATGAATTTTCAAGCACCGGGCTCACTTGTCCATTTTGATATTCCATGAGATGAATTGCTCCAAATGGGGAGCTCAGGTTTTGGGCGGTTTTGTTCGGAGAGTTGGAGCCTCCACCATCACCAAGACCCCAAAGATATTGATGATTACCAATCCCAATAAGATGGCCACCATTGTGATTTCGAAAAGGCTGTGGAACTGCTCGCAGTTCACGGATTGTAGAGGTATTAAGCATCCCATTCTCAACGCTCACATCGGCTAAGATGAGATTGGCTTCATAGCCACAATTTATGCCAATGTCAACATAAGAAAGAAGCACTTTTTTCGTCTTATTGTAATCTTCATCAAAGGCAAAACTAAGCAGCCCTTGTTCAATGTGACAATTACTGACAAATTCCGACAAATTCGCCACAGTGCGAAGGTTTTCACCGTCCCAGGCTGAAATGATACCGCTCAGGTCAGCAATCCAGATTTCGTTTTCTTGCGGATGATGTATGCTCGCTACAGGAGTTACAAATCCTGTGAGGTATTCCTTGCAAGCCAGACCTTCAACCAACTCTGCATCGCATGGAATTTCCACTTTTTCCTGCCATTGGAAACCCGTATCTTCCTCTTCTTCGCCAAAACAACCCGACAAAGAGCAGGTCAGCAACAGCACAGTCAGTAACAATGTTCGACCGGTCACGAGTTTTCCACTCACAGGTTGTATTTACTAGTAAAGTATGCTTCTATTCCTGGAACACCATCAATCAGATTACCATAGTTACCCAAGTGGTCGGTGGTGTTGACGATCGTGATACCAGGAGTGCTCAAGATATCGTCGAGAACAGTCAATCCTGAATCAGAGACAGACATTGCCGCTAGAGCGTCTTGCAAGGCTGAAACGTTGGTCGTGTCGAGGAAATCAGGGTTATACATGATTGGGTGGCTCGGTGCTTTTCCAAAGGTCGGCAATGCGTAGTAATCATCAACACTTGTGAATTCACCTTCAAAGCACCAATCTTCATTGTCATCAGGGTCTTCATTACCACAGTAACTTGGAACGGTCGGGTCTTTAGCGAATGAAATGTAGTCCATGCCACCTTCAGCTAGGCATCGCAGAGAACCGATGTATCGGTGATACTTCGTTCCACTTTCAGGAATACTCGAGTCTTCAGAGAAATGGTTTCTCACAGTGTTCTCCAAAGAATCGATTTCATCAGGGTCTCCAACAACTTCAATGTATTCATTGGTGATGAGGTAACCCATTGGAAGAAGCATACCTGAACTTCCTAAAGCGGAGGTGTGGCAGGATGTTTTTCCTTCCATGAGGGTAAACGGATCTGTTGCAGGGTCGTCATCTTTGTCAGCCATGGCCATATCAGAATCAGCGTGGACCCAAGCGATAGCGTTGTAGAAAGGTCGACCGTCTGCTTTTTGCTCTGCACCAAGGACTTCAAGCCCATAGAGTTGCCAACTTAGCCAAGCTGCACCGCCGTCCAAGAAGCCGATATCAGCATGACCAAAACGAAGCGCTTCGATGGTGGCAGCAGGGCTGCTGACTGGATAGATTTCAACATCCATCCCGAGGAGTTCTGAGAGATGGTCTGCTAACTTTTGTGGGTTCTCATCACTGTTACGGTATTCTTCTTTCGCTTCAAAAGCGATGGTTATACAGTTGGAGTCATCTTCACACTTTTCAAACGAAACTGGATTTGAGAGGCACCCAGCAAAACCGGCAGATGAAAAGCAGAATACGACGAGCAAACATTTGAGCAGATTGTTATACATGGACATCACGATGGTGGTGGGGTAATGAAGGTAGTATCTAAAGTTTAGGACACCCTAAAAACAAGTATGAGTAATCTCTTAAACATATATTTTCATCGGAGAATAGATTTGTCGGCTTAGATGAATTGAACCAGCGCCGAAGAATACTTGCATTTACTCAAAGATTCTTGGCTGGAGCAATTCCGCTGAAGTATTTGGTGGGCTCGGCCGGAATTGAACCGGCGATCTTCGCCATGTGAAGGCGACGTCATAACCCCTAGACCACGAGCCCTAAGGTATTCGGTCGTAAAGCCACGTCTCTATAAGACTCCCCTTGAAACAGGTTAGCGATAAATGTTCAAATGAACCAAGCCAACTTCCAGCCGGTCATGCGTCGGATGGACCTCGATAAGATGAACTGGAACCTCAACAATGTCTGCTAATTCTTCAGCAAGCGAAAGTGGCAATTCGATTCGACGACGCTCTGCATTGTAACGAATCCACCCCTCGGCAACACCAAACTCCTCTCGCAGTTCTGCCACGTCTTCAGACGCATGTTCAAGCGATGTGGGAATTGAGCCAAACAAGATGGTATCGTCGTTACTCAAAACTTCATATGGTCGAAGATTTGCTTGTCCTCTGCGGCGGAAGCGTGCTCGAAGTTGTCCTGCGTCTTTGTAACGCGCAGAGCAAAACTTTAGATGGAAATTCAACTCTTTCGCCGCCTCTTTGAGGCGCTGTGCCAATTCAGCAGAACCCTCTGCTGCTGCAGTAATACCGCCACTTAGATTGAATCCTCGAACATCCATGTTCTCTTGATTACCAACGGTAATTTCTAATTCATTCAAATTAAGAAAATCCACTGGAGATTCATGAAGTGCTGCGAGAAGAGCAAATAATTGCTCCTCTTTATCTGGCTCACACGGAAGTTCAATTCCCACAGTTATACCGGCATCAGAACATGCCTGTATGGTGGGAAGATATTTCTTCAAAGTCCCATCTAAAAGGTGAAAACGTATTTCATCAAGACCTGCCTCTCCAAAATCTGCTGCTCGATGGGTTTGAAATGGTATCGAGGTATACAAGTGAATGTGATGGTCCTTGCCAAATGCTGCTTTGAGTTGGAGAACCGCCTCTAATGATTTTTCCATATCAAGCATAGGGTCTCCCCCCGTAATTCCAGTTCCTGTTGCCCGCATAGCGTGACCTTCTTCAATCACTTCATCCCAAGAAGTGCAGCGTCGTTCGTTGGCAAACATATCGGGGGTTTCCTTTCTGTTCTCAGAGAGAGGACAATAATCACAGCCCCAATGACACTTTCCTGTGACGAATAAAACGAGTTTACTGCCCTGCTGACATTGCACACATCCTTCTGCCTCACCCACTTCTGCGGGAAGGATTTCGGTTGCCATTGGCAAAGACACAGTCATTGAACTCAACCAACCCTGTTACCATTGAGGTTTCAACCCCTCGCTTGATTTACTGCCTAATTTGTCAAAAATGACTGATGAATGAGCCACCGATGGAATCGGTAATCGTTCGTGAGTTCAGGATGGAAGGTGAGGGCGAGACGCTGCCCGTCGAGAACGCCTACGATTTCGTCCCCCAAGAAGGCCACTGGAGTACAACCAACACTTGACTGAACAAAGCGAGGAGCACGAATGAATACACCTGGGAATAATTCTTCATGTTCACTTTGTGCCATTTCGCCCACAGGAAGGGGTTGGTGATTGAATTGATCTCGAGGTGCTTTGTTGGGAGAAAAATCTCCTCCTGCAGGTGTTTCGAAAGAAAGTGCCACTCCTGCTTCAAACGAGTCACGCTGACGACCCCAGGCATTTCTGGAAATTTCCGCACGGAGCAAAGAACGATTACTACCACCTGGAGTTGCCAGTATAATAGCTCCGGCACAGGTCCCCAGAACTGGGCGTTGGGGATGTTCTTCCATCCATGAAAACAAAGCCGAAAGTAGAGATTCACTTTGGCTCGCCTTGCGCATAGCAGTCGATTCACCACCCGGTAAAACGAGACAATCAAGGCGGTCATCGACTTGACTGCCCGTGCGTAATTCTACAATTTCAATGTCTACACCAAGCTGCTTAGAAGCAGCGGTAAGCGCTTGGACATGCTCATGACGCGCACCTTGAAGCATAGCAAGGCCAACACGCACCATGGTCAACCCTAGGGGCACTTCCCTAAGAGTTCGACGACGAAGGCCTGATTGAAACCTCAACAGAAGAGGTTTGCATGCCATGCAGTTGAAGAACCTCCATGCGTTGCAATAACCATGGACCCCAGTAGCGACTGTTTTCTTGTCCCGGGTCCAGTTCGAATGGGGGAACCATGTCTCAGTGCACTCGGATCTCCAGTAATCACCGCCCGTGGCACAGAATATCGCGACGTAATGGCACAACTGAATTCCGGTCTACGACACGCATTCAATTTAGCACCCTCAAAGCCTTTGAGAGGGGTTGAATCGTGGGCGGGTGATGACGATTACAAGGTCGTAGTGGTTTCTGGCAGCGGCACCGCCGCAATGGAGATGGTCATAGCGAACAGATTTCGCTCAAACGATTTAGTACTGGTTCCAACCAATGGGAAATTCGGTGAACGTGTTGCAGAGATTTGCCAACGATTTTGCAATGTTAAGCACCTCAAATACGAATGGGGCAGGGCGTTTGATTTGTATGAATTGGAACAGCAATTGGAACGCGGTTGCTACGAATCTGTTTTGATTTGCCATAACGAAACAAGTACTGGTATTACACAAGACGCTGCTGCAATCGCAGAGATGTGCGCTCGACACAAAACTTCGTTTATTCTGGATGGAATTACTTCAGTGGGAGGTATGCCGGTTCATCCAACTGAGTGGAATGCAGAAGCGGTTGTCGTAGGAGCGCAAAAATGTACTGCAGGGCCTTCTGGTATTGCTGCTATCGCCATCAATTCCAACTTCATCCAGCGAGTACATGCAATCCGAGAACAGGGTGATTCAAATCCAAATTATTACCTGGACTTAGTCTCTGCTTTGAAGAAGGGGTCTGATGATCAAACACCCTGGACGCCTGCAATCAATTTGGCAATGGGTTGGAGTGCTGCGCTTGAGGTATTGCGAGAAGAGACAAATTCGGCAAGATGGTCTCGATGCGAACACATGGCGAGTGGTGTTCGAAACCTTTTTTCAGACCTCGGTTTTGAACTGCTTGCTGATTCAAGCCAACGCAGCAATACAGTGACTGCAATACTCTATCCTGAAGGCATCGATGACAGTTGGAGGTCTCGTCTCAAGGATGATTACAATACCCAAGTCATTGGCGCTCAAGACGATTTGAAGGGTAAAATGTTCAGAGTTGGTTCCATGGGTGAAACTCCAGTCGAGGAAATGGTTGAAGGATGCAGACGTATGATTGACTGTTTCAAATCATTTGGATTATCTCTTCCTGATCTCGATGTTGATTCTTATTTCGCATGAGGTGAATACATGACCAGATATATTGTCCTGGGACGTTTTCAACCCTTTCACATGGGCCATGAGTATTTGGTCAAAGCTGCTTACGAACATGTTGGAGAAGATGATCAGGTAGTCATCGCAATTGGTTCACAACAGGCTGGATGGGAGCCAACCAATCCTTGGACTGCAGATGAACGAAAAGCGATGATTAAAGCATGGTCACAGAGTGAAAATCTCGCTGTAGAAATTGTCGGGATTGATGACATCAATGACCCGCCTAATTGGGTTGAACATGCCCGCAAAACTCACGGCGATGGAATCCTAGTGACTTCTGATGTACCAACCGCACAATTGTATCGGGATGCTGGCTACGAAGTTACTGAACCTGAAATGCAGCAACGTGAACAACTTGAAGGATGGAGAGTTCGACAAACAGCAAAAATGCTTTCCACGGTGTATGATGATGAGGCTATTCGAGAGGTTCTCAAATCGAGTATCCCGCAAGCGGTCATTGAATGGCTCATAGAACACGATGCCTTGTTCCGCCTTTCGACGTTTGAAACTGGAGTTCATGCAGGATAATTATTTTCTGAACAGTTTCTTTTTTACCTGTTTTTTCATCTGTTCCTTGGCGACCTTCTGCATTTTTTCCTCAGTCTTTGCTTTAATTCCAGATGCTACAGTTGAGAGTTTTTCTTTAGCAGCGTCTTTGACGGGTTTGGTTACTTCATCGATAACCTGACGCTTTGCAGTAATGGCTGCTGACTTAGCCGCTTTCTTTGCGGCATTTCCTGCAGCCCCGGCAGCCTTACCTGCGAGTTTCTTGACCATACTCTCATGAAAACATCTTCACACAAGAATCTTGTGGAACTATTCTTCTGAGGCTACGACGACTCGTGCGGCCAAAAGAACTCGTTGTTTGTACATGTAGCCCGATTCTAAAACATCGACAACACTGCCAGACGGATATGCTTCAGAGGCAGGTATGGTCGTAATCGCCTCCATTTTCGCTGGGTCAAACGGTTGACTTTTTGCCTCAATGGCCGTAACACCATCAGCAGAAAGTTCGTGCCACATCTTATTTCTCAACAATCTTAATCCTTGAGCAACAGCGGATGAATCATCCTTGTCCAGGTTATCGATAGCCCTGTCAACATCACCAAGAACAGTGAGCATCCGGCGAGCAAGACCCATTCCACTGTATTGAATGAGTTCTGCTTTTTCCGCCATCAGACGTTTACGAACATTTTGAATTTCTGCATCTTTGTAAGCGATTTCCTTTTCTGCTTTTTCAGCACGCAACAGTGCTTCATCCAACGGATCTAAAACTTCAACTTCGACGGTTTCACCGAGGTCAAGCGTTTCCATACCCTCTTCAATTACGGGAATCGAATCATCGGCGTCACCGATGTTTTCTTCAGGCTCTTCAGAAGGTAATTCGTCACCCATTATGTTATGCGTTACGGAAGTGGTCTTTGAACCCCTCGATTAATCAAGGAGATACTGACGAAGATTCCACCGACCGTGCCCCCAAAGGTCCGCCTTCATGTGCTCCCTTCCAAGAATTCCCAGGAGGTGAGGTGAACTGTTACAAAGAGTGATGGTGTAGACTAACCCACGTGAAGAACGGTCATGTGCTTCAAAGGTCGGCACTATCTTTGGGTCTTCATTCTCATCAAGCGTTTCACCAAGCACTTTACGGCGATCCATCCAGTCCAAGCAAACCGATTCAGAAAATTCTTCTTCTGGTAGACCATTGAGTAGTTGATTCAGTTGGCTCCAGGTTTCTTCGTCATACAAATCCTCACTGCTCGAAATCGTTCTTTTAAGTGCCACATCAAGATAGAGAAAGGCTCGGCCTTCCCAAACTTCCCATGCACCCGGACTTGCCCATTCCATGAGGTGGAGAAGTCCTTGCGAACCTTCAGGTAAGGATCTGAGAACTTCAAGAACTGAACCCGTTGTCTCGACTTCAATTGAATCAATCCAATCAAGGATCTCAGCTTCGCAATCAATGTCAAAAGCCCGCTGTAGTCTCGAATCATAGGCCGGCCTTTGGTCTCGAAACTGACCCTTTTCCATTCCCTGATAAAGCAGATTCCATGGTTGCTGAAGCAGATTCTTCAAACACGGTTCATCGACAACTAACAGAACCATATCAATGCCCATATTTTGATCCAAAAGGCCGTCTCGTTTGATGTCATCGGCTTGAAAACGAAGAATTGAAAGCACTCAATCTACCTACTCAAGAGAAGAGCATTGAAGAAGAACGGTTTACCCGATGCACATGGGGCTTTGTTATGGCGACAATTAAGGAGCAGATCGAATTGATCCGCGCTGAAATTGACAAAACGCAAAAAAATAAAGCAACGAATGCGCACATTGGAAAACTGAAAGCAAAAATTGCCCAGTTGAAAATTAAAGAACAAAAAGCACACGCTCACTCAAAAGCAAGTGGTGGCGGCAAAGGATTTGAGGTGAAGAAGTCCGGTGATGCTACCGTCGCTTTAGTAGGATTTCCGTCAGTGGGGAAATCAACTTTGATTTCAAAAGTGACTGACGCTCACTCTGAAGCGGCTGGTTATGCATTTACCACACTTACCTGTATCCCTGGAGTAATGGAGCACCGTGGAGCCAAAATTCAGATTTTAGATTTGCCAGGTCTCATCAAAGGTGCGGCAGAAGGGAAAGGTAGAGGAAGAGAAATTCTCAATGTCATTCGAAGTGCAGACATGGTATTGTATATTGTTGACCCCTTCCAAGATGCGCACTTCAATGTCCTTCATCGTGAACTGCATAATGCCGGATTAAGGCTTAATGAAACAAAGCCTCCAGTTTTCATCAAACGCACTGAGCGAGGTGGAATTGATGTCCGGACAACGGTCGAACAAACCCATCTCAGTCATGAAGAAATGAGCGAAATCATACGCTCTTTCGGATACACGTCGGCAATTGTCACGCTTCGAAACGACACCACAGCGGAACAAATTGTTGATTGTTTAGCCGAAAATAGAATCTATGAAAAAGCAGTTATCGCCATCAACAAAATCGACATTGCGAGCGAAGAAGAAATCGTCCGTTCACGCAAAGCTCTTCCTGCTGATTGGCCAGTTATGCGTATATCTGCATTCAAGGACATTGGCCTTGAGGAACTAAAAGATTTCATTTATGACAACCTTGGATTCATGAGGGTTTATCTCAAACCTCAGGGCCAAGATGCTGATTTAGAAGAGCCGCTCATCGTCAAAGATGACTCAACAGTACAACACATTTGTAACAAACTGCACAGAGACTTCGTGCGGAAGTTCCGGTATGCACGTGTCAAAGGACCGAGCGCAAAATTTGATTGGCAAAGGGTTGGTTTAGACCATCTTCTCAAGGATGGAGATTTACTTACCATTGTTGTTCGACGCTGATTAATCCCAAATGCCCATGTCCATTCGGGCATCTTCTGTAGCGTGTATTTTCGGATCCCAGCGAGGTGACCACACGAGATTGATGTGAACACTTTCAAGTCCTTCTGTTTGCAGTGCTGCTCGGTGGGCTGCAGCCATTATCTCAGGTGCTGCAGGGCAACCAGGCGATGTGAGGGTCAAGTCAATTTCCGCATGCATCAATTCGTCTTTCGTTTCAAAACGGACATCGTAAACGAGGCCTAATTCGACGATGGATAACTCCAATTCCGGATCTTCCACTTCATCCAACTGTGTTAACACATCTTGCTTTTCAACCATTCAAACACCTCATACAAAATTGCGAATCTCTGCCATTACCTTATCGAACATATTTCTAAATCCATTGGAACGACTTGGAGAGAGCGAATTGAGCACGCCCATCTCTTCAGCGAAATCTGGCGAAAGAAGTAATGCTTGGGCAGGGGCACTGCCATTGATAGCAAGCGTCAAGATGCCCATCAAACCTTGAACCAATTTCGCATCTGCTCCTGAAAGCAGGAGAACTTTGCCATCTTGCAGTTCAACGTGCACATGCGCTTCGGATTGACAGCCTTGCACTTTGGACTCTTGCGTCCATTGTTCAAGAGGGAAAGGAATGACTTCATCCGCCATATCAAAAACCATTTCAAGTCGTTCCATTTTATCATCGACTTCTTGGAACTCTTCTATTAATTCGGATAAAGCGTCAGGATAAGTCATCCAAACCTCTCCGTAATTTCTTTGAGTTGCGCAACGAAATGTTCTGCTTCTTCCATGGTGTTATACAAGTAAAAGGAGGCGCGAACAGTTCCGTTAATGCCGAGCCGATGCAGCAACGGCTGAGCGCAATGATGGCCGGTTCGAACTGCAAATCCGCGAGAATCCAAAAGATGAGCTAAATCTTCACTGTGGATAGAGGGATGGAGGAAAGACACGACAGCACTGTCTTTTTCACCATGCCGGCCATACACTGGAATATCCATTGCGCGTAATTGCTCTGCGACCCAGCGGGCTATGGCAATCAATCGTTCATGCTCTTTTTCCAAATCCAGATTCGACATCCAATCAAATGCTGCACACCAGCCGATAGCTTCAGCAATACGAGGTGTTCCTGCTTCGAATTTATGCTCATTTGTTTGATAAGTCGAGCCCGTGATAGTGACCGTTTCGATCATATCCCCGCCACCCATGAAGGGTTGCATTGTTTCAAACACTTCAGCATCTACAAGCAGTGCACCAATTCCAGTAGGGCCACACATCTTGTGTGCTGAAAAAGCCATGAAATCGGCTTTCGATTCGATGAAGTCGATTTGTTCATGAGGCACGCCTTGGGCTGCGTCAATCAAAACCAGTGCCCCGTTAGAATGGGCGAGTTCGATAATTTCCTCTAAGGGGTTGCGGACACCGAGAACATTGGATGTATGAACGACACAGACGAGTTTTGCACCTTCAAGAGATGCTGCATAAACATCCATATCGAGTGTAAAATCTTCAAGAACAGGAACATACCTCAACTCAACCTTTCGCTCTTCCGATAACATTTGCCAAGGAACGATATCAGAATGGTGCTCCATTTCAGTCAAAACAATCACATCACCTTCAGCCAAATTAGCGCGACCCCATGCATGGGCGACTAAATTAATTGCTTCTGTTGTCCCGCTTGTAAGAATTGCACGTTCAGCATTGAACCAATTCTTCAATCGTTGGCGACATGCCTCATATCCTTCGGTCGCTTCACCTGCAAGTGTGTGAACTGCTCGGTGAACGTTCGCATTTGATGAGGTATAGTAATCATTCATTGCATCCAAGACAACTTGTGGCTTCTGCGTTGTAGCAGCATTATCCAAATAGATTAATGGGAAACCATTGACTTCACGCTTGAGGATAGGAAAATCATCACGTAGAGCCATTTGATTCACCTCTTCAATTCACATTCAAGATGGACTGTGAGTCTGGTTTGCATTTCTTGAGTGAGGTATTTGTTTGAAAGGTTTGAAAATGCATTGAGAAGGAAACCACTCACAATGAGGGACTTCGATTCGTCAGGACTCAGACCTCTTGACATGAGATAATGCATTTGGTTTTGGTCCACAGGAGCAGTTGCAGCCCCATGAGCTGCCGACACATCATCAGCGAGAACTTCGAGTTCTGGAATTGCTTCTGCACGCGCTCTTTCAGAAAGAAGTAGATTACGAAATACTTGCGAGGCGTCGGTTTTGTTCGCACCTTCGGCAATGGTAAGCAATCCTGTAGCAATAAAATGGCTGTTGCCGGAACAGGCAGAGTTCATTACCAAATCTGAATTTGTGTGGCCATGAAGGTGGTGAATCTCGACATGTTCGTCGTCATGCCGAGAACCAACGGCATTGGCTGTTACTGATTGACGAATAGTCGAACCAGTACCGTTCAAGGTAGTTCGCAAATCAGATTTGCAGCGGAATCCACCAATCGAGAGGGTCGCATGTTCAAGTTCAGCATCACGCTCAACAATCCAATCCTCACAGCGTAGAAATTTAGTGTTCGAGCCAAGTTCATTAACGAATCCAAAAGAGAGTTGGGTATTTGGGTGAATTTTTCCGGTGATGTGAATACCAACCCATTCCGGTTCTCCGGTGAGGTGAATTAAAACAACACCTGACGCTTTGACATCAAGATGTAAGTGACCCACGGCAATGTGACCTGAAGCACGAGCATCGATATGGATCGGTTCCGATTCTTCTGAGACGACTAGGCGGTTATGTGAGCCACCTGCTGATTGCAAAAATGCTCGGGCAATGTCATCATGAGCAACAGTGGAATGAGCAACTGACTCCATTTCGTGTTGTTCGCTGAGAGAGAAAATCACTCCGTCAACATCTGGAACCTTATCAATTGAACTAGGGTGAATTCGAGGCCAAGGAGTGTAGCGCCACAAATGTTCTGAACGAGGAGGAATGGTCATCTTCTGGTAGATCATCCAATGGAACCCTCCATTTCCAATTCGAGTAATTTGTTTAGTTCAACAGCGTATTCCATCGGTAGTTCTCTTGTAAACGGTTCAAAGAATCCATTCACAATCAAGCCCATTGCTTCATCTTCAGTAAATCCACGACTCATAAGATAGAACAATTGGCCACTCGAAACTTTGGAAACACTTGCTTCGTGTTCCAAATCAGACGATGAATTACCAATTTCCATAGTCGGATATGTATCTGAGCGTGAATCTCCGTCGAGAATAAGTGCGTCACAAACAACCTTTGAACGACATCCTGTTGACTTGGGTGTGACTTGGAGCAAGCCTCTGTATGAGGAGCGGCCACCGTCTTTTGAAATTGATTTGGAAAGAATATTGGATGTAGTGTTCGAGGCTAAGTGGTGGACTTTAGCGCCGGTGTCTTGATGCTGTCCTTTCCCTGCGTAAGCCACGGAAATGACCTCTGCGTGAGCACCTTCACCCTTGAGAAGCACAGATGGATATTTCATCGTTAATTTCGAACCGATGTTTCCGTCAACCCACTCAACAGTAGCGTTTTTGTGAGCAACCGCACGCTTGGTTACCAAGTTGTAGACATTGCTTGACCAGTTTTGAACGGTGGAGTAGCGTATTTTCGCTCCTTCCATGGCAATGAGTTCTACAACTGCCGAGTGCAGTGAATCGGTTGAATAACTTGGGGCAGTGCATCCTTCAACATAGTGAACAGTACTACCTTCATCAGCGATGATGAGCGTTCGCTCAAATTGACCCATATTTTTCGCATTGATACGGAAGTATGCTTGAACTGGCATTTCGACACTTACACCCTTCGGAATGTAGAGGAAAGAACCTCCTGACCAAACAGCGGTGTTGAGAGCAGAAAATTTGTTATCACTGTGTGGAATGACAGTGCCGAAGTATTTTTTGACAAGTTCAGGATATTGCTTGAGACCAGAATCCATATCCAAGAAAATGACTCCCTGCTCTTCCAAATCTTCACGTATCGAGTGATAGACTGCTTCCGATTCGTACTGAGCAGTAACCCCTCCAAGCCACTTCTGTTCAGCTTCTGGGATCCCCAATCTGTCAAAGGTGTTTTTGATATCATCAGGCACTTCATCCCAAGATTTCTCGGTCTGGTTCGAAGAACGTAAGAAATAGGTGATATTCTCAAAATCAATTGTGTTGAGCATGTCACAATTACCCCACTCTGGCATTACTCTTTCAGCAAAGTGTCGGAAAGCCTTGACCCGTAGGTCCGTCATCCATTGCGGTTCGTCTTTAAGCTCTGAAATATCACGAACGACTTGTTCTGAAAGACCTTTATCGAATCGAATGGTCGAATTTTCAGGGTCGTGGAATCCATAGCGGTAGTCGCCAATAATTTCTTGAGTTTCATCGGACATATATTCACACCTCAAGCAGCGACATCAAGCCAGTCGTATCCTTTGTCTTCTAGACGGAGCGCAAGTTCAGGCCCACCTGTTTTGATAATAACACCGTCAATCATTGCGTGGACGAAATCGGGCTTAACAAGATCGAGCAATCTTTGATAGTGAGTGATAATGAGGCATCCCGAATTTACAGCCACTTCATTGATTCCTTGAGCGACAATTCGTAGCGCATCGATATCCAATCCAGAGTCTGTTTCGTCGAGCAGAGCAAGGTGGGGTTGAAGCAAAAGCATCTGTAAAATCTCGAGGCGCTTCTTCTCCCCACCACTGAATCCGTCGTTTACATAGCGGGAGAGGAAACTCTTATCCATCGACAATTGCTCCATTGCAGCGGTTAATTCTTTGCGGAAAGCACGGCCTTTGGGAGGCTCGTCACGAACCGATGCAACGGACTTTTTGAGGAAAGAACCGACTTGGACACCTGGAATCGAGGCTGGATATTGGAATGAAAGGAACATGCCGGCTCGAGCTCTCTCGAAAACTTCGAGATCTTCCAGTGGCTGGCCCTTGTAAAAGATGCTTCCTTCTGTAATCTCGTAGGCCGGATGACCCATGACAACATTAGCTAAAGTTGACTTTCCAGCACCGTTTCGGCCCATTACTGCGTGAATCTCTCCCCGATTGATGATGAGGTTGACTCCGTTGAGAATTGGGGTTCCTTCAACACTGACGTGAAGATTTTCGACCCGTAAAATCTCATCTACCATACGCTCACCCATATACTCCTCGCGCAACTCCTTTATCAAGTGGTGTAATAATGCCCCATATGATATTTCATGAACAGAGTCCCAATAATAGTATTCAAGAAGAAGGGGTTGTGAGCAAGCAACATGACCGACGATGACCTCGTTGCCAAATATGCTGCCGAAGCAAAGGCTGCAATGTCATCAGAAGCAAAGCGTCGAATTGAAGAGGTTACGGACCCGATAGAAGAACAACGCCTTCGTTCAACTTCGCTCTTGGACTTTATTGGAACCAACGAGTTTGTGCCGGCCCTTCTTTCTCGTCTGGGTGATGTTCGTGCAGCACTTGATGGCCATGGTGGAGGAATTGCTGTTTCATCTCTTGAATGGGGTGAAAGTGCTGCATCAGAACTCGATTTAGTTCTCGATCTGACCGGTGCCTGTCTTTCGTGTGGCGCAGCTCCGGGAACGCTCGAAGGCGTGAAAAAAGACTTAGAAGACGATGCTGAAATCTGCCGAATTCGTTTTTCATCCGCTCTACTCGATACATTTGACGAGTTGGGCAGAGAATTCATTCTTGCCCATGGTGCGGTAGAATTTGTTTGATTATGAATTCTGTGAACGGATGGTTTGAAAGACACGGATAAGGGGATTAGCATTATGGGAGCATGGACGGATGGCCCTCGGGAAGAACCGGTTCCATGCCGAGAGGCTAACACGGGGCTGTTTGAGGTCGTCACTCGAGATGGGCGTGGCCGCTTAGGTCGATTGCATACAGTACACGGTGTTCTTGAGACGCCAGCATTACTACCTGTGATTAATCCAAACATCCGTACAATCGAGCCTCGTGAAATGTGGGACAGATATGGCATAGGTGCGTTGATTACCAATTCCTACATCATATGGAAGCATGAAAGTCTCAAAGAAGTTGCTACAAAAGAAGGCGTCCATGCACTGTTGGATTATCCTGGAGTAATCATGACCGATTCTGGAACTTTTCAAGCCTACATCTACGGCGATGTAGAAGTTGGAGTCGAAGAAATTGTTGAATTTCAGAAAAGTATTGGCGTTGATATTGCAACAATGCTCGATGTCTTTTCTCGTCCGGACATGACTGAAGAGCAGGTCGCTCGATGTGTTGAAGAAACGATTCAACGCGCTCCTGCAAGTATTACAGCCGCCGGAACGACCATGCTTAACGGACCAATTCAAGGGGGGGTGTTCAAACACCTTCGAACTCAATCCGCTCAAGGCATGGGGGGATATGACTTTGCAATACATCCAATCGGTGGTATCGTTCCCATAATGGAACGACACTTGTACAAAGACTATGCGAAGATCATGATGGCTTCAATCCCTCATTTGCCACCAAACCGTCCGGTCCATATGTTTGGATGTGGTCACCCAATGTTGTTCCCGATGTCGATTGCCTTAGGTGCCGACTTGTTTGATTCTGCTGCATATGCCTTGTTTGCACGTGATGGGCGTTTGTTAACGCCGTGGGGTACCCAAAAAATCGGAACATTGGTCGAATGGCCTGAACGGATGCCTTGTGTTTCTGCCCATACCCCTGATGATGTTCGAGCAATGCCAAATAAGGAGAAAACGGAATTACTTGCGCGATATAATCTGGAAGTGACGCTGTCTGAACTGGACCGGTGTAAACAAGCCATTCGGGATGGAACTCTTTGGCGTTTAGCAGAACGAAGGAGCCATCAACATCCAGCCCTAAGAGAAGCGTTCTTGTGGATTTCAACAAGCCCTCACAACAAAAAACTCGACCTTCAGTTCTTAGATGAACTGATTCTTGATGACCGCGATGCAGCTCGGGACCGGGACCAAAATGCAGGGAAATGGGAATACGCATGGGACTGGATTGTTCAATCACAAGAATCGCCGCGCAAAGGTGGAGAGCCTTGGGGTGGAGAAGATACCCAGGTTCGACCTCACATTAACGCTGCAAAAAAAGCGTTGAGAAGTCATTGGAGGCCTCAAAACAAGCCTGGTAGAGGCTCCCAAGAAGTCTTAGTTGCATATGGAACCTCAGGTCCATGGAGAGAACGATTAAGCGATCTAATGGTTCGTTTAGAACATCATTGCCCCGGCTTGGAAGTTATGATTCAGACTCCCATCGGACTACTCCCATACTCTCTTGAAGACTTGAATCCATTTACTCATATCGATGGCCCACAGTGGCTATGGCGACGTCGTCCAAATCCGTTTTCAATACGGGAGGAACTTGAACACTACGGGATGGGTGAGCGTAGGATAATCACGGTCGATTTACTCGGAGACGGCATCCAATCTCGGGCCATTTTAGCGCTTGAACAAGCAGGAGTTTTAGAAGCCGATGAAGATGTAAAAGCGCATACTGAGCCAATGGAAAAAGAGCAGCGTGAAAATGCTAAACTTCAACTCCAACGTCGCCATGTTGCCGATAAAATGGTCCTCTTACTCAACATGGACGCAAAAGATGTTGAACTGATTTTGAAGGATTCCACATTCGTCGTCAACCGACTAGGGCGGGTTAAAAATGCTATAACAGCGGATGGAACGCACATTGTAAGCCCACGCCTTACCGATGGCGGATTATCAATTACAGATGGTGGAGCCAAGCAGATTCATGCACATCGAACCATGCCTCTACCGCATGGATTTGAAGTGTGCAAACCGGAAAACAGTCTCTCAAAAGGGCCAGCTTGGGTGGTCATAAACGACGATGCAGAACCTTTTGTCAGACAAGGTAGAAATGTATTCCATGGTTTTATTCTTGGTTGCGACGGTTGGATTTCTCCAGGAGTGAGTTGTTTACTCGTCAATCAAAAAGGCGAACTTATCGGGCATGGCCTTTCTCAATGCACCTCGCAAGAAATGAGAGATTTCCGAAAAGGTGTAGCTGTAAAAACACGTGGTGGGATAAAGTAACAACGCTGCAAGGATGACACAAAAACGTGGTATACTTCAAAGAGCGTCTTGTACCTCTCAACTTTGAGGGGGAGTGCAATGCAAGACGACCTTATCATCAAAACCACCAATTTGACCAAATCTTACGGTCCGCATGTGGCATTGAGTAAACTCAACCTCTCGGTCCCGAAAGGGGCTACTGGATTACTCGGACCCAATGGGGCGGGAAAATCGACTTTCCTGAAAACGATACTTGGTTTAATCCAAACGACTGAAGGCGAAGGTACAGTTCTTGGCCTCGACATTCGCACCAAAGGAGACGAAATCCGCTCCCGTATTGGCTACATGCCAGAATATGATTCACTCAATCCAGAAATGGAAGCGATTCATCAGGTTCGATATTCCGGAGAATTACTAGGAATGAATCCTACTATCGCTCTTGCTCGAGCGCATGAAACCCTGCAATATGTCGGTTTGGGTGAACAACGTTATCGAAATATTGGAAGTTATTCGACTGGAATGAAACAAGCAACAAAGCTTGCATGTGCTCTCATTCACGACCCCGAACTAATCATCGCAGATGAACCTTCAAACGGCCTGGATATATCTGCTCGAGATTACATGATTGATACACTGACAAACACCGTACAATCCGGAAACCGTTCTGTGTTAATGGCATCGCACTTGATGGATGACGTTGAACGGGTTTGTGATAATTTTATCCTCTTGCATAAAGGTAAACTCGCTGCCCAAGGTCGAATAGAGGACCTCAAAGCATTCGACCGAGAAATTGAGATTCACGTATGGGGTGGAGCATCTCGTTTGGAGGATGCGATGGCGAAAAAAGGCATGAGTGTCCGTAGAGAAGGTCGAGTAATGCGGATTCTTCACGAACAAGAAGATACAACATCACTCATTTTGAGTTGTGCTGCTGAAGTAGGTGCACAAATTCGTAGAATGCATGAATATGAGGCGTCATTGGAAGACTTGTTCCTCTCTATCATGGAAAACTTAGGCTATGAAGTCAAATCAAGTGAAGATTTGTTAGGAACCCCTGTCCAAGCTCGCAAGGTCGATGCTCCAGGGCATATGGGTGGTGGTTCAGCTTGACCACTCAAGAAGAAACTCTGCCTCAACAAGTTGAGTTCGCTGCTGAAGCCCCAGTAACGGGTAAAGTTCGTTTAGAGGCTGCGTGGGGTTCGACGGAAGGTGATGAAGACCTTAGCGTAACGATGAGTTCGGCACCAAAATCTGATGGACAAATATTCAAGCAACAATACAAACCATGGAACGGAGAACTCAATCCAAGATGGATGAGAAACTGGGCAATTCTTCGACACCATTTACTCGGCGTTTTCAAGAAAGGACATCGACCGTGGGGGGTCCCGATTCGGTTATATCTCTTGGTCGTCTTTGTTGCTTCGTTATCCGATGTAGGCATGACACTGGTGTCCGGACTTATCGGAGATTCTGGCCTTCATTCCGTATGGGGCGTGAGTCGAGATAACCTCTATGCTCACGTTCTTGGTTTCTTTCCGCGCAACATGCTCTACTATCCTGTTGTCGCCGCTCTCTTGGTTGGAGGTGTGATCTCTGAAGACCGCCAACATGGGACATCGGCACTCTACTTTTCACGACCAATAACTCGATTTGACTATGTAGGGATGAAGTTTATTTCAGTCGCCATGATTCAAGGATTACTCATATTGGTGACATTAGCACTCTACTATTTCGCTGAAATTGCGACGATGGGGAGAGGTTGGGCATGGATTATTGACACCTTCCCGATGTTCCTTGCAACGGTGTTTAGTGCGCTCTTGCTTATCTTCACCTATACCAGCATTGGGCTCTCCTTATCCAGTGTTTCAAAGGGGAAGTTTTTCCCTGGAATTGCCCTACTCTCGATAATTCTTGGAACCAAAGTTTTAGCATTCATAGTCGCAAATCTCTTTGACCGTGAAATACTCTACCTTCTCTCTCCTTACGACTGCTTAGCCCATGTAGGTCAAGCCATAATTGGAACTCAACCGACTTATGACCAGTATTCATGGACCTGGTCATTGGCATCGCTTGTAGCAATGAATGGTGTGGCTTTGTATGTCTTGAGCACACGGGTATCGTCAATGGAGGTGACTCGAGAATGATTCCTGATTTTGACCAACAAGGTAAAGCACAAACCCAGCAGTGGGAACCTGAAGTGGCTGCGCCTGCTATTTTGCTGGAAAATGTATCAAAAAGTTACGGTCGTATTTTCGCATTATCAAACATAACTCTAGCACTCAACGGCGGAGTTACTGGGGTACTGGGGATGAACGGAGCAGGAAAATCGACTCTGTTTAATCTCCTGATGGGTAAACTGAAAGTTAGTCAGGGGAGTGTTAAATTATTTGGCACCGACCCATGGAAAAATCCAGCCCCCTATGCACGCGTTGGCTTTGTCCCGGAACATGAAAAGATGTATGATTGGATGACTGGACATGAGTTTGTATCCACGTTTGCGCGATTGAATGGGCTTACTCGCGATGAAGCGAAGGGAGAGGCGGACAGAGTGCTGGATTTCGTGAGCTTATCGGATGTTGCTCATAAAAAAATAGGACAGTACTCGAAAGGTATGCGTCAGCGTGTTAAAATCGCCCATGCATTGGTCAATGACCCGGAATTGATTATTCTGGACGAGCCACTTCAAGGATGCGATCCACTGGCCCGTACAACCATCATGAATGTCATAAGAGAACTTGGAAGGATGGGTCGAACTGTTCTAGTCAGCAGTCATATCTTGCAAGAAATAGAGCGAATTACTGAACAAATTATCATCCTTCATCAAGGTCGATTACTCGCACTTGGCAACCTCCATTCGATTCGAGAGAGGCTGGACAAAATTCCCCATCGAATTTCAATTCAGACTGAAGACCCCAAAGCATTAGCAAAAGATGTCATCGACCTTGATGAGGTATTTGGCATCTCATTCCCTGATGGAAAAAATCTTTCCATCCAAACTCATAACCTTGGTGCGATACATTCGCGACTTCCACGGATAATTGTAGATAATAACCACAAAGTGAGCACAATCGACAACCCTGATGATGACCTTGCATCAATTTTGGGTTATTTGACATCCGGAGGTGGAGTCTGATGGCTACAAAACCCCAGTCGATTTACCGCTCACTTGATAGAAAGGCGTCTGCGATCATCGAGTTTACACTCCGTCAGTATCGGACAAAGAAATCAACATGGGTCGTATTGGGTGTAGGATTCACAGCGCTTTCCCTCATCTTCTTGATTTACATCGATGTGATGGCATCTGAGTTTGAATCAATTGATAATGATAGAGATTCAACCGACTATGATAACGATGGATATCCAAGAGGCCAAGAAATTCTTCTTGGAACAGACCCATGGGATGGCAATTCACACCCTGGATTATTTGACCCACCTATTGAACCCGACCCGAAGTCCATGTATATCAACGAAGACGACTTTGATTGGGATGTCACCATACGGCTTGGGGAACAATCAACGGGATATGACGACGATGGAGATTGTTTGGATTCGAATAAAACCGCATCCCAAAAAGACACAAATGGTAATGGTATTCCGTGCGATATTGTCGTCGAATACTATCGCCTTTCTGACGGAAATTTTTACGCGAGTATCGATGCTGACAATGGCGTGGATGAAGACCCAGATGAAGATGCATATTCACGAGAAGCAATTCACATTGCGTTTGTTCTCTCGATTGGAAAACTTGGGTTTGTACTCTTGCTAGGAATCTTCCTACCTCTGTTTATGGCAACTGGACTCATTCGAGATGAAATGAATTCTGGAACGATGCACTTCATGCTCGCAAAACCTATTGCTCGTACCGAATTATTTCTCTACCGTACCTTGGGATATCTTGGAATCGTTTGGCCTTACGTCATAGCCTTGGGAATTCTTGGTGCTATCGTATCGGGTTTTGCAGGTTCTGGCGACAGTTTCTTTCGATTTGCCGACCTCGGCGTTTGGCTGGCAATCATATTCGCTACAATGATGGCGACGCTCGTGTATGGCATGCTGTTTAACGCTCTTGGAGTTCTATGGAAATATGGTATCATTCTGGCCATACCCTTTGCAGCATGGGAATTAGGAATGGCCTTGTTATCTATGGGTGCGCCCGATGCAACCCTACTTCGATTCTCAATAATTGGCTGGGCTTTGATGATTATTGATGCTGCTGCAATGTTAGTTTGGCCGAATCTTGATTTGTTCATCCTCATGGGTAACTGGGGTGGAGACGGGAATGCAGGTTGGAATTTCGAAACTTCACTTGAGGGTGCGGGTCCATTGGGATTCTTTTCCTCAAAGCCTGGACTCGGACTTTCAGCTTTTACTGCGATGATAGTTTCAACACTCGTCTTACTTTTCCAAGCAGCAATATTTTGGTTCATTGGCGGTGCTTTGTTCAAGGGCAAGGAGATACAATAATGCCTGAAATGAAAGCATTTACTGGAGACCTTTCCAAAATGTGGTCGCTTCAAGACCGCCCTCCACTTCATCATCTCACATGGGATTGGTGGTGGTGGTTGGTCATGCTCGACGACCCGGATGGTCGTCCAAGTGGGCGCCAACTCATGGTCTTGTGGTCAACAAAGGACAATCCTTTGGTCGATGTGAACGGCATGCCATGGATGCCCGCCGGACGACCAGGTTTTGATGACGAAAAAGGAATGGCCTTAGACGGCATGGTTTGCGCATGGTGGTTTGATGGAAAGCAAATGCATGAACCGGTTATTCAACAGATTTGTCGGATGATTTCTTTGCCAGATACCCATTCATACTGGCCAGAAAAATCAGGTCAAACTGGAAAGGGAGGGGGAGCGGTCGTACCTCTTCTTGAACAGGACCTTTCAATGGGTCTAAAAAGTGATTTGAGTTCGTTTTGGATTCAACTAACCACTGACGAAAAAGCCTCACACCCAATGGTACCGAAAAGGTTTGAACTCGAACTCACGCCTTGGAACTCAGCCTTATCCACCGCACGTCAAGCAAATGCAACATATGCTGCAAATATGGGATATGACATCCTCCGCTTGCATGGGACTCGTGTGCACGGTATGTTGGATGACCAAGAAGTGGCAGGCACGGCTTATTTCCAAAAGGTCTGTGTTCAAGCACCTTCGGTACCGTGGTACTGGGGGATGCTTCATCTCAATGATGGATCGTACATTGACTGGTTCTTGCCTCATGTATCGTTTACAGTAAGCGCGAGGGATAATCGACCTTGGAAACGACGAGATGCGGGGCATCTAGGACTTTCACAAGGTGGTCTGTTTCATGACCCAATCAATAACCGTTCTGAGCGTTTTACCAGCGTCCGAGTTCGAAAGCTATCGTCTAATTTAACCGAAGGCGAACATGGACAGACACCTGGTGCACCACTCCCTGTTTTTGAAATCAAAATGTGGAATGAAAGAACAACAATCGAGTTACGAGTACAAGCCATTGAACGGGCGCATTGGACGTTTAATCAACCGACGCGCGGCGGAATAAAGTCTCACCTGACCTACAATGAATACCCTTTGCGGATGGAATATCTGAGAATTAAGGATGAATTTGGCACGAGAAAAGAAACTGATTATGAATGGGCGAGAGGAAACGCAGAGCATTCCTGGGGCTTGCTGCATTAATCTGACTGGAACAAATTTTGGCTCATTTCATTAAGATGATGCGGAGTGCAAGGTATTATGTGCGTGGAGCGATAGTCAAGAAAGAGGAGAGATTGCTATGAGCGAAGAATCCGATGCCGCAGTCGATGCGAAAAACGATGTCCAAACAACTGATGAAGCCAAAAAGGAAGCCGAACAGGCTCGTTTGGCCAAGACTTTCCGCTTAATCAGCGGTGAAGAGGTGCTGCTTACTAAGCGTCCGAGTGCTTTTGCGTTCTTGGGAATGTATTTACTGGGAATATTGGTTCTGGCAGTTCACTTCATCTTCGATAATGCTCACCAACTCTCTTCAGATGATTCAAGCGGTTTCATGAAGATTGCATTAACCATCATCGATGTAACTGGTGGTGAGCAGTGGCCGTTTGGGTTTGTCTTTGTTATGCTTTTCATCACCTGGATGAACCGTTTGGTCAATGTTTCGACATCCGGTCGATGGGTCACCATTGGATTGCTCATCATCACCCTAACTCCGGTGCTTATTCAAATGGATGACATTCTGTTTTGGGTTACCGATCTTTTCATGGATGAACCCATCGGAGATTTCATCCCCCTTGACAACTACAACTACGTCATTTTTGGCCTAGGCTATGTTGGCATTTACATGGCTTTGACCTTCTATTATCAACGAAGTTTCCATTATGCAGTTACATCAGATGCGGTAATCTTTGAACACAGTTTCTTACTCTCTCGTTCTCACCGAAGAATACTTTTCGACCGCATCTCTGAAGTGATGGTCGAGCGTTCGCCTGTTGGGACTCTACTCGGGTTTGCAACTGTAACCATACTCACTGATTCAGGTGTTGGCATCGTTGAGGAAAACACCGGTTCAGCGATTGCAGGAGCGATACCAGGCACAACAGAGAAAGAAAGCGATTCGACGGCAGAAAAAGCAGGTAAAGGAATTCTGCGCTCAGTGATTGGACTGCTGACCTACCAGCGAACAATTCGTGTTGTCCGTCCAGACCCCAAGCACTGCATGTATAACATTCGAAACTGGGAAAGTGCCAAAGCTCTTCTTAACGAAAAACACAAAGATCACAGTCAATCAAACCTCCTTCGAGATTTGAAAGATACCATTGTTGCTTCTAGCGACGAAGACTGATTTGTAAAACACATTAACGAGTGTTTGAAAAACTGAATACCACCGCGTAAAGATTGAGGCGATACAATGACCGATGACAAAGTACTCGAAGGGCCAATAGAAAAACTACGTAACGGTGACTTGGACGGAGCAATTTCTGAACTTGATGATTTGATGAGTTCTCACAAGACCAATGCTGAAGTTCACCACATGTTTGCAGAATTTGCAAACATGAAAAATGCCGATGCACAAGATGACGTTATTCCAGGTGGAAAGATTATGATGGCTTACAAAAAAGCCATGCAACTGGATGAAGAGAACATGGAATATATCGGGGACTTCGCTACATTTGCTCTTGAATGCCGACGTATCCCGGTCGCTGTGAAAGAATTCCAACGTTATGCTCGCCGCCTTGAACTTGAAGACATCCCAGTCGATGAGGTCTTGTTCACTGCCAGCAGAAATATTGTCGATGCAATCGAAGTAATGGACCCTACAAAGCAAAATCCAATGGTTCAACCCTGGCTTAAGCAAGCACTCATCTGGTCTGTCGGCGGACTTGGATATTCACCCGAAGACGCAGTAGAAATGCTTCAACGTGAAGATTGAGGTGAAGCCATGACGGACCAGAGCGTTCGTCTCGGATTTCGTATTGGCTATCTTGGTGATGGCTATCATGGAAGCCAAGTTCAACCAGATGTCAAAACTGTTCAAGGTGAGTTGATCAGGGTATTTCGAAGCCTCAAATGGCTTGAAAGTCCTCCACATGAACATAATCTCGTTTTGTCCAGTCGCACAGATGCCGGCGTTCATGTCCGCCTTAACGGAGGAACAGTCCACATAAACCGAGAATTGTGGGATGCACTTACACCAAGAAAAATGGTCCGTGCACTGGATGACAGATTACCAAATGATATTGCTTTTCTAGATGTTCAGGAAGTGGATGAACAGTGGAATCCGAGAATTGCAAATTACAGAGTATACCGTTATCGATTGGAGGGGATTGAATTTTGGAAGTATCCAGGTGAACACTTTACGAGTTGGTTAAAGATGTTTGAAGGAACCTATAATGCAACTAATTTTGCGCGACTTGAAGAAGGAAAAAATCCTATGCGCACAATTCTCTCTTGCACTCCATGGATTATCGATGGGCGAACGATTGGTTTCGAAATAATTGGTGAAGCCTTTTTGTGGAATCAGGTACGTAGGACGGCAATGGCATTGCATCGTATGTCTATAGGTGAGATTACCCCCGAACAAGTGCAACATGCCATAGATCATCCCGAAATTGAATATGATTTTGGGGTTGCACCACCAGATTGGCTCATACTTTGGGGGGTTGATTGGGACCTCATGCCTTTGCCAATCAGCCAGAAGGAAACAGGAGGCCTTACTGCTCCTCCTGTCGGACAGGCTGTTGAGAGAACCATGAGGAAAAGATGGCGGCAAGGGGCTCGTCATGAGCTGAAAAATCTCTTGTATCAAGAGTGGGCAGAACTCGGAGAGTTGCCAGTTGTCAAACATCGAAAAATCAACTGACGTGGATGTGGACGACATCTTCGTCTTGTAGCGCGAGTTTCTCTCGTAGGAAATCGCAAGCAATCACTTCAACTACATCGGTATGACGAGTGAGGTCTGGAATCAAAAGAGCGCATTCTGTGGTGGTGTCTCCTAACTCAAGTAAAGCGGAAAAGGCAGTAGCACCGCCAAAGGAAACTCCATCTCTCAGAAAACCACGAATGCGATGAGCCTGGTGCATGGAGACATCAATGGTGGACGCTGATGAACGGTCTTCATCCGATGCGTCCAGCGTATCAATTCCTGACTTTTTACGTAATGCGATGTAGTTGATTAAATCATGACCCTCAATCTTCAGATTTAGAGTGCCGGGCCAAGCAGTACCACCAAGCAATGCTTTGAATTGTTCTTGATAATGGGGTTGGGCCATGAATATGTGTGCGCGACCTAAGCCACTGCTCACTGTTCCCGTCAGACGCATGACACGCCCAGCAGGGTACCCTTTTTGATTGCATGTATCGCGGAGTCTGTTGGTTTCATCCATTCAGGCCCGAAAGAACTTGAACGTTGAGGCATTGCGTTGGTTTGAGGGGAGCATATGCCAGGTGACATGTCATGGATGAAAACTCGATTTGATGAACTTTCAGAAAAATCACTGCTGTGGGAACCACCCACTTTGGAAAGTCCGAATCAGCCTCGCTGCCGCATGGATGGAAAGCCAACAATCATGCTTTCTGCGAATAATTATCTCAACCTTACCACCCATCCAAAAGTCAAGCAAGCCATGCTTGATGCGACCATGAAATACGGTGCAGGCAGTGGAAGTGTTCGTGCAATTGCGGGAACGATGGATATTCATTTGGAAGCAGAAAAGAAAGTTGCAGAATTCAAGGGAGTTGAAGCATCTCTGATTTATTCTGCAGGATACACAGTGAACGTTGGACTTATTCCAACTTTGGTAACCGGTGCGCAAGATGTGATCATAAGTGATTCACTCAATCATGGCTCCATCATCGACGGAGTACGCTTGACAAAAGCCAGCCGTGGCGTCTATGCGCACAATGACATGGGTGAATTAGAAGCGGTTCTCAAAGCCCACGAAGGAGCAGGACGAAAACTGATTATTACCGATGGTGTGTTTTCAATGGATGGAGACATCGCACCCCTCGATGAAGTGACGAAATTAGCTGAAGAATACGGAGCGATGGTCTATGTTGACGATTGTCACGGAGAAGGCGTACTGGGCGAAAAAGGAGCAGGGATTGTCGATCACTTCAATCTCCAAGGCAAGGTTGATTTCGAAACCGGGTCCTTCTCAAAAGCACTCGGAGTCCAAGGTGGGATTCTTGCTGGAAGCGAAATGACTCGAAACCACGCACTTAACCATTCACGTTCATGGCTTCTTTCAGGGTCACAACCGCCAGGTGTAGCTGCTGCCCAAAAAGCTGCGATTGAAGTTTTGATGGATGAGCCTGAACATCATGCACGACTTTGGGAGAATACCAATTATTTCCGGAAGGAATTGCAATCTCTTGGTTTTGATACTGGAGAGTCTGTCACACCAATTATCCCAGTGATGTGTGGGGATTCAGGTGTTGCAAAAACCATGACCAAAGCACTCGGTGAAGAGGGTGTAATGGCAGGAGCAATCGTCTTCCCTATGGTTGCTCGTGACAAAGCCCGAATCCGAACACAAATGTCTGCAGGTCTCCATCGAGATGACTTAGATGAAGTTCTACGCTTATTTGAAAAGGTTGGACCGACTTTAGATTTGATCTAATCATTCGGATTCAAGTGCGTTAACAACGGAAAGTAATTCTTCGTCTCCATCTGTAATTTCTTCAATCGCATTCGTCTCTTCAAGTAGGGGCATATCCATTGCCTCAAACGGATTGATTCCATCTTCAAGTTGGCAAAGCAATCGCCAGCGTGGAGCCCAAGAAAGGTGAACATACATTGGACCTGGCAATAACAAAAGAAGCCATACAAGGCCTGAGGGAATTGTCAAAATTTCAGTTTGGGAAATCGTTAATAATCCAAATCCTAGAAATGGCATTGGATAGAGAATGTATCGAGGAGGTGTTACTGGAAAACGCTTTGAGAGACTTACAATAATCAAAGACAGCATTCCTAAAACCAGGCATGAAACCATGATGAGTGCGGAATGAAAAATCCAATTGCTGAACCAGCTGGCAGATTCATTACCAAATCTGTAGGGCAGAAGGAGAGCAAGCGATATCAAGAGTCCATAAAAAGCGGCAATATTCGACGGGTGAGAGAGCCAAAGAGGTAATTGCGTGAAGCGCCTGGAAAGTGACGCACCCAAGAGTGTCTCACGTTCTTTCAAACCGAGTGCGTCAAGGTGACCATGCCATCGATGAGGAGATTCCACATTCTCCGGTAGAGATGCAGTCTTTAATCTAAGGGCTTGGGATTTGGCCTAAAAACCCTTATTCTCGTCGTAATTTACTGAAAATGCCCTCGGGTTCAATCTCAATATTCTGTTCTTCTTCAAGCCATGAACGCTCGAGAAGACCTGAATCAATTTTTTCTCTCTCTCGAGCAGATTCAATTGAATCTTCATCGCCATTAACTGCATCTCTCAGTGCGATGGCTTGATTGATTAAAATCACGTATCGTTTGAGTGCTGGGTGATGTTGAGGCAGATGACTAAAGTGCCCGATGACCGCATAGGTATCGTCATCTCGAATGAGGAGTGTGCCTCCCATCAACTCATCAACAGTCAGTCGCACCCTGCCAACACCCACATCCCCCCATAAACCATCAGAGAATTGAACCATAACAACGGCTTGCCCCATCTCAAGGTCACCCATGAATGGATGATTCAAATTCACCGCTAAAGGAACACGTAGAAGTGGTGATTTTTGATAGAGGAATATTCCGCCAATAACACCGACTAACAGCGGGAAAATCGTGAGTGAAAAACTGTTCCCAGTGGAGATAAAAAACCATACGAATCCGACCATAAATGCCTCTAAAATCAACAGTGTAGTAAAAAAACGATACAGGAATGGCCGAGCGATTTCAAGTGAAATAAATCGTCGCATTTCGACAGACAATTCACCTCGCTCTTCGGCCATAATGAACCATAGACATGTCGTCTTTGAACTTCACGGTGTAACCTTGACAATGTAAATGGCTAGCGGCTCACGCACTCAACCTTCGAAACCAACGTTATGAGTTCATTCGAGCCGCACCTTTCAAGAAGTGTCCCGTAAGCATCACCCCGTAGGGGTGAGAGAAAATGGTAGAACTGCCGCAGGGAGATGTGACAGAAGTTCGTCGAGGCGGTCCTGAATCTCTGCGATTACTTTCTACGGATATGGCCCGGTTGGGGACCTCCGGATACATCCGAATTGAGCGAAGGCCCAAGGAGCAGATGCCTCGAATCGGTCATATTGCGTTTCTTGAAGGAAAGCCGATGTTCGCCTTACACGAAGCCGACGCCATCTCGATGTCGCTTGAAGCATTACTGGATATCGAAAACGACGCAGCGCTTCTTGATTCGTTACTCGGCATCCATGAATTGTCCTTGCCAGATATGACAAATGTCCTCAACCTCTATCCCGAGGCACATTTCCAAATGGATGATTCCTCTGAAACAAATACGGAAGATCACCAATGGTGGTCGAAAACAAATATCCGAACGAGTTCCTGGAAAAGAGAAGAACGATTGCCTGAACTGGAAGTCGTTGTTGAGGCACCTGAAGCAGTTCGACTGCGAAGTAAAGCACTCATGCAACGGCATGATGGTCTCGAAAAGATGTTGCGACCGGGAGATGCTTACTTCTTTGATTCAAAAAATCCAGCACTGATGTTTGATCTTGCAGGGTACTTAGCAGTTCATGGACGTCCATTGTTCGTACTTGCACGGCACGATATTGAAGCGCTCAATGTCGAGCATAATATTCCAATCGCTTCAAGTTCATGGCTTTCTCAAAACGGTGATGTTCGTTCAACAGACCCTGCATTGGAAAACATTCGCCGTAGAATTGACGCATTTTTGTGGGAAAACCTTCGTGCAGTCGTTGTTCTTGAAGGAGTTGAATATTTAGCAAGCCTGCACGGAGATGATAAGGTAGTCAACTTCCTTCGGGATATTGTTGACGGTGTTCGACTTGAAGACCATCTCTTCTTAGCGACAGGTGACTTGAACGCATTCCCTCTCACGACAAGAGAACACCTGTCTCGCTATATGTCCAATCTTGAGCCTTCTGTTCTTGAGCATTGGAACCTCGAGCCAGACTTGATTCTTGACCATCCACTCTGTGCACCACCTAGTGAAGAAGAAGGGAAATGGATTGAACAACAACTACAGCAGGCAATATCTGCTTCAAACTCAGAAAATTTCTCTTCGCAAACGACTGTATTTGGTACGATGGAGGGAGGAGTGGATTCTCCAGATTCCGAGGCAATCATTGCTGCAACAGAAACGCTTGAAACAGTTGCTCGCGAGTGGAGTCATCCGGAACAACCTCCGTCTGCCGAACAGATTGCACCTGATCTCAAAAACGAAACTCAAGAAGTTCTCAGTGTGACGGAAACTGTCCAGCAAGCCCCCATGCATTCTCAAGAAGAAGAGCAGGAGATGGAAACGAAACAAAACGAGGCAGAGGATGATACGCCTGCTGTCCAAGTTACCAAACCTGTTGGGACAAAGGAGAAAAAGTCTCCAAAGATTGAAGTTGACGCAAACAAAAGAAGCGGCCCCCGACCAGCTCAACGCATTCGCAGAAGAAAGAAAAACTCCAGTTTGCGGAAGACTTCTCGTAATCAACGTGCTATTCAAGCCGCAGCGGTCCATGCTGTTGACGCCAAAGAGTTGAGTGAAATTCAGAATATGCGCTCGGCACCTCGGAGCACATTTGCTGATTCACTTGAATCCTATGCTGACCGTCAAAATCAAGCGATAGAAAGCGTACGTGCCCAATATACACCTCGGAGCGATTCATCGCTGAAGAACTCTTCAATTGAATTCAAAGATATTCAAGATGTGGGTAGACGGATGTCTTCAACGCAAAAAGACTCGATTGAATCGGTCAAAAGTAGAAGGCCAGTCAACACTGAAACAAAACTTACGCCGTTAAGTGCCCGACCTGGCGCTGGAAAATCAGCGAAATCTAAAACGGTCAATCGTGAGTCAGCTTCTCGAAAACAATCAGAGCCTTCCATTGAAAATAAACTAAGCATCTGGGAAATCGAAGATCGTGAACGACTTCGAAAAGAGTTAGAGGAGGAGATATCATGAGTGCTCGCCGAGAAAAATTAGCCCTCGCTCTTGAGCTAGCGAAACAACGGCTTGATCAATCCGATTCAGGTATTAACCGCGTATCGACTCCTCCAAAAAATGAAGAAAAATCTCGTCCAAAATCAAAGATGAACAGATTACTTGGAAAGGATGTTACGGACCAACGGGGCAGCACTCTTCTGCAGAGAACCGGTGTCGCTCAACGGCCAACTTTTGATTTAGTTGCTGATAAGGTCTTGGGCAAAGAGAGCAAGCGCAGGTCACCTGCCCTTGATTTACGCTCCAATGGAGATTCCCTGTCTGACATTGCTGCTCGTAGAATACGCTCCTTACGGAAACGAACCTACGACCAGCTCGAAGAGATAGTCGAGGAAGAGGAGATTGGATTTTTGGGATTGGAAGTGGATGGGCGACCTGTCTGGGAGCGTATACTCGATGAGCAACGGGGGCGAGTGAGTCACGCATTGCCAGCAGAAATAGCACCTGTAGATAGATCATCACCTTACCACCATGAAGTCGTCGTCCCTACAGAAGGACAATGGCCTACTCGCTTGCGTTCGGATATTCGTATGAGTTTCAAACAGTGGTTCACCACCGATGAAAACATTCGTGCTACGCAAGCTGCTGAAGCAATCGTTGATTCACCTGGGGGCCAACTCAACCCAATGCTGTTTATCGGCCCCTCTGAAACCGGCCGCTCGCACCTTCTCCACGCCATATCTCAGGCCGTTTTACGTCGCCAAGAAGGCGGTGTCTACTTATTGTCGGCAACTGATTTTTTTGGAATGGACCAGTTACCATTAGGTTGGCAGGATACACTGGTGAATGCTCGATTGCTAGCTATCGATGACATTCACGAATGTGCAGATAATGCTGACCTCGCCCATGAAATCGGAACGATGGTCGATTATGCGCTGAACATGGGAGTTCACGTTTTACTTTCCTCACAATCAGAACCGGATACCTGGCCAACTTCTCGACTGTGGGAATTAACGCGTCATGCAGCAGCAGTAAAAATCGGGAGTCCAAAAGTTGCGAGTATGATCCTCTATGCTCGAAGTTTGGCACAAAAGAAGGGTTTCATTTTTGACGATGCTCAACTGAAAAGCATTGTCTTGCAAGACGATATAGGATGGCGGGCAACAAAAGCGAATTTCGATTTAGTCGCCCTCGCTGTTGACTCTGGACAAGAGATTGTTGATGGCCAAGATGTGTATGCACTTCTTTCAGATCAATCTTTGGAAAATACAGAAGTTACTCCGAGCGTTCAAGAAAAAGTCGAAGATATTGCTGCACGTCTAATCTCAACTGCTGTAGACACTGTTTACAGTGACACCGTTCATGGTGGAATCGATTTGTATTCTGAACTTCCAGAGATCGGCGATGATGCATATCAGCCTCCTGATTTGGACATTGATTTGATGAGGAAACAGGCTGATGAACGGCATGCTGCTCACCTAAAATTAGCACTTGAAGATACAACCCCTGCCGCACCTTCTGTCCTCGCTTTACATGAGCGGGAAGAGCACCTCATCGCCCGTAAAGGAAAAATTGAGCAACGTGATTACGGACTTGCTGCTGATGTCCTTACAGAATTAGACGAAGCCTTTGATTCTCAGATCAATGCTTTTGAAATGGAACTCCGAGAGAGTTCGATGCAGCTTGCAAACATTGAGCATAAGTTAGTTAATCTGTCTGAGCGCACACCTGATGCATCTATGGATGAACTGATCTCAATTGCCGATGAACTGCGTTCAATGGAACAGAGTCTGACCGAATTTGACCCTGAACGTGAGCCATGGCCTGATATGGAACCGGATGGACTTCAAACCAAAACTCGTCGTAAAGTTGGTCGGCGCAAAACGGATTCGGTCAACGAATCTTTCGAAAGTCACGAGCCAGAAGGTGAATGGAATATTGATGCGAGAAGTGTAGACATGTTGGACTTACTAAATGACCAAGAAGACACTCGACTGATACGCCTCGCTCAAAAAACAAAGGTCACAACACTCGTCCCAGGTGAAGAAGAATGAGAGGCCCATGGTGGATGAAAGGCGTCGGATTTTCCTGCCAAGAAGGATGTGGAAGGTGCTGTGATGAACCAGGGGGAATAGTCTACCTTTCACCGCGTGATGCCGAAAGAATATCTCAAAGTCATGAGATGAGCGTTGAAGACTGGTTGGAACGAGATTGCCGACAAACACTTGATGGACGATATGTTTTGAAGAGTCGATCGGTCGATGATGTTTGTATTTATCTCGACGATAACAAGCAGTGCTCAATTTATTCAGTTCGACCACAGCAGTGTGCAGCATTTCCGTGGTGGAGTGAAAATCTAGCGACTGAACGTGCTTGGAAGAAGGTCAAAGAAGAATGCCCCGGACTAACGACAGACGATGCCATACTCATCGACGGTGAGACTATACGCATCCATGTCTTTGCTGACCGTGAATCGACAAAGGGATTCCGTTCATGGCCAGCGTGGAATCGAAACTAAGACCGTTTCTGCGCACTTGGGAACGGGTTGGAAAGTATTGATTATAGAAGAGCCGCCTTTATACGAAAGATGTATGTGGGTGAAATCGGCGGAGATTCTATGACCAAGAACGAGGTGCTTTTGGAGGTGACTGAAAAGCACCTCAACACAGGTCTACGAGGAATTCCTGTAGGCACGTGTCGCACTTCGTTTGTCACGCCTTCTGAAGGCGTTCACTACTGCGGCTACCCAATTGCAGAACTCGCAGCATTTGACCCCGAGGATATCATATACCTCTTGTTTAACAAAGAATTACCGGATGAAGAGCAATCAGCGGCAATTCGCCAAGACCTATCAAATCGTGCTGCTGTTCCAGGTGACCTCGAATCTGTACTCAAAGCCCTCCCTAAATCGGGCCATCCAATGGACTGGCTGAGCGTTGGTATCCACACTCTTGGAATGTTTGAGACTACCAATAATTGGAAAGATGATGCTTTCAATCTCATCGCACGAATGCCCCGCCTAATGGGACTCATCTTTAGAATACGAGAGGGCCGTGAAGAAAATATCCCAAATGATGACACTTCGCTCTCAATGGTTGAACGCTTCATCCAATGCCTTGATTTGCCAAATGCAGATACTGAAAAAATGAAGAGAATCGTTTCGACCTACCTTGTTCTTCACATGGACCATGGAGGTGGAAACCTGTCGACTTTTACTGGCAAGGCGATTGCATCGAGTAAGGCTACGGTCTATTCAGCTATGGCCGGTGCGATGAATGCACTGTCTGGACCTCTGCATGGACGGGCAAACCAATCTTGTTTAGAGTTCGTCTTGAAGGTGGGTACCAGCGATCCAGTCGAGGTCGAAGCATTCGTTCGAGCAGAACTGGCAGCGAACCGTCCAATCTTTGGATTTGGCCATGCAGTTCTTCGCTCAGAAGATCCCCGTGCTACTGTTCAATTTGAATTGGGTTCACAAATTTGCCCCGAGGACGAAAATTTCAAGATTATTACAACTCTGCGAGAAGTGGCACCTCGGGTGTTGGCAGAGAACCCGAAAATCAGTAATCCAAATGCCAATGTCGATATCGCCAGTGGTGCGCTTTTACATCATGCTGGCTTGACAGATCCAACCTACTACACTACGTTCTTCGGATGGGCTCGAGTTTCTGGAATTGGTGCCCAAATCGTTGATGAAAGAAGCGTATTCCGTGACGGGAAAGGCCTTCCAATTTACAGGCCAAAATACATCGCTGAAGGTCAAAATCTTCGCCACGTTAAATGACTTCATTTGAAGACTGGCCGAGAGGTTTTACCTGAACCTCGATGACCAATCAATCGTATTGATTCCCACGGAGGAGATGAACCGCCTGCCTGTTCAAGAATTTGAGTTGTTGGATTTTCCCATTGCCATTTTTTCCTCCACATATCGACTAAATCCTTTCTACGTTCATTATCACATTCCCTCCATGGACATGTTTCCGATTTGAGTTCGCGCAAGATGTCAAGATGATTTTCCTGAGTGGCAAGGTCAAGTTTCTGTTGTTGTGTTGCATCTAAAGGGCGAGTTCCTGGTTGAGTCCAGCGTGCATGACCAGATGGTAGCCAGGTCATATTTGGATCTGAACAATCAGTAAGTCCAGTAAGGCCTGCAGAAAGTAGATCATGTTCAACATGAAGTGATGTTGGCCACACATAGATTGGAAAACCACGTTGCTGAGCGCTCAACCTTGCCGCTTTTGAGCCGTGTAGTCCGCCAGAAAAACCCAGCGGAATCAAGCTTTTCGGAGGCAAAAAATATTCAATTGCACAGGGAGACATCGATGCTCCAGAACGTCGATGAGATTCAATAAGGCGAGCGAGAGACGTGAATAAAAATTGAGTGCCAGATCTCATTCTTTTGGTATAATAATTGCCAAAAGGAGGTACATAAGGGACCAATTCTGCCCAAGGGCGTTGAATTTTAGAAGACTGAATAGACGATTTCATACCGGTATGAAAGGAGTAAAATACCGTATTTTCAGAAGGTACTTCAAACTCTTGAAGAATCGTTTCTGTCTTTTCCATCATCATAGAAACATGCGATATGTGTTGTTTCTTACCAAAAAATCCACCTCCATACAGTGCACGAGGGTGGGGCCTCTTGAATTCGATACAACCCATCTTTCCGTTTTCGACCCATTCTGAACGAAGCTGCGTATCTTCAAGTAACGAACGGAAAGAGATGAAACCTTGTGATGTCAATTCATCAAGAGTATGATTCTCAGTCCACGCAAGGGAATGTGGTCGCTTCGCTTTAGGAACCGAGATTTTCACATCGTGGTGAACAACCAACTCTTGGTCTCGAGTCAGGCGCACATCAAACTCGATACCGTCATTGTGCAGGATTGCATGACGGAGACTTTCAAGTGTGTTCTCGGGAGGCTGTTGCCACATTGACGTCACTGAGTCAACCCATGGAGCGTTCCCTTCTAAGACCTATCATTTGGAAAGGGTGGTTCCTCTATAAATGAATCATACTGGCTTATATGGCTCATCTGTATCGCGACATTATGGACCCTTACCAAACCATGATGGGTCTCATCTTACTTCTCACTCCGTTCATTTGTTGGGTTTTTACCTTTCACGACCCTTCAATGAGAACCCCTTTCAAGAAATGGTTGCAAGTCATCCATGACCAGCGATTTTACCTTCACGCAATGGGATATCTCGTCATTATCCGGTGGAAGGCGCTCACGGATAAGTTGAATGAACCAATCAAAACTCAGACTGGGCACTGGACTGAAGCAGTGTATGGATTTGAAGGAGAACTTACTTTTCACATTCAACAATTTTTCCTCAATGATACGCTGACAGCGTTTCTCAATTTCCATTACCTTTTCATTTATCTGTTTTTAATTTACGTTACTACAGTATACTTTGCTTATACTGGTGATCGAGATATGACCGATAAGGTCACCTTGAATTATTTACTGATTTATGCACTTGCAGTTCCCTACTATCTATTTTTCAATGTTGAAGTCACATCTTCTTGGATTCCTGGAATGGAATCTCTTCTCTACCACGAAGGATGGTATAGTGTATTTTATGCAACTCACGATCCTTTAGACAATGCTGTTCCTTCTCTCCATGTTGCAATTCCGTTCGGAATCCTACTCCTCAACTATCTGCACGTAAAAGAAAAAGGCATCACTCTGAAGGAATGGCGTCACTATCGCTATCATATGTTTATTCTTATCAATACCATTCTTTTCACATTCACGATATTGTATCTTGGAATACACTGGCTTATTGACATCCCCTTGGGTATGATCATTGGAGGAATAGGAGCATTATTCATTCATCATTTACAACCTCGATTAAGAAATGACCATGGGAGTTTCTTCAAGGGATTCACGCGTAAAAAAGTTCGCCAACATTTGTTGGTCGAAGGAATCGTCACCTTGCTCATGCTCACGACCATCCTCATGGCAGTTCAAGTTCAAACCGAAACGGTCGATGAGAGGGTATCGTTCCAACTTGGACCTGAGGATTCGAGATTTGAAATAATTCAAAAATTTGATCCAGGAATGCAAGTTCACTCAAACGTGACGAATCTTGATGACACACTTACTCTGGAAGTTGTTTTCATCATGGTGGACCTTGCGCCTCCAATAATGGAAAACGGTTCCATAGACTGGAGTATTGCCCGAAGTCTTGGAGAGGTCTTCACTGTTGAACCTGAATCGACACTGCAATTAGTCATCGAGTCGCCAAAAGTATACCATTACATCATGATGCATAATCCGAGTGATTCTGATTCCGGTGATGTGATTCAAGTTCGTATCCTAAACGATTATCAAGAGGACCTGATGGGGCAAGCGATATTCCTCTCACTAGCATCCCTATGGATGACTGGTTTTGTTTTTAATCGCATACGGAGATTGAAGAAATACAATCGAAGATTCTACGACTCAACACCTTCACATCTTTGGGAACAAGAATGACATTGGTGATGAGTTTGTGTTATGAGGGCCAGCCCTCTGCATACATCAATGGCAGAGGCAGAAGGGCTGGTCAATGCTGTTGACGAGTTGTTTGATTCACCTGGCGGTGAGATTCTTGTCTCATTACGCACGTACTTAAGAAAGAGAATCAAGATGCTTGCAGTGGTATTTAGTGTCGGCTTCATCGCTACTTTTCCACTGACAAAGAGATTCATCTCGTGGCTTATTGACCCAACTCGGTTGCCTGAAAACGTTGACATTATTGTGATTAGTCCTGTTGAATTTATTCTGCTTCAAGTCCAACTTGCTGCTCAGATTGGTTTGGTTTGCATGGTAATTGTACTCGTGGCTGATGGTGGTTGGCGAGCCAGTAAAAACTTGGCCGTTCGACAACGCCTGGCGGAACTCAAAGTTCAATCTCCACGTCCGAATAGTACGCTGATTGTGACGTGCATCGTCGCATTTCTTCTTTTGACAAGTGGAGTCACGTATGCCTGGAAATGGCTTATCCCAATGCTTCTCGAGTACTTGACAACCGACGCGCAGGCTGCAGGATTGTCAACTGAATGGAGGCTTACCAGTTATACCGGATTCATTTCAAACCTAGCGGTCGCTTCTGGGATCGGGTTTCAAGCCCCGTTAGTCACTACCCTCATTCTACGACTGAAAATCGTTCGCAGAACAACTGTTCGCTCGTATCGCCGCCACATATGGTTCAGCGCTTTTTTACTTGGAGCATTACTTTCTCCACCAGACCCGCTATCGCTGTTTTTGGTTGCTATGCCAGTGATTATTTTGTTCGAGGCTGCCCTCATTCTTGATACACTCACGCGCCAAGAGCAGTAAGTGCATCCTTCAACTGAAGGGGCAATGTTGAGGTTGGAACAGCCATGCGTCCCGGACTTTGATTATACTTCATTCCGTGAAAGTCGGATCCACAAGTCGTGCCAAGAGAGGCTTCTTTAGCAGCAGACCACAATTGTAAACGGTATGAGTCACGATGACTTCGATGGAAACATTCGATTGCATCAACCCCTGAATCACGGCAAAAAATCATCAATTCGTCAGTATCCACACAGTAGTACAACGGGTGGGCAAGAGAAGTAATTCCGCCGGCTGCATGCACTGCTTCGCACGCTTCAACTATACTTGGCTTCTCGCGAGAAATGTGAACGGGTTTGCCATCACCAATCCATTTGTCAAAGGCTTCCTGTCGATCTTGAACATACCCTTGCTTAACCATCTCATCAGCCAAGTGAGGTCGACCGACCGAATCTCCTGCTCGAGCGAGAACTGCATCGAAGTCAATGGAAATTCCAAGTTCCGCTAATTTCTCAACCATAGCCACCATGCGGGGGACTCTGCCTTCGCCGAGAGGGGCAAGCCAATTCTTGAAATTCAGGTGTTGCTCACTCTGAAAAACCATGTTCGGGAAATACGCTAACAGGTGCCATGCATCTGAGGCACGCTCTCGTTGATGCTTTTTCATCACATCCGCATTCGGCTCTAACCCCGGCATACAGGTCAATTCGACGCCGGGAATAAAGACGATACCTTCAGCTTCAGCGGCGTTTTTCGCTCCCTCCCAACCAGAGATTGTGTCATGGTCTGTGAGTGACCAAAAATCGACATTGGAGTCTGCCATCATCCGAGCAACTTCGTTAACTGAATGTTGGCCATCACTGTTTGTGGAATGGCTGTGAAGGTCAAACTTTTCAGTCCACATGTAATGTCCCAAGAGCCCGACCTCTATTGAACTATGGAGTTCAATCAAAACAAATCATCAAGATTTGGAAGACTCGGCGCTGAAGGTATTTCTACCGTTTTAGGAGATACTTCGCTCAACAAATCATCAAGATTCGGCATGGTGGGAACGACTTCTTCTGCCTCTTCTACTTCTCCGACTTTTGAATTCTTTACAGCCGCACCCGGCAACGGGACGTGATCAACTCCTGAGGTTTGAAACTCATGTTCAGGTTGATGCCAGGGCAGATCTGGAGTTGCCGAGACGTCACCTTGACCCGGTAATGGGATGTTTTCGACTTTCATTCTTTCAAAGCCTTTCTCAGTGGTCGTGGAGGCTTTGAAAACTTCACGGAATTGATCTGTTTGGGCATGAGGTGCAGGATTATTTTGAGCGGATTCAGCAGCTAATTTACCGGATTCACCGGATGAAAGCGCGGCCATCGCTGAACTGATTTCATTTGCGTCCGTATGCCGGCTTTGACCCAAAATCGATGCGATTACAGCTTGAGAATTTGTAGATACTTGAGGTGTTTCGAAGCCAAACTGGTCAGTCTGGGTTGAAGCCTGATTGTATTTGGTAGGCAAGGATTCGATTGCTGCAAACTGTTCTTCGACCGAGAGCGATTCAATCATTTTCATTTCTTCACGGGGTCGGAATGCTAAAAAAGAAACCAGAAAAAAGATACCCCCTATGACACTGAGAAGAACCTCTTCGATACCGTAGCCGTCCTCAAGTCCGAGATTGAGGGCAAAACTAACAACAGCTAAAATCCACGTAATGGCGCCAAGTATGAGAGACGCCGTAGCAATTCGAGGTGCTTTCGGGTCCATGATATTCTTGGGTAGAAGTCAAGGACCTAAGAGTTTTTTCAAGATTCGATTGATTGCTCTGCGGCTCGAACGGTATTCTCCATCAACATAGCAATGGTCATCGGACCAACACCACCTGGAACTGGTGAAAGCCAAGAGGCTTTTTTTGCCACATCAGGGTGTACGTCTCCTGCAAGACGCCAGCCACGTTCACGGGAACTGTCATCAACACGGTTGATGCCAACGTCAACCACAACAGCACCTTCCTTGACCCACTCTTCTGTGACCATTTCGGGACGCCCAACTGCGGCGATGATAATGTCTGCATTTGCGCATAATTCTGCAGTATCTTTCGTCCGTGAATGAGCAACTGTCACGGTTGAATCGACTCCTTTTGACCCCAAAAGAAGGGACTGAGGCATACCGACAATTCGTGAACGGCCAAGGATAACTGCAGTCTTACCTTCGGTTTCAATTCCAGCCCACGACAACATACGCATAACTCCACTTGGAGTGCAAGGGAGCATCCCGTCCATTCTGCCCTGTACCAAACGGCCAAGATTTTGAGGATGGAAACCATCAACATCTTTCATGGGGTCGATTAAATCAGTAAGTGACTCTTCATCCATGTGAGAAGGAAGTGGAGATTGAACAAGAATACCATGAAGGTCATCCTGTTCATTGAGCGAACCGATGATTTTTCGAACATCGTCTTCGGTAGATGCAGCGGGTAAACCAACATGAGTGCTGCGAATGCCTAAGCGTTCACAAGCCTTGACTTTGGATTTGACATAGACATGACTTGCAGGGTCATCTCCAACTATTACAACTGCCAAATGAGGTTGGACTCCGTTTTCAACACAGGCTGAAATTCGAGAGAGGAGGTCTTTCTCAACTTCGGCAGCGCAAACTTTGCCATCTAAACGTTGGGCCACCATGACCTTCCGACTGAACTCTTCACTTTGAGTATTGGGTTTACAAAACCCCTCCACCGGCAGTATGTTCCTCACCCTCAAGAGTGGCAAACAATCTATCATCATCCTTGAAAGACTTGAATTCAATTGCATTCCCAGATGGGTCAGTAAGGAACATGGTAGCCTGCTCTCCAACTTTCCCAGGATAACGGATGTGGGGTTTGAGTCGAAATTCAATTTCCTTCAACACCAATTCGTCTCGAAAGGAGTGCCATTGAGTGTATTCCATGACCAATCCAAAGTGGAAAGGAGGCACGGTTTTCCCATCAACTCTACCGTTATCGGTTTGGTCGGGCATTGACGTGACCAAATGAGCTACGATTTGATGGCCGTGGAAGTTGAAATTGATCGAACGTTTCGTACGACGCCCAATCGAGCACCCTAAGACATTGACATAGAACAATTCAGTCTCTATTAAATCATTGACCGGAAACGCGAGATGAAAAGGACGCATAGTGAGTCCTTCAACACGGAGGTTATCGGACTTATCGCATGAATGCGACTCTGGTATGGAGCCTGCGGAGGGACTCGAACCCCCGACCTTCGGATTACAAATCCGATGCACTACCAGCTATGCTACACAGGCGCTAAACTGCCCCAGACACTTACCCTTGATGAATGAAACGGATGGAAAACAAGGGCGAAAGGATATTCAAAAAAGAGAATTTTGAAAAAAAGCAAGAGACAAGTCAAAGAACAACGCCGCATTCGGATGGCTATGGACCCAGATGCTGGTGCGGGATTACTCAACCCCTATGCGCAGACGAAGGTAGGTAACGATACCATCTTTGGATGGTGGGCTCGATACCAGGAAGCAGTAAAACAGGGGGTGGATGCCGTTAACGGGACCATAGGAGCATTACTCGAAGATGACGGAACTCTCGCTATTAACCAAGTAGTCGATGAAGCCATTCGTGTTGCACCTGCTGTAGAAATTGCAGCATATGCACCGTTGAAAGGTCTTCCAGCATTTTTAGATTTAGCAAAAACGCTTGCAATGGGCGAACACCGTGATGCGCTTGAACAACTCGGAATCTCAATGACAGCAACGGCTAGTCCTGGTGGTTCAGGTGCACTTTACCTCGCTGCAGCAAACTTTGCAAACCGTGGAGAGAAGGTGTTGCTGCGTGACCGACATTGGGGGCCATACAAAGGATTCATCACAGGATGCGGTCTTGACTTTGCCACTTTCCCCCTTCTACCAGCATCAACAGAATCACAACATCCCTTTGTTGATATTGAAAGTTTCAAAGCAGAACTTGCCAAACTTTGTTCAACCCAAGATAAGGTGATGATTTGGCTAAATGACCCGGCACACAACCCAACCGGTGTCTCGTTAACCGCAGATGGAAGAATGGCATTTTTAGAAGCCGTTATGGAAAGCGCATCTTCCAACGAACACGTTGGGCACACCTTGCTCATCGATGCGGCATACCACTTGTATGCAGAAGAGCCTCATGGTTGGGGAGAAACAATCCGAGAAGCAGTTGAAGAAGGCTGGCCATGGACGGAAAATTTACTTTTAACATTCGCTATTTCGATGTCAAAGTCTCATACCGTCTATGGCCTAAGAACCGGTGCTCTGGTCAGCATACACCCCGATACTGAAGTCACGGAAAAGATTGGCACAGTCATGGGAGTAACCGGTCGACAGACATGGTCTGCAGCCCCTAGAGTCGCTCAATTCACAATCAGTGAGATGCATTCGACACCAGAAGGTGGAGAGGCTTGGGGTTTGGAGCGAGACCGATTGAAAGATCTTCTCGTATCTCGCCGAAATCTCTTAAAGCAATGTTGTGAACAATACGGCGTGCCATTAAACCCAACACATGATGGTTTCTTTGCTTGGCTTGAGCACGATGAACCTGAAGTGATTGCTGAAAAATGTGCACAAGAACATGTCTTCCTTGTCCCACTAACTGGCGGTGTCCGAATAGGATTATGTGCCGTTCCTTTAGAACAAATTCCCCGCGTTGCAGAAGCATTGGCAAATGCGCTCAAGTGAGGCGATAGCATGCAAAAAGTTCGCGAAAATTTCCTTATCGCAAGCATAATTTGTATCACTGCGGGCGGATTTTTTAGTGTTGCAAACCTCATGTCACTTGCTGCTACAATTGGATTGAGCGGTGTTGTGCTTTTTATTCTTGGAATGAGTATGAAATCTGAACAGGGCTTATCAGAAGAAGAAATCGAGAATTGGACACCGGAATCTACGCAATTACCCGATGCAGGTAGGGTGATGTATCGCGTCGATGTAACACTGGATGAACCGAAAAAATGTACCGTACTTTGTGGTCCATGTGGTCATGTGGAAACGCTTGAAACTGACCGTCCACCGAAGTATGTCTGCCCTGCATGCTCTGCTCAACTCTGGGATGAAGAAGAGTAATTGGTGGATAAAATCAACCCGAAAAAAGCATTCATGACACGCACATGTACCATAGAATTGAAGGGCATGAATTGTTACGAAGCATCATGGACGCAGATGCTTTGCTCAATCCAGAGCGTAGAATGTTGCGTGTTATGCAGTCAAGAGGACAACATAAATGGACGCTTTCTGAAATACTCAGCGAGTGCGAATGGAATGACCAAGCGGTTGCTGTCGGTGCAGGTCATGGCTTGACGAATGCTGGTTTTGCGAAGACCAATGAAATAAATTCCGAAACGATTCGACTTGCAGAAGAAGGAAAAAAGGCCATAGAAAATGGATTGCTTGAATCACGCCTTTGGAAATGGGTTTCAAATTCGGATTCACCGAACATGAAAGACTTGCAATCTCAGTTTGAGCGCCATGAAGCAGGCCCAGGTGTAGGGCTACTCAAGCGTCTTGGAGTTCAACTTGAAAACGGGGTTTTTGTTTCGCCAAACCCTGCTGCAGTTACTTCTGAAATCAATGCACGAAGTAGTTTCCTTGCGGGATTACCTGCAGCACCTGAAGCACTTGATTCGGAAATGCTCGAACATTTCAAATCACGGCGTGGCCTGATTGAGTCTGTGATTACAACAACCCGTACATGGTCAATTACGGTACAAGGTAAAGCAGTCGATTCCGAGGCACTCATTGAAAAACAATCCATCAGCGAGATAACCACAGAATTGCTTCAATCTGAGGCGTGGAAAGACGCTGATTTCCGACCCTTTGACGTCACACTTGAATCAGCTACACCAAGAACAGGCCGAAGCCATCCGATGCAGGCGCTGATTGAGCGTGTTCGAAGTATCTTCTTAGAGATGGGCTTTTCCGAACTGGTAGACGATTATGTTCAGACTGCTGGATGGAATATGGATGCCTTGTTCATTCCCCAAGACCATCCTGCCCGTGAAATGCAGGATACCTTTTATCTTGAAAATCCTCAATCGATTAGCTTGCCAAAGCACCTAACAGATGCTTGGGGAGCGATTCACGAACACGGAGGGGAGACTGGTTCAGTAGGGTGGGGTGGTTCTTTTTCTGCCGAGACTTCAGAGAAAGGTCTGCTACGCACGCATACTACGGTAAACACCATTCAATACTTGGCTGCGCATCCAACAGAAGCGTGTCGGGTCTTTTCGGTTGACCGTGTGTTTCGAAAAGAAGCAATCGATCGAACCCATTTACCTGAGTTTCATCAAATTGAAGGCATCATAATGGAAGAAGGTGCGAACTTGCAAATGCTTGTGACAACCCTCAAGACATTCTATGCGAAGATGGGATATCCAGAAGTTCGAGTTCGACCAGCATACTTCCCTTATACTGAGCCAAGTCTTGAGATTGAGGTCAAATGGCGTGGAAAGTGGCTGGAACTGGGCGGTGCTGGAATTTTCAGGCCTGAAGTAACTGAGCCACTTGGGATTTCTTCGCCCGTGCTGGCGTGGGGAATGGGACTTGAGCGATTAGCAATGTTGGTTCTTGGTCTTGATGATATACGTCAACTCTACATCTCTGATTTGGAGTGGCTAAGAAACCAACCGATACTTTGAGCGGCGTCATGAATCGTTGACAAGACTGGACGTTTGTCTCTTCTTTCTTCAATCGGGTATTTAGGCAAAGAGAAGTGAGAGTGCTTTGTAGTCAACTGCATTTGTTTGTATTTGGCGTTCCATGGAATAGGATTTCAATGCCAGACTTTCAATCACTCGGGCTATCAAGCACTTTACTACGCGCTGTAGAGGCAGAAGGTTATACAACTCCAACGCCAGTCCAACAGCAATCCATTCCACCGCTTCTTGAAGGACGTGATGTCTTGGGTGTTGCTCAAACTGGAACGGGTAAAACCGCAGCATTTGCCTTACCGGTCTTGCAAATTATGAATCGAAAAAAACCACAAGGAAAGCGGTTTATTCGAGCCCTCATTCTCTCACCTACACGAGAATTAGCTGCCCAGATCGACGAACGATTTGCCGCATACAGTGAACACATGGACCTTCGACATCGCGTTGTATTTGGTGGAGTGAATCAAAATCCACAGGTTCGCGCTCTGCAGAAAGGTTTGGACATTTTAGTCGCCACTCCAGGGCGTTTGTTAGACTTGATTGGGCAAGGACACATCGACATAACGCGTGTAGAATTCTTCGTGCTTGATGAAGCGGACAGAATGCTCGATATGGGATTTATTCGAGATATTGAAAAAGTCATCAAACTCCTTCCAAAGCAACGCCAAAATCTGCTTTTCAGTGCTACGATGCCGAAGTCAATTGCCAAACTCGCTGGAACATTCCTCAATAATGCGGTAATGGTAGACGTGAGTCCAAAAGAAATGACTGTTGACCGAATTGAACAGAAAATCATGTTTTTGAGGAAAGCGGATAAGCGGCGTTTACTCGTTCAACTCATCAAAGAAGAACGGGTGAAATGCGGCATTGTTTTCACCCGGACAAAACACGGTGCAAATAGACTGGTCAAACAATTAGATCAGAGTAATATTACTGCTGCTGCGATTCACGGAAATAAAAGTCAGGGAGCCCGGACCAAGGCTTTAGCAGGTTTCAAAAACGGCAACATACCTATTCTTGTCGCTACAGATATTGCCAGTCGAGGTATTGATGTTGATGGAATCACTCACGTTTTCAATTATGATTTACCCAATGAACCTGAGAGTTACGTTCACCGAATCGGACGAACTGCTCGAGCAGGTCGTAGTGGAATTGCATATGCTTTTTGTGATGATACTGAAAGTGGATACCTTGTCGGCATCCAACAGCTGATTGGAAAAGAGATTCCTGTCAACAGTAATCATCCATTTCATTTTATTGGCGCAATCCCTAAACCAGGACAAAAACCAGGAAAAATCAAGGACAAATCTGGAACCAAAAAGCGCCCGAGAAATGCAAATAGAAATACGCAAAACCGAGATCGTTCAAACAGAAATTCAGTCGACCAAAACAATGCTCGCGGGCGAGGAAATTCAAACAATACGAAATCCCGAAGAAACCGTAACCAAAAACGAAATCGTGGCCGGAAGAATTCGAACCGTGATTAAACATCATTATTCGGTAAGCGGCCATATGAATTGATTGTAGTTTCACCTTCATCCACATACGCTTTGATCAGGAGATACCATCCAAGAATCGGTATTAAGCCTATTAGTGCATACCAGCCAGATTTTCCCACGTCATGGAGTCTGCGTGCACTCACTGCCATGAGTGGTATGAAGAAAAGTAGACCGACAGTGAGTGAAAGAATCGAAGAAATAAGTCCTCCCCAATAGCCAAAAAAAGATCCAACGTAAAGAAGAACAGTATTGATGATTGCAGCAAAGAGAATGTTGAACGTCAGAAAAAACCAGAATTCAGAACGTGATGAGCGTCCGTTGAAATCAAAATACTTCTCTTGAAAACAAATCTCTACCGCTACAGAGGGTTTCATCACATTTGTTGGTCGCGTTTGTGAAGACTTAACTGGAAATTTGGACAAATAGCCTGAATCTCTAGCCATGACTACGCCTATAGAGTAGAGTATTTTTACTTGTCTCAATGAAGAGCAAAGTTCACTCATTGGAGTGATTCAAAGGTGTAAATAACTTCACTTCGATTTTATTGGAAGGCCATTTCCGTCTTTGAAAGAACCTGTTGCAACGAGAATAATATCGATTAAACTCCAAATGCCACACCCACCGAGAGTAATCAGTTTGAGAATTCCTAGGCCGATGCTTCCAGCGTAAAATCGGTCAACTCCAAGCCAACCGACTAAAATACTTAACAGCAAAGTGGTAACCCAGTCCTTATCGGACACCATTGGCATTCCTTGTTGCATCATTCCTTGTGCTGGCATTCCTTGTTGCATTCCTTGTGGTTGCATATATAATACTCACACAGCCGGATTTATAGTCGTTATGCAGGCAAAAAGAGATTAACCGTAAATCAAACCGATGTGTATGAGGCCGTTTAAAATCAACTCAGCCTCAATCACCGCTGCGGTAACAGGTGGAGCACTGACTGTATCTGCCATTTTACCGCATGGTGGTGTTGACGGTCTGAAACTTTGCCCTTGGTATCACTTGTCTGGACATCCATGTCCTTTTTGCGGGATGACACGAGCTTTTGTTGCAATTACCCATTTCGACATCCAGGCTGCAATGGATTTCAACCCTGGCTCACCCTTGATTTATGGTGCGTTTATTTACATGCTATGGGCATCAATATCTGCTCTTCGCAGGCGTGAAGAAACGATTCCACCTCCCAATAAAATCGTTTACAACAGTTGGATTACCCTCACTGTTGGTATTTTTGCATGGTTATTTTATCAACGGATTCTGGTTCTAATTTTCTTTTGAGAACAACTCAATATTCTCGGTTTGTTTAGACGCAATCAAAATTCTTGGTTTGTGAAATCACTTAAAAAATTCCAAATAAGTTGGTAGGTTGCAGTACCATCGACATCATCAGGCCAAGTATGTTCATGAAGTTCTATACCGTAGTGTTCAATACGAGTATCTCCAACACATTCACTGTGCGTGATGTGTTCAAGGAGAAAATCTGCGTCGACATCACTTGATGCACAATTTGCTCGAGCAGCCCAAGAATCAATCATTCCGGGGACACTGCTCATCGTTCCAACGCCCTCATGCTCTCCGTCCTTCCAATCCCAATCATCGTCATAGTCGATAATGTAATCCAGTTTTCCGTGAATATGCATCACGGCCATATTACCTTCAAGTTCACATGTTTCAGGTTCAACAGGCATGGTTCCGGCAAAAGAGGCTACAGCTGCAAATCGATGGTTGAGTTGGCATGCAATTTCATACGTAAACATAGAACCCAGTGAATATCCGATTGCATAAAGGCGGTCTTGATCGATACAGTATGCAGTCGACAATTCATCTACAATCGCTTCAGAGAAGTCATTGTCCTCACGGGAAGTTGCTGCAGTATTGAGGAACCATTCCCCTTCATTGGCTGTTCGATCCTCTTCAGCAATTGCATAAGCCATAATGAACTTCTCTTGTTCAGCCAACTGGTCAAACTCATTCTGTTGCTGGAAGTCTTCACCAGAACCGTCACCACCATGGAAGGCGATGATAAGTGCTAACTTGACGCCCGCATCGGAACTGGGAACAGATAATCTGAACAACCTTTCTTGACCATTAACCATGACTGAGGTTGTAGACTGCGTAACCGATTGAGAGCCTTGAGCGCAAGGATTTTCCAAGGCATCAATTTCTTCAATCATTTCCACTTGCTCAGGCATGTCGGTTCCAAAACACCCGGAAAGAGGAGAGAGAAGCATCAGCAACAAGACTTGAAACGTCAAAAATTGTTTGCTCATGAATTTTCCATTTGCGCCTATTTTAACAATCTAACGCCTGCTTGTTCTTGAAATTCTCTTGAAACTTCGTTTCTAAGACTCTCAATCCTTGCGCGTTCTAAAGAAATCAATTAATAAGAAATTGACCTCTGAAGATGCGTCTTGTTGAACCCAATGCGATGCATCGAGATATTCAACATGGCAATGAGGAACATCCTCGCTTTTTGGCTTTGACAAATGTATACCGAGGTGTCGATCTTTGCGCCCCCAAATTACCAGAGTTTTCGCATTGATTACACTGATCGATTTTCTCGAAGCGAATGGGTGTCGAAATACTGCTCTGTAATAGTTAATGGGACCGCGTACTGATTTCCGATTCTTGAACACTTTAGAGTATACATCAATGTCATTCACGCTTAGCTTTCCTTGGTTAACATAGTGTTTTGTTGAGATTTTACGCATAACTTTGGGATATCTCTTGGAC
>CABYOM010000002.1 GCA_902520595.1 uncultured Candidatus Poseidoniales archaeon | reverse complement strand
CTTTCAGAAACCCACATTGCAGTGTCTCCGGCATACAACTTAGCCATACTTGCTTCTCTTGTATGTCGAGGTCCATCGTGTTCGTAATGTTGCTGCTTGACCCAAGAGGCTTTGTAGACAAGCAATCGGGCCGCATCAATACGTGTTGCCATGTCTGCAAGGTATGCAGTAATCATTTGATGCCGAGCAATAACTTGGCCGAATGCTTCACGTTCATGTGCGTATTTGAGCGCTGCCTCGAATGCACCTTGAGCAATACCCAGAGCTTGTGCTGCAATTCCAATACGACTGTTGTCGAGCGCATTCATAGCAATTGGGAATCCTTTACCAACGCCTTTGAGGACATTCTCTACGGGTACCTTACAATTATCGAGGATAAGAGTGCAGGTATCGGATGAGCGGATACCGAGTTTGTTCTCTTTCTTGCCGACTGAAAAACCTTCAAAAGACGAATCAACGATAAAAGCGGTCGATCCACCGTGCCTTTTGACACCGTAATCAGGATGGTCGACGTCCTTTGCAAACAAGACCAATATTTTCGCTTGAACACCGTTAGTGACCCACATTTTCTCTCCGTTGAGAATGTAGTGCTTGCCATCTTCAGACAATTTAGCCTTACAAATCATTGCTGCTGCATCGGTTCCAGCGCCGGCTTCTGAAAGTGAATAAGCGCCAACTTCGCCAGCTGCAAGACGCGTCAAATACTGTTCTTTTTGTGAGTCATTTCCGTGCAGTGCAATCGTTTTAGCACACAGTCCTACATGAACGCAATACATAACGGCAAACGATGGGTCAACTCGTGCTAATTCTTCCACGATAATCGATTCAGAAACATCATCGATTGGAGAACCTCCATATTGTTCAGGAATCGTGACTCCTTGAAGCCCGTATTCGAGGAATTGTTCCCATTCAGCGGAAGGGGCGATTTGGTTTTCGTCACGATGCTCAACGGTCGGTGCCAAGACACTTTCAGCAAAATCGCGGACGAGTTCTCGAATCATTTGCTGTTCATCGGTTTCGGCATAATCCATAGGCGACCAAAGGGTGCTAAAACGCCGACTCACTTAACCCGTTTGTCGTTTTTAATTGGAGGTTGATTCTGCCTCAATTTGATATACAATGGTGTTTGGGGCGGTTTAAGGGAGTCAAACCATGGACGAAGAAGTGGTAGAATTCAGCATAGCCCATAACAGGAAATATTCTCGTGACCACCTGTGGTATCAAGAGAAAGATGAACGATTGATGATTGGAGTGAGTGAATATCTTGCTGTTGAAATTGGCGAAGTATTACGAGTCATCCTACCTCAAGCAGAATATGAAATCGATGAAGGACGAGACATGTTCTCGATCTGGACTGCACAAGAAAAAGTTGCTTTCCCTTCACAATACTCAGGTATCATCGCCGAAGTCAACGGTGAAGTTGAAATCAACCCTGATTTGGTCAACGATTCCGCCTATGACCATGGATGGATTATCATTATCGAACCTCATGAAATGGACCTTGAGAACCTCCTGGACCCTGATGAGTATGTCGAATTCCTTGCTGAACTTTGAGCAAAGGTCATACTCCGTCACCCTCGACGCTTTGCTATGACGGATGCCATGCATCGACTTCGAGAGAGCCTGCGTAATGCTCCTGTGATTTGGAAGGGTGATTATCCCTATTTCATCCACCCAATCACCGATGGCGTCCCTCGTCTTGACCCCCTGGTGCTCAAATCCGTAACCGATTTGTGCCAAACGGCAATTGACTGGGAAAATGTTGACCTCATACTCGGAATAGAAGCGATGGGGTTGCCACTCACCGCACCCTTGAGTGTTCGAGTAGGAATTCCATTGATCATCGCCCGAAAGCGATCCTATGGCCTTGAAGGGGAAGTTATCATTGGGCAGGAAACTGGATACTCTAAAGGAGAAATGTATCTCAATGACATCAAACCCGGTGAAAAAGTCGTGATTGTCGATGATGTCCTCTCGACTGGAGGGACGCTCAAAGCCGTGATTGAAGGCGTCCGCAGGACCGATGCTGAAGTCACCCACATCATCGCAGTGGTCGAAAAAGGACCAGGATTAGCAAAATTACAAACTGAATATCCTGACGTGATTATTGAATCACTTGTTCGCTTGGAAATGGATGGCGACCGCATCATTTTACTCGATAAAGAATAGATTTCTCGAAAGGGTGGATTGATGAGGGGGGGGCGTACCCCCTCTACTCGGGGACTACCATGGACTTAACCCGTCACGACTTCCAACTCGCGGAGTTAATGGAGCGGATTCAAGCCAATGATAACCGCTTAGTTGCCCTTCAAGTCCCTGAAGGTTTGAAGATGCAAGCCCTTGAAATGATGGATGTTATTGAAACTGAGACAAGTGCGAAAGTCATCTTAGCTGCAGACCCGTGTTATGGGGCATGTGATTTGGTTCATGACAAAATGGGAATGATGGGTGTCGAATTGGTCGCTCACATGGGTCACTCACAGATGAACATCGATTCCGGTATGCCGACACAATTCATTGACGTGACTTATGATGGGGACCCTCAATTAAAACCGATTCTTCCCTTTTTACAAAAACACAGAGCCATGGCTCGACAAAGAATGGAAAATCAACCGGCGGCTGAAGAACTTTCAGAAGAAGAAGCACAAGACCGATTTATGGATGCAGTTGGCCGTCTTGCACCTTTGACAGGCACAAAACTCGGGTTAGTTGGTTCAATTCAGCACCTGCACCTCCTCCCTGAATTCCATGACCGCTTAGAAGCGGCTGGATATGAAGTCGAAATCCCGATTGGCGGCGCTCGACTATCGTTCCCAGGACAAGTGCTCGGTTGCAATTATTCTGGTGATGATGACTCTATTGGCCACTACTTATTCCTCGGTTCTGGTGATTTCCATCCGATTGGCTTAGTACTTCATACTGGGAAGCCACTGGCCATGCTTGACCCTTATACAGGAGATGCTGAAGAGATGTCACTTGAACGTATTGAGCGCATTCTACGACAGCGATTTGGCTTGATCATGGCATGCGGGGAAGCAGAACGCTTTGGCATACTGATTGGAGAAAAGCCAGGACAAATGCGACGCAGCCTCGCACTACGAATGAAGAGGATTCTCGAAAAGCATGGCAAAAAAGGCTACTTGCTCGCATTGGAACACGTCGGTCCTGAATTGATTGACTTCTACCCCGTTGATGCGTTTGTCAATACGGCGTGTCCTCGTATTGCGATTGACGATGCGGTTCGCTATCAAAAACCTCTCATCACGCCGTTCGAGCTTGAAGTCGCTCTTGGTGAAAAGAAATGGGAAACAGGATATCAATTTGATGAAATCCCTTGAGATGACTTTCGTTCCCTCAAAATTTGCGTTATTTTGACCTTGATGAAACCGTATGTTCAATAACGGTTGGCGTAAGCCTTCCGATGTTATGAGTAACTACCTCGACCGAATTGGCGCTGGATGGGTTCTTGCAAATCCAGATGTGTTCAATTTTGATTACATCCCAAAAGAAATTGTTGGACGTGAAGAGGTACAAAACGAATTAGCGGCTAAATTCACGACCTTACACTTGCCTGAAGGAGCTGGAAGAGTCGTCATTACTGGGCCCGTTGGTTCTGGTAAAACGGTGCTTGCACGAACCTTCTGCCGTGACATTGAACGCCACTTGGCAAAGAAGCGTAACATTCGTTCAGTCCACGTCAACTGCCGTAATGCTTCAACAAGTATGCGAGTTGTTCAGCGTATTTTGCATGAATTAGCACCGGGACATCCAGACCGGGGACTGTCGATGGGTGAATTATTGATGAGCCTGAGGCGGATCCTACGAAAGGAAACATCTCACCTGATTGTCGTTCTTGACGAGGTTGATCACATGCTCCGTCGTTCGGGTGATGACTTGCTTTACCAATTGCTTCGTATTGATGAAGACCAAAGCGGTAAAGGAACGCTGTCGCTTATTCTCATCAGCCAAGAACAAGTTCTGGATGTTCTTGAAACAGCCGTTATATCTCGAATGGGAAGTACAAATCACCTTCGCATACCACCATACACAACCGAAGGACTTGAGGCCATTGCTACGCAACGAGCAATCGATGGTTTGGTCCCAGGAACGTGGACGCCAGAAATCATCCGTCTACTCTCAGAAAAAGCCGCCCCAACAGGCGATGCACGAAGAGTGATTGAATTGCTGAACGCCGCTGTTGAACGTTGTGAATTTCGGCAAGATGACCACAGTGAACGCAGGCTCACCGTTGAAGATATTCATGTCCCGCTGGAAAACTCCCCAACAACAGCAGGAAGCAACCTTGAACACATTGATGACCTCAACCCAAACGCGATGTTGGTGTTGCTCTGCTTATGCCGGAGATTGTCAAAGCAGGAATCGATGACCACCGGAGATGTCGAGCAACTTTATGCCGTTGTCTGTGAAGAATATGAGCAGAAAATGAAGAGCCATACAACGGTTTGGAAATATCTAAAAGAATTTGAAGAACGCCAAATTATCGCCTCAAGAGTCGCTACAATTACCGGCGGAAGAGGAAGGACAACACACCTGAGTATGCCACATTATCTTCCAAAAGACCTCGCAAGTCGGCTTGAAATGTTGCTGAAAAAGAAGTTTCACTGACTGATTTCTCGTTTCGGAACAAACGGTGGGGCTAAATAGACGACGATGGTCGGAAGGTCGTTCTAGAAGTGATATCATGGCTGTTGGACAACAAGGAGAATTCGTCGCTGTAGTGAATGATACCGACCCGAAAAACGGCGGTAAGTCATATTCACTCAAAATTAGTGGAAACAATCACGCTCAATTATTGGGTAAGAAAATCGGCGATACCGTCGATGGAATCTTTGTTGGTGAGGGTGAACAAACACTCTCTGGTTTCAAACTCGAAATCACCGGTGGCTCCGACAAAACAGGAACACCTCTTCGCCGAGACCTTGAAGGTGGCCGCCGACAAGCCATTTTGGTCACTCGTTCAACTGGATTCAAAGGACACAGTCTCGTGTTCAAGAACAAGGGTGGAGAAAAGAAGCGCTTCCGTTACAAGCCTGATGGCCTACGAAAGCGACGTTACTTCCGTGGAAACACCATCAGTCAAGACACACGGCAAATCAATCTCAAGGTTATCGAGGCTGGCAAAAAGTCTCTCGGTGACCTCCTTGCATCAGGAAGCGAGGAATCGTCGGAGTGAATCCCGAGAGGGTTTTCGTAGTAAAGGAGTGAGGAAGCATGGCACGAAAGCTTCCGGCACAACCTGAAATCAACATCGGTTTAGTTGGTCACGTCGACCACGGTAAAACAACACTCACTCAGGCTCTTTCTGGAGTTTGGACCGACACACACTCTGAAGAAAGAAAGCGTGGTATTTCTATCAAACTTGGATACGCCGACACCGCTTTCTACAAGACAAAAAAAGGTCAATACTACGCCACTGGACGTCATCCTGACGGCAAAGACGACGAACCAAAGGAACTGGAAAGAGTCATTTCATTTGTTGATGCTCCCGGTCACGAAACACTGATGGCAATTATGATCACGGGTGCTTCGATTATGGACGGCGCTATGCTCATGGTAGCAGCGAACGAAACTTGCCCGCAACCCCAAACTCGTGAACACCTTATGGCACTGGAAATTGCTGGTATCGAAAACATCGTTATCGTTCAGAACAAAATAGATCTGGTCACGAAAGAACGTGCGCTTGAATCTCATGCTGAAATCAAGACATTCCTCGAAGGAACAATTGCAGACAAAGCGCCGATTATTCCAGTCTCAGCACATCACGATGTTAATTTGGACATCCTCATCGATGCTATTGAGAAAACAATTCCAACACCTGACCGCTCAAAGGATAAGCGTTCAATTATGCACGTTGCTCGTTCGTTCGACATCAATCGTCCAGGGACACGCCCAGCAAAATTACGTGGAGGCGTTATCGGTGGAAGCATCATTGAAGGGAACTTCGATGTTGGTGATGAAATCATTATTGGCCCTGGAAGAAAAATCGAAAAGGGCTCAAAGGCAATATGGGAGCCGATTGAAGCAACAGTTAGCAGCATGAAAGGTGGTGGCCTCGATCTTGAATCAATGCATTCAGGCGGATTGTGTGGAATGGCTACAATGCTGGACCCATCAATCACGACTGCAGACAATCTCTCAGGTCAAGTCGTCGCTCGAAAAGGCGATTTGCCAGAAGTCAGACATTCTGTTTCTGTTGAAGTCAAACTGATGGAGAACATGGTTGCCGGAGAAGGTGAAGAACCTGAGAAAATCTATCCTTTGCGAAACAATGAGATGTTGATGATTAACGTGGCTACTGCAACCTCTGTTGGCGTTACAAAGAACTCAGAGAAAGGCAGAGCTACACTCGATTTGCGACTCCCTATCTGTGCAGACACTGGCCAGCGGGTCTCTCTTTCTCGACGAGTTGGCTCACGATGGCGACTCATTGGCTACGGAACAATTCAGTGAACATCGAGCCATTCAAGGTGATGTGGAGTGCAACAAATACTGATTGACGCCTGTGGATGGGTTGCAATCATTGATTCAGGCATGAATATCGATACTGAACTTTCACGAGTGTATGGACCTGCTCAAATGCTCTTGCTTGACAGTGTTCGGGATGAATTAGAAAGTCTCAATCAACAACGACCGAGAAGCAAGAATCTCTTGCTGTCGCTTCTGGAGCAAAAATCACAACCTGTTCGACCTCTCACAGATAATTCAGATCATCCAGATGATCAAATATTTGAGTTAGCAGTCGAGCAATCACTGCCTGTGCTTACTGTGGATGTTGAACTGAAACGCCGATTTTACCAGCAGGGTCTGCCAATACTTGAAGTCAGTAAAAATCAGCGTCTTGAACTGGTTGAACCTCTATAGAAAAGATACTAGCGGGTCTAGAATTACGGCAGAGTAAAAAGAACATCATCCCCGTGACCGTCTAAAAGACCTATTTTTACGCCAGCATCAATCCATGCATGTGCATAGTTGATGGCGCCAAAAGCTCGAACATGGTCACCTATTGAGAGAAAATGGGCAGCGTCAGAAGCGTAATCATCTGCCATTCGCATCATGGTCGCCAAGTGTTGTGCTTGTTCAGATCCCTCTTGAGTTAATGGAGTGGCCTTTTTACGAGCCCGGCGAGTAATGTCCAAGTATTTCTCAACCCTTTCACGGGTGACGTGCTCCATATCTTCACTCACTCTCCTCCCTCCTTTTGGCGCTTCAACAAACGACGGACATCTTCTGAGCGGCCAAGTGCACCATACAGTTCCACCGCCCTAGACAATCGTCCTTCATCTTCAGCGGTTTGTGCACGGACAAACAAGGCCTTTCGCTCTTCCCAATTCTTCGCTAATGCTGCCTCTGCAGCCGCTTGATAGCGTCCTTGACGTTCGGCCTGAGCCAGATGAGGAGCAGACCAGCGGCGAATCAATCCTTCTCGAGTTGCCGTAACCATCGTGTCCGGCGTCAAACCAATCAGCAAGTCACCAAGATTCATCGATTCGCCTAACAAAGTTGGCGTTTCGCTTTCTGCATGAGCCGAAAGGTGGTGCAAGTGGCCTTCAATACCCAAAACCCACCAGCCATCAGCGCTTCGAACACCTTCCATTGGTTCGAGTGATTCATATTCGATTCGTTCCAAAGAATCCCAGCCAAATGGATGAGGAACGCCCTCCCAAATCCCGCCATCACTTGACTGCATGAGAATCCGTCCATTCATCAAAGGTGTAACCCAACTCCAAACGCGGTCTTCTAAGATTCGCTTTTGATCGCTTTGTGCAAGTCGAGCACACCAAAGTTTGCCGTCTGAATCCTGCCACATCATGTGTTCACGGTCAAGCCAACCCAGCAAACGTCGCACTTTTCCGCTGTCGAGCCTACGAAGGCCTGTTCCTTCGTGTGTAAACAAGTGAAGGTGCCCTTGGCGCCCAGAGAGTATCCAACCGCCTCCAGGGCGTGCTAGAATCTCAGTAAAGCCGCCTGTAGTCGAACGACCTTCGTGTAACATTGTCCCGTCTAAAGTCGAAAGAACGTAGAATCCATGAGCCGCGAGAATACCTAATACGCCGTTATTGGCTTGAGCGCAGTGTGCTTTGAACGGTAATTCTACCTTCCAGCGAATACTTCCATCCGCTTCAATCATCAACAAATCCAGACCACTGCTCACAACCATTCCACCCTCGACTGGTGCGAGGGCAGCAATACGGCGAGGTGCTTGCCAAGACCAAGTAATCGACCATGACATCAGTTTTCACCTCCTATCACATTCCAAGCAATCAATTGGGCTCGAGCTGCTTGGGTTAATTCGTAGTATCTGTTACGTCCGAGTGTTCGAACACTCAAAACACCTGCTTTCAGTAATCGGTTGCTGATTTGAGAAAGCCTTGCTCGCTTGATGTTCAATTGTTGGAGCAATTCTTCATCTGATGGTGAATATCTTCGGTAATGAGCAATTGATATTATGGCGATTTCATGACCGGTTAAGGCAGACAGAACCGCTGCATTGAGCGCATAATCTTGCTTTTTACCGCTTGGTTTTCGTTGAAATGCTTCAAGTGCTTCAACCAATTTTCTTCTCTGAATCGCAGTTCCGTTCTCATCTGGAGTCATGATAGCTAATTGCAGCGCTTTCATTACCGGTACCATACCTGCTAATTCACTCAACAGTCCATTACCGATGGAGGGAGTGTCGAAATCAAGTTCGAAATCGTCTTCAACTGCCTCCATATCAGTCTGCAGCTCCTCGAATTCAACTTCCACAGGTTCTTCCTCGATGAACCCCACTTCATTGTGAAGCATGTAGGCAGATTCCTCTTCACTGATCTCTTCAACGACTTCTTCAGCCGGCTGTAAAGAAGGATCTTCCCAGAGTTCAACACCGCCTGCCTGTTCGACCAGGTTCGCTTGTGGTGCATCATCCTGTTCCAAGTCAAGGAAAGAGCGACTACGTGAGAAAAGGCCAGTCATCCCTGCGGGCGTAAGTTCGTCGAGGGGTGGGCGTTCATGGACATCGGGTTTGGCAATCGCAGGTGCCGCACCGTAACCTTCCTGAAGGTCTTCAACAGACTCTAATATTTTCAGTTCTTCTTGATTATCTTGGTCTTCATTCAACTGGTCAAGGTTAAGATCAAAATTCATATCTTCAAGACTTTCCATAATTTTGGTATCCTGCTCCATCTGCAGTGCTGCTTCATCAACTTCTGGTTCTTCCTCAACCGTATCCAGTGCCTTGGCAGGCTCTGAAAGCACTGATTCAAACGATGAATGCGGAGGTGATTCAAACAATGAAGCATCGAAAAGTGGCTCTGATACGGGTTTGGTGGACGTGTATTGCGGTTCAACATAGGTATATTGAGACATTTTCGCATGGTCAATTGCGTCACGCATGACCCGGATTACATCGGAAGGCAGACCTAAAGTCTGTTCCAGAAGGTGTTGAGCATCTTCTTGATTGAACTGAAACTGTTGACCCGTTGACTGTTCAATACGTCGCTCTACCAAAAGTTGAACCTCCTCTAAATTGAGGTTCGCCAGGGGTTTCATCTGGTCTAATTTCTGTAAAATTGATTCGTGGAGCATGGTTTTATCCTTGGTCTCAAGAACGATAACAATCACTGCTTGAATTCGCTCAAGAGTAGGTAAAGTGTCTCGCAGAGCCACATTGAGCGCAGAAATTTCAACCGTTGATGCATCGATGACGATGAGAGGCAAAGCATTGGTATAACTCTGTGATGCATCCAGTATCTTCTTTGTTAATTCATTCCGATTTTCAGGGACAATAGAATTCACAAATCGAGAATAGATATCTTTCAACAAACTAAGCCCTGCATCTCTAGGTGGAATATGGTCAATATGGACTGCGATTGGTGACATCTTCGAGACACAGCGAAGCAGTGAGGTCCTTCCTGAACCATGTTCGCCAACCAATAAAATCCTGCGAGGTGATCGGAACTGTATGTATTGGGAAAGCACTCGAAGCGTGTGCTGACGCCCGACTAAGAGGTTAGAATCACTCGCTTCGAGGGCTAAAGCTGAGAATGGATTCGCATCAAGAGGAGGTAGGGTCATATCTTTTCCAACAACTCGCATGATTCGAGCAATCGCCTTTGGGTATTTCATCTTTGAGCATGAAAGCAGGCCTTAGAGATGCGTTAGGACATGTTAATCTCATTGCCACCTCTGTTGGGAAACAGTCGTTAACATTCAATTACCGCATTCTTAACGCGTTAATAAAAGCGTTAAACGCGTTATTAACCTCAACATTCGCACTTCACTCAGAAAAATGGAAAGCGACGTTTTCAATGGCCTTAATGCCGATTGCTTGATGGTCTACAGCCACGTGGGACAACTGGACGTGGACGTATGCCGGTCGAAAACAGTCGCTTGAGTGGATTTTTCCGACACAGCGTTGCTGAACGCCGACAAATCGTTGCGGATATGGCCGATCTTACTGATCAGCAAATCGCTGCACTGGAAGCCTGTGGCGCGTTAAGTGAAGAGGCCGCAGATCGCATGATAGAGAATGTAATTGGAACAATGTCACTTCCTGTCGGCGTTGCAACCAACTTCGTCATCGATGGAAAGCACTACCTCATTCCTTTCTGCTTGGAAGAGTCAAGTGTGGTCGCTGCAGCCTCAAATATGGCCAAACGTTGCTTGAAAAACGGTGGATTTCATACGAATTCAGACGCCCCAATGATGATTGCACAATTGCAGATATTGGAGTGCAGTGACTGGAAAAAGGCCGAGCAGGCTGTGCTTTCGAGTGCGAAAGAATTGATGGATTTGTGTAACAGCCTTCCTTCAACCATGATTCGACTCGGTGGTGGATGTAAGCGTATCGAAACCCGTCTTCTTGATTCTCTTAGCGGTCCGATGCTTATCGCCCACATCGTGGTTGATTGTCGAGATGCGATGGGGGCGAATGCCGTTAACACGATGGCGGAATTGATTGCACCACGCCTGGAAGATATCACCGGTGGAAGAGTTCATCTGCGAATTCTCTCCAACCTCGCAGCATACCGTTTGGCTCGTGTTCGTGCCGTCTTTACCCCTGAAGAAATTTCAGAGGATGGAACACGTGAAAACGGCCTTACTGTCATTGAGGGCATCCTTGAAGCGCAACACTTTGCCATGGCAGACCCATTTCGAGCGGCTACGCACAATAAAGGCGTCATGAATGCGATTAGCAGCGTTGCAGTGGCTTGTGGACAAGATTGGCGTGCTATCGAGGCAGGATGCCATGCATGGGCTGCTCACAGCAACGAACAGTATGGTTCAATGACCATGTGGGAAAAGGATGCTGAAGGAAACCTCGTTGGCTCTATCGAGACGCCCATGGCTGTAGGCACTGTTGGAGGCGCCTCCAAGGTCCATCCTGTCGCTCAAGCGAATCTTGCCATACTCGGGGTTGAATCGGCCCAGGAATTGGCTGGAATCATCGCTGCAGCAGGATTATCTCAGAACTTAGGAGCTCTTCGAGCCCTTTCAACGAAAGGTATTCAGGCAGGGCACATGAAATTACATTCACGTAACATGGCGGTTTCTGCTGGCGCAGTCGGTGAAGAAATTGAAATTGTAGCCGCACGCTTACAGCAAGCATCTGGTCCTAAAACACAAACTCTTGTTGGTGAACTGTTGGAACAATTGCGAAAAGAGTAAGAATCACTCTTCTTCACCAATCGGTAACGTCGATTGGATCAAACCGTCGATTTCAGATTCTTCTTGAAGGACTGCTGCATCTTCCATACCGTCGAATAGGCCAGTGGTTTTGACCTGTTCGCGGAACCATTTCTTGACTTTCTTGCGGTCGGTGTAAGGACATCCAAATATTTCAGAAAACCTTCGAGTTGTCGAAAGACGTCGGGTATTTCCATCTTTTCGGCGGTCCACCATCCCCAATTGAGCCAGTTCTCGAACATAATCGTAGGCTTTCTGCCCCAACAATTCGACCAATCGAGATTGAGGCATGGGTTGGTGATAAGCGATGAGCGCTGCTGCTTTGAGCAGTTTCTGCGGAATTTCTGTTTTGGTTCCCTTAGGTAAATGGCTCGCAACATCGGGTTTGACTTCAATGGCCCACCTATCACCGACCTCGGCAACTTGTAAAGCTCCACCACGGCGACGTTTGAGCGTTGAACGGAGTGAATACAAGGAATCGAGCATCTCATCTTCATCGTATCCTAGAGCAGTCGAAAGTTCGGCGACACTCATCGAGCGACCAGCACCAAACAAAGTGGCTTCTAACAGCGTATCTACAGGAACTTCTGACATTTCTTTCCCTCTCATTCAACCAACCATTCATGGTTGTCATACGACTGTTCTTCAATGTCCTTGGGTTCTGAAACTTCTACAACTGGCTGTTCTTTTGCCCTTTTGGCAAGAGCACGTTCCTCTTTGCGCAAAGCCGACTCTTCTGCAAGGCGGGCCTTTTCAGCACGAAGTTTGGCGTGACGAACTGAACCGGAATCCTGTTCTTGAATTCGCTCATTTTCTGCCGCTTGTTGGCTCTCTATCAACTCTTTAATCTCTTCAAAAGTCTCTATTTGAGGCCATGAATCTTCAAGGAAAATCTCACCATCCGGAACACTGTCTTGGGTTATTGAGGCAAAGCCTCGATGTGTTAGGAAAAGCCCGGCGATGAAAGATGCGACCTTCGCTTCATCGTCATATCCTTCTGGAATTGAACCGAATGCTTGCTCAAGTATTGGTTTAAGCTCATTCATCACTTTCAAAACGGGAACTTTAGTCTGCCCTTCTTCAAGGCACGAAGTGCGAAGTGCTTGCCAGCAACGCTTGATGTCGCCTTCAAGATCTTCATTGTGCATTCTACCTCCAACATCTGCAAGATATTCTTTCAACTCTTCTTCATGAGCCAACCTGTTTTCCTCACGCAAACGAAGCGTTTCAGCGTCGTCGGAAGCATCTTTGAATGCTGAAAGCAGTTCAACCAAAGTCACTGGACGGCCTTCATCTCTGCGAACTCGATTTTCTAAAAGGTCAGGAAGTATCTCGTCAGCGCTCCCTTGGAGAATCGAATTGGTAAAGAAGAAGTCTTCATCGTTGTAATCCGCTTCCCAACCAAAACCAAGACCATCGTCCCAATCATCTTCATCAACGTATTGAACTCGGTCAAAAAGGTCCTCAGCCTGTTGGTGAAGCACTTCCCATGAAAGTCGAATCAACCGCCCGCATGCAGGCAAATCAAGATTAGCTGCTTCTGATTTCACCCTCGCAGTGAATACTTTCAAGAAGCTCGAGAGATCGATATTCCATGCATCAAGACCTTCTTCTCTCACCAAAGAGAGTACGAGTGCTACAGAACGGTCAAAGGGGTCAATGAGGGTTTGATGTTCCGCTTCTTCCGTTTCTGCAATAGCCATAATCTTGTCACCAAACAAAGCCGCTTCCTGTGATTCTTCACCGGATGCCAACAGTTGGTCTATGACGTCCTGGCGAAGGAACCATTTGTCGAGACCCGATTGTTGCTCAGTCATGAAAATCACCTCAAACTGTTTCTTCCTCGGCTTCTGTAGTCTCTTCAACCGTTTGTTCTTCGGCTTCTACCGCTTGAATAGCTTGGGCTACTTCAGCGTATTCTTCGATATCTTCTGTCATGTCGGCTGTTCGCTCTGAAAGCGCAGTTAACCCAATACTTGCCTCTGGTTCTGGAGCTTGTTCGGCTTCGGCAGCCAGCATGTGGTTAAGCAATCCACCAAGGCTATTCGGCGTTGGTAATGGTTCTGGGACCTCGGGCATATCGTACGCTGCTGCTGAGGCTTCTTCAATTCGTGAACGAACCATCTTCTCTGCCTTCTCAGCCTCCGCAAGGGCTTGTTCACCAAGAGCAATCGCTTGATCACGGTCGAAGTCAACGATTCTTCGGCTGCATCCATCGCCACCGTGAGTAATTCCAATGTGATGGTCAGCCAGACGCAAGGAAACCTTTCGCAGTGTCACCATGATGAATTGTGCTCTCTTGCTGCGCTCTCTGCACATCAGTGCGATTCGCTCGGCATTGTAACCGTCCAAATTCTGATCAACTTCGTCAAAGTAGTAGAATGGACTCGGGTCATAATCTTGAATTGCGAAAATAAGCGCAAGAGCAGCCATGGATTGCTCGCCCCCTGAAAGTTGATGGCGAGTAACTTTCGCTGACTTGCCTCGAGGTTGCGCCCATAACTCCAGTCCGCCTTTGAACGGTTCATCCTTATTTTCAAGGAACAATTCACCTCTTCCACCGTCACTGAGAGACTTGTAGGCAACTTTGAAATTCTCATTGACCTTTTCAAGAACATTGAGAAGACGTGACTTTCGTTGACTTTCAAGTTTCTCGGTGACATCGATAAGATGCTTGCGTCGGTCTTGAAGCGTTTTGAAATCGCCTTTCATTTCAGAGAGACGGGCTTCGCATGCATCATATTGTTCAATAGCCAGCATATTGACTGGGCCGTGTGAATCAAGTCTACGTTGCAATGTACGCTCAGTACGTTCAGCGTCGCCTACACTCGGTAATACGACATCTTCACCAGCCGCCTCAATGTTGTTTTCTGCCATTTCCTGCAGCGTTTCTTGAATGGATGCATCTTTCAATATCAGAGCACGGCCCATTTCTTCAACCATGACACGTCGTGAACGTGCATCGGTTGCTTTTTGCTGAAGTGTGACGTGTAAACCGCTTCGCTCTTCGATTAATTCAACACGCTCTTCCTCAAGGCCTTGGTTCTCTTCTAGGAATTGGAAGCGTTCGTCTTCTTTTTTCTTGAGCTCTATAGAATCAGTTGCTATGCTTGCTTGCAACGAATCAATTTTTTCACTTCGGGCAATTGCGTTCCCTTCGAGCAAAGTAATTCGTTGTGTAATTTCATCAACTCGACTGCTCAAAAGTTCTTGATGGCTTGAATCACCATTCAGAGAAATCTCTGCTTGTGCTTTGAGGCCTTCAGCTTCAACTCGCTTTACTTCAGCAGCATGTAATCGATCTTTGAGGTGTTCAGGACTTGCATCTTCTAAGGCCGTTTGAGCAACAGAGCGTTGTTCATTCGCAGTTGACAGTCCCTGATGAGCTTGGTCATGTTCACGGATTTTATTGGTCCCTTCAAGTTTGAGTTCAACCAAACGCTTCTCAATGGTAGCAACTTCTCCAAGAGCATTGTTGTGATTTGTTTGCGCTTGCTTATGTTCAGCACGCCACTCTTGGAATCGTACGGCATGGTCGCCTTCGGAAAGAGCGTTGATTTTGACCCTCAATTGTGTTTGAAGGCTGCGAGCATCAGCGAGCGCACCGTTGACCGTGTCTGCCATCAAACGGAACCGTTCGACATCAGCGGCAAGGGCTTCAACTTCACTTGCTCCCTGAATATTTCCTCCAAACGTAACGGTCAATCTTCGCTTTGAACCACCGACCATTGCACCCCCTGCTTCCGTAACATCGCCTCGAAGAGTGACTAATCGAACGCCACCCATGTTCATTCGTGCAGTGGACATGTTATCGACAATGAGCGTGTTTCGTAGAACGAAACGAACTGCGACATCGATACGTGGGTCGTAATCCAGTAATTCATTGGCAAAACCGATAACACCTGGTTTTTTGGCAACCATCATTGCCTTTCCGGCAGCACGGGATTGAGTGAGTTTATTGAGAGGAAGGAAAGTAGCCCTTCCTGCTTTGTTTTGAGCCAGCCATTGAATGGCTTTTGCTGCGACTTCGTCGTTGTCGACAACAACGGAAGTCATACCTCCACCAATGGCGGTTGCAAGTGCGTCGGTGTGAGCGGGGTCTCGTGGTTGACAAAGTTCAGCAACAGTTCCGATTACACCAGATAATTCCCCACGATCTCGTGCGGCAATAATAGCAGCAGCACCGCCAGCCATGCCTTTAGCACCGCTTCGGTTCTCGAGTTCATTCTTCGCAGTATTCAGTTTTCGCTCTGTCTCTCGCAAGCGAGTTTCAACGGCTTGTGACTCTTCGGCCAGTTTGGCTTCAGAACGCTGTGCAGTGAGTAATTGGTCGCCGAGTTTACGACGATCTTGGTCTGGGGAATCCGCGCCAAGTTCCTCACCGATCAACTGTGATTCTCCCAGTGCAAGTCGGGCACTTTCAGCGGCTTCTTGTGCCGTAGTTAATTGCTCATCCAGCATTTCTGCTTGCGTAGCAACTCGGTTGACTTCATTCTGTGCTAATTGCAACGTCTCTGTTGCAGTTTCTACATTAGCAATCGCTATGGAAAGAGCTCGTGAAAGTTCTGCATTTGCCGTGCCAGAAGACTCGAGAAGGGATTGAACTTCAGACTCTTCTGTCTTGGCTTCTTTGAGTGCAGCCACTGCATTTTTCAAATCGGTTCCAGCGCTGCTCAATTCCTGTTTAAATTCTCCAAGTGAATTCTGTGCTTGCAGCAGTGATTCAGCAAGATCAACTAATTCTTCTTTATCCTCAAGGTCTTTATCCTCCGCTTCACTAATGCGGTCATTACTTGTGGCAATCGAAATTTGGAGTTGATTAATGGCGGCTAGTAATCCATTCGAATCACCACCCATGAGGTCTTCGATTTGCTTTTGCAGGATGCCAATTTTATCTTCAAGTTCTAAAAGTACTTTTGCGCCTTCTTTGACTTCTCCTTCCAGTTGGGATGCCTCGCCGTCTATTCGAACGCGCTCTTCAACCATGTAGGCTCGTTCGGATTGTTGACTTGCTAATTTCGATTGAGCAGACACAATTCGTGCCAGTTGAAGTTCAGCGACTAAATCCTGAACCTTGAGTGCCAAGTTCTTCTCTTTGGTAAGGTCTTTTAGACGTGCTTTTTGTTCATCTTCAAGCAACCCTATGCGTTCAATGTATCCTTCAACCATCTCTTTTTGACGGTCTGCCTTTCGAATTTCATCGTCATAAGATGTGACGCCAGCAACACCGTCGAGAACCTTTCTGCGTTCTTTAGCGGTCATTTTAGCCAACTTCGTAACGTCACCTTGAAGGACGATATTGTAGCCATCTGGTCGAGCGTTCGCTGCGCCAAGAAGTCGATGGAATGTCTTTTGAGTACTTTCTTCGCCATCAAGCAAATAGGTCGTGATGGTATTGTTGGATTTCGATAGTCGAACTGCACGGGTCATACGGACTTCGTCTTGATCTAAGGGTAGGCGCCGACGGCCGCTGGCGAGTAATGGATTCGCAAAGACAAGGGTTACTTCGCATGAACGTGCAGGTTTGGAATTCTTGCCTCCGTTGAAAATAAGGTCTTTCGCATTTTGAGCACGTATTACTTTGTTACTTCGAGGGCCAAGAACAAATTGAATCGCGTCGCCACAATTTGATTTTCCTGAACCATTCGGCCCAGTAATGGCAGTGAATCCTCGGTCGAGCGGAACGGTGATTTCGCCTTTGAACGATTTGAAGTTTGATATTTCGAGTGCTTGAAGATACATCCCTATCCCTCTAATCGAAGTTGTTTCCTTCGACCTTATTCTCGACACCCATCTCCCACAGGTCTTAAACAATGCGAGTCAGAGAGGGGCAGTGCAGTGGTTTTGGCCATGTAATTGAACGAGCCGAAAGGCTTGCAAATCAAAAGATATCAAAACAAAGGAATGCTTCACAGTGTCCCTGTATTGCCACATTCCTTACATCCGCCGCCCTTACAATATGGACAAGTTGCAAGAACTTTGATACTTTTTGACGGCATTCGAGTCATGTGCAAGTGAGAATCCTTTTTGAGAATCCGACTGCGAGCGATTCGTTTCGTCGTACCACTTCGAGATGAGAGAGACATTTTAACCGAACCAAAAGTACCTCTAAAAGCATCAGCAACATCTCTTTGCTTGGTTAATCGCTCCCTTGATTGTTCAATTGCTTCAGCTTCCCAATATTTTGGCCCAGCCATTAGGAAAGCCCCAATTGCAGCAATGATGCACTGAACCAAGAAAGGATGAACATAGAAAGGGATGAGTTCTGAAATTCCTTCTGAACTTGCAGCACGCGGCAAAAAGTTGAGTCGGTCAAGGATAGCGATGCTAAACAATGCAGCACCGGTAGCGAAAAGAACGTGATAGAGGCGCTGAGAGCGCCTTCCTACTCGGGTAAAACCAACACGCCCATACAGCAAGACAAACAATCCGAGTCCGAGAAACAAGAAATCAACGCCATCCCAAACGCCAACTGCATCAAGACAGTAGGGTTGATCACCATTCGCTAATTCTTCTTCGATGATGGATATACTGCAATGCGGCTCAAACATTCTGGTGATTATCATCTTCGTATTTTCGGCTCCGTTAATGAAGTAAGGAGCAACTTTTCCAAGACCAGCATTACCGATAGAGAAACCGACGAGGAATGTTCCAAAAAGGATTCCGAGAACATCACGAATGCTCGCCATATGAGGATGTAATCGTGGGCCGAACATAGCGGTTTCGCTTTCCGATGAGGTGAAATGGGGCAGCATGCACCCCTCAATGTAGGCGGGATACTCATGGCACGTATCGTCATCATTGGAAGTGGAATTGCAGGCTTATTTGCCGCTTTACGGCTTGCAGATGCTGGGCACGACGTAACCGTCATAACTAAGCAACGGCCAGTAGATTCCTCAACAAATTGGGCTCAAGGCGGTATTGCTGCTATTCTCGATAAAACCGATGGTTTAGGCCTTAATTCACACATCAGCGACACACTGGTCAGCGGCGACGGTATGTGCGATGAAAAAGTCGTTCGTAGCGTCATTGAAGAATCTGGAGCGAGAATCCACGATTTACTGAACATTGGCGTTCGATTTGAAACCGATGCCGATGGTGAATTTCACTTTGTAAAGGAAGGAGGGCATTCCGAACGGCGGATTTTACACGCTAAAGATGCCACTGGAAAAGAGATTGAACGTGCATTAAATGATGCTGCAAGCGCTCATCCCAACATCATACTCAAACCCAATACATTAGCGATAGATTTGATTCAAACAGAACATAAAAATCCGTCAAAAGGTATTGCTGGTGTCTGGTGCTTAAATCAAGAAAACGATACGGTCTTTACCGAACCTGCTGATGTATTGATGCTAGCGACTGGAGGTGTCGGACAATTATGGTCTCAAACGACGAACCCGCCGGTGGCAACTGGTGATGGATTAGCAATGGCTTACAGAGCTGGAGCAGCAGTCAAAGACATGGCCTTTATTCAGTTCCACCCGACAGCCTTGGCCGTCAATTCTGATCGACCATTCTTAATCACCGAAGCAATGAGAGGGGAAGGTGGAGTCATCCTTGACGGTGAAGGGCTTCGTAACTGGCAGGCTGAAGTCAAATTGGCGAAAGAAAAAGGTGTTGAAGTCTTGCCCGGTCCTTTTTCATTCACACTCAACCACTCTCCTCTCGGTTCAATGGCAACTCGCGACATCGTCGCACGCGCTATTGACCAACAGTTGAAGGAAACTGGAGACAAGCATGTTCATCTTATCACGTCCCATCTCAATCAGGAACACCTGCAAGACCACTTCCCCAATATTCAAAATCGCCTCAAGAGACATAACTTGGTCCTTGGTAGGGACCCGTTGCCAGTTTCACCTGCTGCCCACTATATCGTTGGAGGATTGGCTGTTGACGATGTTGGTAGACCGCATTGTCGAGATACGGGGGGGGTTTTACCGTCATTGTATGCTATTGGGGAAGTTGCCTGTACTGGAATGCATGGAGCCAATAGATTGGCTTCGAACAGTTTGCTTGAAGCGGTCGTTTATGCTGCGCGTGCTGCCAATCACATCATTGAATCAAAACCTCAAACCAAAGATTGCAAGTTACCTGATTGGCGTGCAGATGGGTTGGAGAACTTAACTGAACATGTATCATTAAGCCACGATAGAGAATCTCTGTGCAATACAATGTCCAGAGAAGTTGGTATTGTTCGAAGATTTACACGGCTTCATCGCGCTTCTCGCCGCCTAGAACTGCTATCAAAAGAAGTAGACTTCATCTGGCGAAAGGCTCTTCCTTCAAGACAAATTGTAGAGTTAAGAAACCTGGTTTTAGTTGGTCAATTGGTCACTGAAGATGCGTTAAATCGCACAGAAAACAGAGGACTGCATTACAATAAAGACCTTATCGAGGATGAAGGGCTTTGACCATTGAAGTCAGCATTTGATTGAGTGGAGTGGCAATTCCAGCACGTTCGCCACGCAAAGAAATCGCTTGATTTAACACTGCAATTTCCGTATTCCTGCCAGCCCTGATGTCTTGAAGCATACTGCAAACGTTAGACGAGGTCGCAGTAAGGACATGTCGTAAGAGATTCTCAAGTTCAGCATCATCTGGAATGTTTACTCGCTCAATTCGAGCAACTGCAGCACCTTCGAGCATTGTTGAAAAAGCAGAGGAAAATAAATCAGGTTCCAATAAAGTACCGTTTTCAGCCCCCGCCAAAGCAGCAAGAGGATTGATCGCAATATTGAGAAGTACCTTCTTCCAAATAGCAGCCAAACCATCGGATGACCAAACTGGTTCTAAACCAGCAGATGAGAGTGCATCCAGCAAGGGTTTGGCTTCAGTCTCTCCTGGACCACCCGGTAATGAGCCGAGAACGGTCTGTCCTTTACCTGCCCATTGAACAACGCCCGCAGATGGACGCCAAGCTCCATGAGTAGAAGTCGCAGCAAAAACACGCTGAGGACCGAGAATTTCGATGCATTTCTCGGCATGGCCTAAACCATTACTCAAACAGAGCGCCATTCCATTCTCACTCAGCAAACGGTGGGCTAAGAGCGCCAGAGCGGAGGTCTGCTCCGCTTTACCTGTAAGTAGAGCAAAGTCGATTGTTCCAAATGATTGTTCTGGGAGACCAACCTCTTCAAGAGAGAAAAAGACGTCACTGTTCGACACGAAATGGGTATCTTCTCCGTCTAATTGCAAACCATGTGCAGTCATGTGAGCGCCATGAGGTCCTTGACCGTGAACAAGAAGTTCAACACCGTGAACGCGTGAGAGGAGTGCCGCATACAGGGAGCCAAGCGAACCTGCTCCTAAGATTGCAATACGCATGTTGACACCTCATACATAACTTGACAGATGGATGACAAGGGCCCCATCTTGGTGATCAAACCAAAGCGTCGAAAGAGTAGAATTACTCGTCGATGGTTCAAATTCAAATGAGTTCCATCCAAATTGCAGTGTATTGGTTGAGAGAACTGTTGTCCATTGCTCTCCATTTCCTTGATAGTTCAACTGTACAGGAACCGATACGTTGCTTGAACTATAGACCGAAAATGTGGCGCCTCCGGGTTGTATGAGGGAGTCATTGTGGGCGGCCATCCACATGTTCGACCAGATTCGATGAGAGGTGTTGTAGCGTTGGAAAATCAGTTCAGGACCTTGCTCAACAGTGAAATTGAATTTCGGCTCAACAGAAAGTTCGGGTGAGCACACATGCATACTCGAGTCGTCTGACATTTGAACGACGAGTGATTCATTTGCGTTGTCCACAGCAGGGATATTGGAAATCTTTCGAACATCGAGGTCCCAAATCCACTGACCCTCTGAAGGGGAAGGAGGTATTGAGAGGGACGGGTTAAGTGGGCACAGATCGTCAATTGAACTCAAAAGACCACTTGAATTGAGCATAAATCCCCAACCTAGCGATGGGTCACTGGTAATATTCCATCCAGTTTCTGGAACAACAGCGACTAAAGGTAGTTCAGGCAAACCACCATCGAAAGTATAGTTGTTGAGTTGAACATGATCCAATTCAGAAGTGCGCAATACAACAGGGTCTAAACCACGTATACAAAGGCGATCTGGAGTCTGTTCGAAACTAGCCGAGAGGTTGCTATACCCTTCAATCCACTGCAATCGAGATTGAAGATTGGAAACTTGTCCAGCATTCGGGAAAGTAACATTCAGAACATCATCCGTAGACGATTGAAGGTCCATGCACCGTTTCATTTCGCCTTCATCAAAATACATCTGCCAAGGAGTTTCAGGATGAACTGGAAGGTCAGGGCGAATGGAAATAGCATGGCTATCATATTCACCTTCAGTGAGAGAAATCAAAGAAAAATCTAACGTCGTAGGTTCGAACGATTGTTCGCTCCATGTGAGGTTAAGGACGACAGTCGTGTGCGTATGAGGCGGTAAGGTGCTTCCACAACCTCCTCCGTTGACATTGAGTGAATCTTCACCATCACAGTCCCACGAACTCTCCCAAGCGTCTAAATGCGGATTATGGTTGTCAAAGTCAACTGCCCAATCACGGTTGACTGAAGAGGGGTTCATCACGTGAACTGAGACCAAAGCATTCCACTGACCGTCTATCTGTAGTGCAGTATAATTCGTATCAATATCATATTCAGCTTCAGAATTCCATTCTGTATCAATTTGGAATGGAACCTGACTTGGTAAAGCGAATAATACCGCGATAAGCATGACAAATCCGATATTTTTCATCGCCGGTAAGTCGAGCCCCTTCGGTTCGTTGAGAATAAGTGGGGAACTTCTGTCCGTACCCATGAAAAGCAATAAAGGCAAAATTAATGTCAGGACAAAAATCCAAATTGTAAAGCCATTGAAGGCATCAAACATCCAGGCGAAAGCAAGTATGAGGAGGAATATGAAAATTTGATTATTGCTGCTTCGGGCTTCAGATGGACCAGCACGAGCAATCATTATTCGGCCGCCAGGGAAGGTTGGTATCGGAAGAAGAGATATCCAACCAAAAAAAGTCAACAGGGCACCGGCTTTGACAAATGGATGAGACCAAATTAACCGGTTGAGATAACCGTCGATTTGCCATTGACCTAAAATTTCGATTAAGAAGGGGGCTTGAGCCACATTTTGCGAACCAGTAACCGCAACATATTCGGGGGTAAGCCATAACCCGAGTCCCCACAACAGCATACCGAGAGTTATCAATGTGGCAGGGACAGATACAGCAACCCATCCCAAGACTTTGCGATCGTCCCATAATCGAGCATCCATGCGAGGCAAGGTCGGTATGAGGAAGAGACCAAATGGCCAAACCAAAGAGGCTTGGGAAAGTAAACCCAAACTCCACAGAGAGATGGTTGGTTCAGGTATTGGAGTAATGTGTCCAACACGGTGATTGAAGTGAGAAGCAACCCTCTTTTGAATGTGTGAAGCAACAAAAAGGCTTCCAAGAACTGGAAGCGTGTATCCAAGTACAGAATCTGTAAAGGTAGAATCTGAAAACCAGCCACCAGATGGACGTGAACCATCCATCCAATAAGCGCCTGCAAGTGTGAGGGTTAGTGCCGAAAAAGTCCACATCATCAGCGTGACATTCCGTGATGGGAATTGTCGTTCAGGAAGAGGGAACAGTTGGACTATCCAACCTTCGTTTTGGGATAATTTTGCAGCCCAACCGAGTTTCTTGAGGTGGGCGTTCGCTTCATCGAGACAATCGTCGATTTCCTTGTCGTCTTTAGGTGATACCGCCCATGCCGGAAGAATTCCTCCCGACATGTTGTTTGAGAGATAAAAAAAGCGACTCAGTATTGATGCTAGCAAATCCTGTTGCTTCCATTCTGAACGATGAGCAGGCATCGATTCTTGAGGAGAATCTTCAGCCAAAGAGTCATCAAAGTTGTCAGGCATACTATCTCCTCAAATCTTTGTAATTCTGCTTCCCCTTTGAAGGAATCCCTCAACCTGCTAATGGGTTGAGCGAAATCACTTGTTCTTGAAACGCTTGAGACGGAACGTTTCTTCTCGTTCCATTTCTTCAAGACGGAGTTGAATGAAGACTCGTGCTTCTTCAAGTTCAGGGATTACCTTGAACTCCAAAGCATTGACACGTCGCTTGGTCGCCTCGATTTCTTGAAGGAGACGCTTGAGCGTAGCTTCCATTTCCGAGGCTTTGACAATCTTTTCAATCAAGTTACCAAATGATTCTCCAGCTTCATCGATATACGGTGATGAACCAATGTATCCGACGCCTCGCTCTTCAAAGGTGGATTTCAAATTGGTCCCACTCACACTTGGAACAACGACACCCATGATGTTTCGGCGTTCAACTTCAACTTCTGGATGACCGGTGTTTGCAATCGCAGCAGCACGGACAGCCAATCCTCCTTCAATCGCATTTGCAAGGTCAATTCGCTGTTTAGCCATACGGTACGTATCGGTGAGGTCACGCTTTGCAGCAATCATGTCGGAAAGAAGTGTTCGGAACTCGTGAAACAAACCGTCTCGCTTCATCTTAAGCAACTTGTAACCGTTTTTGGTTTGCTTAATCCGTCCCTTGAGTTTAATCAACTCACTGCGGGTTGGTTTGATGTCGAGTGCCATGTTCTTTCACCTCCTCTTGCATCCAATAATTGGTCTCAAGCCTTGTTATCTGGATGATACTTATCGATCCACTTTTGGTCAAGACGGACAAGATACTTGGTGTCGATTGACGACATCAAATTCCAGCACAAATCAAGAGTCTCCTCAATTGAACGGTCTTCATCACGGGTTTGGCGGAGGAACTTGTCTTCGAAAACGCCCGAGAAGTCAAGCAATTGCTTGTCACGCTCATTCAGTGCATCCTCACCAACAATAGCGACTAATCCACGCAACTCACGTCCCTGAGCATATGCAGCATACATCTGGTCTGAAACGGACTTGTGGTCTTCACGTGTCGTCTTCTCACCGATACATGAACCCATCAAACGAGAGAGTGATGGCAGAACGTTGATTGGCGGATAGATACCTTGTTGGTGCAATTCACGTGAAATAACGATTTGTCCTTCAGTAATATAACCAGACAAATCAGGAATTGGGTGCGTAATATCGTCACCAGGCATGGTCAGAATTGGGAATTGAGTGATTGAACCCTTCTTGTTCTTGATAATACCTGCACGTTCGTAGAGCATTGCCAAATCGGTATACATGTATCCCGGGTATCCACGTCGTCCAGGTACTTCTTCACGAGCAGCACCAATTTGTCGCAGAGCGTCACAATAATTGGTCATGTCTGTATAGATAACCAAGACGTGGTAATCTTTCTCAAACGCAAGATATTCTGCTGCGGTCAATGCCAGACGAGGGGTAATAATTCGCTCGACAGCAGGGTCGTCAGCAAGATTGACGAACAATACAGCATTTTCAAGAGCGCCTGTGCGCTCTAAGTCGGAACGGAAGAAATTGTATTCTTCAGCAGTGATTCCCATTGCGCAGAATACAACAACGAACTCTTCATCAGAATCCTTGAGTTTCGCTTGACGAGCAATTTGCAAAGCAATATCGTTGTGTGGAAGACCAGATGCTGAGAAAATCGGCAACTTTTGTCCACGAACAAGACTTGTACACAGGTCGATTGCAGAGACACCGGTTTGAATGAAATCATTTGGACTCTGTCGGCTGTATGGGTTAATTGCAGCACCAATAATATCGGCTTTCTTTTCAGCTACGATTTCAGGACCGCCGTCACGTGGTCGTCCTGCTCCATCCAGAATACGACCGACAAGGTCAGTACTCACTGGGAGTTTGAAAACATCTCCCATGAAGGTGACACCTGATTCTCGGTCAATCTTGGATGTCCCTTCGAAAACTTGAACGATAACAAGATCGTCAGAAGTATCGAGAACTTGTCCGTTCTTGATGGTTCCATTGGAGAGTCGTAGAGTTACGATTTCACCAAAAGCAACAGGTTCAGTTTTGTTCAAAAAGACCAGTGGGCCTTTCACGTCAGTAATGGTTCGGTATTCTTTTCCAGTCATGATATTCCTCTCCTTAGTTATCCTCCACCGTATCGGCGATTTCATCGGTCATTTTCTTGACCATGTCGTTGATGATGTCGATGTATCCCTTTTCGAAACGACCACGCATAAGGTCTGAACGAGATGGTACGTTGACGACATCATTGAGTTGTGCACCGCCAGCCATAGCAGACTTTGCAGATTCTTGGAAGGAAAGGATTGCCTTTGCCATTTGATATTGCAAGTGGATGTCACAGTAAGCATCAACATCGTGGAATCCGTTCTGTTGCAAAAAGAACTCTCGAATCATTCGAGCAACTTCAAGAGTCAACTGTTGGTCAACAGGAAGTGCGTCAGAACCAACCAATTGAACGATTTCTTGCAATTCAGCTTCAACTTGAAGTAGACCGCTGACTTGTGTTCGAATTTCTGGGAAATCTTGAGCGATGTTGTCGCGGAACCACTGGTCGAGACTTTGCGGATATAAGGAATACGAGTTTAGCCAGTTAATCGCTGGGAAGTGACGTTGTCGGGCAAGACCTGCATCCAGTCCCCAGAAAACCTTGACAATACGAAGTGTTCCTTGGGAAACCGGTTCGGAAATGTCTCCACCAGGAGGTGAAACTGCACCAATGACTGTGACTGAACCGTCTTCGCCACTGAGGGTTTCAACACGGCCAGCACGTTCATAGAACTCAGCAATTCGAGAAGACAAGTAAGCAGGATATCCTTCTTCACCTGGCATTTCTTCCAGACGAGAGGAGATTTCACGCATTGCTTCAGCCCAACGAGAGGTTGAGTCTGCCATCAATGCGACATCATAGCCCATATCACGGAAGTATTCTGCAATGGTAATTCCAGTATATACAGATGCTTCACGTGCTGCAACAGGCATGTTGGAGGTGTTCGCAATCATGACGGTTCTGTTCATCAAAGGCTTACCGGTGTTTGGATCAATCAAGTGAGGGAATTCGTCCAACACTTCAGTCATCTCGTTTCCACGTTCTCCGCATCCGATATAGACAACCAGCTGAGCGTCAGAATACTTTGCGAGAGATTGTTGAGTAACAGTTTTTCCTGAACCAAAAGGACCAGGGATACCTGCTGCTCCACCCTTAGCAAGTGGGAACAAGAAATCCAGAATTCGCATACCGGTAATCAGTGGAGTATCCGGAGCATACTTTTGCTGGAATGGACGAGGTGTTCGAACAGGCCACTTCTGCATCATTTGCATCTCAGTGCCGTCTTCAAGAACACACACGGTTTGTGTGACGTTGTAATCACCTGATTCAATCGATTTCACAACACCAGTGACGGTAGGAGGTACCATGATTTTGTGAATGATTGTTTCAGTTTCTTGAACGTGACCGATGACTTGACCGCCAACCACAGAATCGCCTACAGCGACTTGAGGCTCGAACGTCCAAATCTTTTCGAGGTCGAAAGCATCTGCATCAACACCTCGAGTAATGAAAACGCCCATTTCTTCTTCCAAAGTTGGAAGAGGGCGCTGAATTCCATCGTAAATTTGAGTCAAGAGACCTGGGCCTAAAGAGACGGATAACGTTTCTTGGGTATTCAATACTGGTTCACCAGGACGAATACCAGAGGTATCTTCGTACACTTGGATAACGGCTTTATCGCCGTGCAGTTCAATTACTTCGCCCATCAAACCTTCGTCACCAACACGAACCACGTCATACATTGCAGCTTTCATGCCAGTTGCGGTTACAACAGGTCCCGATATTCGGTAAATTACTCCTTCATTGCTCATTTTTATTTCCTCCATATAGTTTGGAACATTACTTCCACAGGTCGACTCCTATAGCCTTACGAATTGTGTCTCGTAAGGTAGTGTCTTCTTCCGTTCCAATGCCAAGCACGGTCGGAGAGACGGATGCCGAGAGTTGGTCACGAAGACGCTCTGGCAGCGTAGTTAGGATTGAGGAGTCAACCACGACAATCCCTACGCTCTTATTGTTGAGTAGTTTTTTGAAGGTCGAGACGGTTGCGTCTTCGCCTTCTGGGTTATGCAGATTATCAATACCTGCAAGTTGGAATCCAAGGGTGAATTCTGGAGTTCCAACAACTGCTATGTCCATACTTCTTCACCTCACAAAATATGCGCTTCAAGCACTTCAACAGACAATCCAGCAAGCCGCCCACGAACGATAAAGCGGAGATCGTTCACTTCTTGGACCTTCATGGCCACATAGTGAACAACCGGTAGTGCTGATACTGGATGGAGGAAGCTCATTCGCTTCATAATAGCATGTTCTCGTTCCTTGAACCATGTCACAACAGGGTCAAGGCTGTTCATCTCTTTTGATGCGGAAAGTGCACCTTCAAACGCAGGGAAATCAAAACGGCTTGAGCCACGCAAGAGGTCCATAGCGGCATCTTTGCCACCTGCAGCAATCGAAGAGAAAGCACGAGCAGGTAGGATACGTCCGCCAGGGACAAGCATAGATACAATTTCATCAAAAGAAATACCCACCGCTTCAGCCTCGAGAATGTTCAAGAGGTTACGATGGTCAATTTCAGCACCGAGAAGATCTTTCAGGAAACGAATATCTGCTCCCTTACCTTTCAGTGAATCCAAAGCGCTCTTGAAATAATGGACATCAAGAGCGTCTTCATAATCAGAAAGGCGAGCGTCTTCGGAAACTGCAACAAGAGCAGGGCCGAACGACTTGCGACGCATCTGAACGACAGCAGAGCGCAAATCGTCAGCACTTTCGATGATCTTCAACCAAGGGGTATTGATATCATTCAGTTCAGGAAGAATCGAATGAGATACCTTCTCGAGGTCGACTTCATTGACAACAGCCCGTAGAACCACTTTAGCATTGTAATACTCGAATCGAGAAGTGTATGTTTCAACGATTTTACGGATTTTTCCGTTGCACATTGAGAGCATGTTCTCGAGTTCGTGTTCCAAGTTGTGGGTTAATGCTGCTTCGACCAAATCTCCACCGGTTAACTGGCCCGCATAGATGTCAATCTCTGAGCGGTACCCAATTTCACCGACCGCAACGGTCAGTTGTTCAGGTGATTGGTTAATCAGTTGGCGTAGCCTAGCACGGTCCGCAAGTTTCTGCCGACGTGCTTTGGCACGGGCAGCAACGTAAGGTGTGTTTCCAAGCATTACCATCATTATCCCTCAGTCAAAAAGTATTGAATTAATTTCAGCGAGTTGTGCATTCCAAGAACTTTCAAGCAGTGTGTCAAAGCGCATGTCGTAAGAAACTGAACCATCTGGTGATTCAAGAACAAAACCACCAAGGCCGTCTATTGCTTCACCAACCTTGCGCTTTCCGGCTAATTCAGAAAGTGCTTTTCGGTCAAGTTCGACTGGTCGAATCGAGTAATCATTGCCACCAATCTTGTCAGCTTTCGCCATCAGGGACTTGAGCAGACTTGCTCTTCCTGACAGTTTCGGGCTACCAAGTTCACTGCTCGCAGATTCAAGGGTCTCATCGAGAACCTTTCGTCGAGCAACGAGAATTTCTTTTTGGTTCGCTTGGCGAGCACTGGCCACAACTTCACGGGCAATTTGATTTGCCTCTCGTTCAGTGCGAGCCGATGCTTCCGAGCGAATGCCATCTGCCTTTGATTTTGCATCAGCAAGAATTGCCTTTGCATCTTCCTTGGCGGATTTGAGCATTGCAGAGGCCTCTGCCTCAGCGGATTTTGCGATATCTTTTGCGAGTGTTTCAAGCGTCATATATATTCCTCATGTGTTTATTTTTTTCACGTTCTGGGTCGCCCCAGAGTTCTTGCCTTCTTCCTCAGAGGAAAAGTGGCAAAGCACCGAGAATCACAATTGATTCTGGCAACGCAGTGAAAATGAGTGCAACACCGAATTTGCTTCCGTCTTCAGCAAGCATACCGACAGCTGCGCTGCCAATGGCTGCTTGAGAAAGACCTGCACCAATTGCTGCAAGTCCCAGGGCAATTCCAGCACCGATTGCTGCATATCCGGAACCATCTGATTGCGATAGTTCGTCTGCTTCGGCTGCTGCGACCCCTTGAGCAACCATGGTAATGGCTGCCAATAGGATCAGTGTTCTTAGGCTCATTTTTAGGGTATTTACGTTCATATTTACTACCTCCGTTTTTTGTCCGTTGGACTATGATTTACTCTCCACATGGAGATTACGGCCACCAAGCGGTGCAAATGCACTGCCAGACCCGTCGTAGAATTTGCCCATCCATTCCACAAAGTGGAGACGGGCTGCGTGAATTGTAGGGGAAAGGATTCCCAAAGCGATTGCGAAGACTTGGATGAAGAGGAACAGAACCAAGCAGAGCAAGCCAACAAGAATACCTGTGGCTTCTCCGCTGGTGAAAGCGTCCATCATTGGCTCGAAGCCCATAGTGATGGATACTTCTGCAATCTTGACACCGGCAACGCCAACGGCCATGATACGTAGGTAGGAGAGAGTGTTCGCAAGCAGTCCGAAAGTTTCGATTGGACCCATGATGAGACCTCCAGCCCAGCCAAACTTTTCAAAGATGGCCAATCCGATTATGAGACTGATTATACCAACGATAAGCAGGACCGTCCAAATTTGGAATTCAAACAAATCATTGTAGCCTGAGACCATGTTTCTGCACTGCATAAATCCACCTATGAGAATGAGAATCCAAGAGCCTTTTTCGAAGTATGCTGCTGCTGCGCCATGTGCTCTGAATACATTGACCAAGCCGAGAATGTAGCCCAAGAAGATGTGGATGGCTCCGAGGTAAACAGAGAGAACAACATATTCCTGTAGTCCGTGTCCAGCAGATGCTCGGTGGAAAGGCATGTGAAGGCCTCCAAGATTCAGTAAGTCAGCCAGAACTTCAGGGACATGGACGTTTGCATATGTCCATTCATAAAAACCGTTGAACGGTGAATCAGTACCCATTTGACCGGTATTATCCCATACAAAGCCAAATCCTTCAGCGAAAACAATACCCCAGATGATACACCAAACGCCCATCCATCGCAGGATAGTAAGTCCTTTTTGGGCCATCGGGTCAACAGCGAAGGCTTTGCTACCAAGCCATCCTGCCAAAAGCAAGAGGACGATACCGTAGCCCCAGTCTCCCAAAATCATGCCGTAGATGAATGGGAATGTCATCATCATGAGCATGGTCGGATCGAAAGTTCCGTATTTTGGACGGCCAACCAAGTCAACCATCAGTTCAAACGGTTCAGAGGTAGACCCGTTCGTGTATTGAATCGGAGGCTCTGGCTCGGGATGATCGTCGTGTGAAGGAGCATTACGAATTCGAGTAAGCGAAATGTCAAGTTCGGGAAGGTTGATCTTACCATCGCCGTCGAGATCGACTGCGGAAACGAGTTTACCCATTTCCCATGGAGGGAGATTGGCAATGTCTGCGTTCTTGAGTGCCTTTTGGAATTCGTAACAGTCAATGAGGCCTGAATCATCCAAATCGATTGCTTTGAAAAACTGGAAAATCGATTGATTCGATTTATGAAGATAGTTGGAAAGCATAACCAGTTCTTCAGGGTCAGAATGACCATCGTCTGCATGCTCTTCATGATGGTGATGTCCACCTTCGTAGGCTTCGATGCTAACGTGAGAGGCGACCTTTGACAATCGAGATTGGACCGCATCTGCTTGGTCGGTAGGAACCCAACCATCCAATGCGAATGCCTGGTTACTCACTGCCATTAATGTTGGAGCAGTAAAAATTGCTGCCTCGCGAACGAGATATTCCTCGACTGCAACTAAATTTCGGCCGTGTTCAACTGCCCAGGCGTCAAGATCATCCTGGGTTTCGGCAATCTTTGATTCCAAGCGAGTAATTTCTTGAGACAGTGCTTCTGCTTTTTCAGCGGGTGAGCCTTCTCCAGCAGGGATTTGAACAGGCTTTGAGCCAAGTTCTGCCATGCCGATTTGAACTTCAGCAGAGTGCTCAGGGCGGCATGCAACTGCAATTAGACCTCCAGCAGCGTGAAGTTCGATTTCCGAGCGGATTTCAGAGAAGACTTCGTTTGCTTTCGAGGCTCTTCGAGTTTCTCCAACGAATACTTCGACACCACCGTATCCGCTCATCAGTTCAAGAGGGAGGTCGAGAGGTGCGAGTCGGCTGAGGACATGATGTTGTTCTTGGGAGGAGGAAATTGTTGACTCTGCATCACGGATAGTATCGATGTAGGACAGAGCAGTGGTTATTTTTTCTTCAAATCCTTCAACGAGTTTTGAAACTTCGGCGTGCGACATAGCACCATCAGTGTTGACTGCTAGAACCGAAGAAGAAACTGCTTGAACTTTAACAAGCAAGTTACTGATTGCATTTGCCTCATCAGAATCCATTGATTTGCCGACGTTAATTCCGTCTTCAAATCGTCCGTATTCTTGAATGTGGACGCAGGAAAGTTCGGTGCATAGTCGAAGAACTTCTTCCATTTTTTCGACAGAGCCTGCTACTGTAAGACGGGACATCTCAGAAGTAGCAAACATGGAAAACACCTCACTGTGATGATACTGCGTCAAGTAAATTCTTGACTGCCTTTTCTTTTCGACTGGATGCAGATGATTCTATTGATTCGATCTCAGAAGCACCTTCTTTGAGAACAGCGTCCGCCTCTTTACCGGCTTTTGTGCGTGCGGCATCAAGCGTAGCTTGTGTCTCAGCAACTGATTCTTCTGTAGCGCCGCTTACAAGTGCTGCAGCCTCTTTTCGAGCATCTGCAGTAATTTTTCCGGATTCTGTTTGAGCAGAGGAAAGTCGCTTTTCAGCAGACTGCTCGGCTTCTTTGATTTTTCGGAGGACATCTTTCATACCCAAGTAAATCACCAATATTCTTCGCACTGGCAAGAGGTTTATGAGGCTAATGGGGCAAAAGAATGGGCTGATTAAGCGCAATGCATTGATTTTACTTCTTTTTTGGCTTGGTGCCTCTGAACCGACTTGACATCATAAAAGGCATCAAAAGTCGCCCTTGAACATCATCAAATCCGACTTCTTTCATCATCTTTCGATAATACCCATTTGTCCCATACTGAGTATACGTATTGGCAAGGCCTTTCCACGGGTGGTTCTTCTCTTTGGTGACGTAGCGTGCAATCCATTGAACGGCCGTTGCCATCCAAATTCGCCCACCAAGACCGTGAAACCAATTCGCTTTTCCTGCATCACAAATTACCAGTCGGCCACCGGGTTTTAGAACGCGCAGAATCTCGGTCAATCCTTTTCTCTTATCTTGAAAATCACGGAATGAAAAAAGACAGAAAACCATGTCAAAAGTATTCTCTTCACAGGGTATTGATTCGGCAATGGCCTCGATGTAATGTGCTGGTTGCTCACCACGACTGGCTCGCGCAGCATCAACTCGCTTTTTCGCTACCTTCAACATCTCTGAGGAAGGATCAAGGCAGGTGACGTCCAATCCCACAAGGTCTTCGGCAAATGAACCAGGACCGCAGCCAACTTCAAGAACTTTCATTCCAGGAGTAGCGTGGTTTCGAACGTTTCGTCGCCAACGCTTATCCTGGCCAAAAGTCATCAAACGATTTACGCGGTCGTAGTTCGGAATCGTTTCTTCAAGTTGCAACTCCAGTTTCTCCCACGCATCGATATCGATACCTGAAGGGTCGTAACCGCCAGTTGCTGCTCGGTCGCCCATGAGGCTTCGTCACACCCGACCTCTTTGGATATGTCGCCAAAATTTCATCGCTATATTAGGCGCATCCTCGCACTCGCAACAAGCGTATCAAGCGATACGTTCGACGGTTTCTGGTGTGATTCCTTCTTCAGGAGTAACTCGGAAGACGAGGATTTTCAAATTTTCAGGAGCGTTACGGAATTTCGAAACGATCATAGAAGTTTCAAAATCAGTACCTATAGTTCGGACCTGGAATGAAAGAACCATGTCTGCAATAGATGCTAATTCTTGCTTAACAATAGGGTCAAGACCGTTGGTAGAAACTGAAACAAGCAAAAGACCTCGATTGAGTTGTGCATGTGCTTGGAGCATACGAACCATGGCGACGACACGGGAAGGGTCTTCACGTTGCAAGAAAAAATCCAGACTGTCGATGACTGCTCTAAAGTAAGGCCCGAGTGCCATTACTTCGTTGGTGACTTCTGTCAAATAATCTTGAGTATTATCGTCTACAAATCGAGTTTGAGCGAGGCGACGGATGTCGTCTAGGCGGAAACCTTCGAGTCGATAACGGCTAGCGAGAAGTTCTCGTTCAAGCACAGTCGAGTTGTATTCTTCTCCAATCGTTCGAACGCTAATATCAAGAGGCCAACTGTATTTCTGAAAAATGCGAATAATTTCTTGCTGGCCTTCATTCGTAGAAATGTATAATGTGTTTTCAGCCTCTTCGGCAGGTGAAGTGAATTGCTTGGCAAATAATTCGCTTCCTGAACCCGTGTCGGTAAAAGCCACCATCATGAACCCACGAGGAACGCCTCCATGCATTTCATTATCGAATTTCGGAACGCCGAAAGAGCCTACTTTCCCGAAGAACTCTTCATCTTCAGGGTCAAATTCAATTTTACGAGCCATTTAGAACACCTCAATTAATCAAAACTTGACCTCTATCAATCAAGTCCGTGCAATACAAGTCAAGATTCGCAAGAACCAACGGTGGAGTCTGATCTGGAACATTGAGAATGACCGATAGAACTTCTCTTTGACGGAATGTATTGATGAACGTGTGAAGATATTCAGCAAGCATTCGCTCATCGTTATAGATAGCCAATGCATTAACGCTGTCCAAGAATACGAAATTACGAACGGACGTTGTCATGCGTAGGATATACAAGGTGCGAAGAAGTACCGATTCAAGCATAATTGGGCTATCGACGAAATGAATATTCGAATATTCTACGTCGGTTCCGCCGAGAATACCTGAAGAAACCAAATCAATAAACTGAATTCGAGAAATATATTCGTCTGAAAGTCCGATGGATTTGAATTCCTCAATCCGTTCTGCAGCACCTACACTTGCACAGATGTAAACGCCACCCATCTCATGGTCCCTCATTAGAGGAACCAAGGTACTGGCAGTGACATTGAAGGCATTCGAATTGCCAAAGCGAACCTGAATCGCACTGCTGAGGCTGACATCGATTGCCAATTGTTCAGCAATTCGGTCATCAAGAGTGAGGTTTGAATACATGTCAAGCACCTACTTTGTTGGTTTTATCATGCTGAGCGCCCCACTTGAGCATTGGCGTGAGCATGACTCCTAATGGCGTCAGTTCAATGGCGTGCTTGGCTCGGCTGTGAGCAGTTCCTCGCATCTTGACCACTTGGAGGAATCGCAACAAGTGGCCCATTCGCTCTACATCCCCCATTACAATAATGCCATCAGCAATTGCTTCTTCAACACCGAAGGAAGACCAGTGTGCATTCTCTGTAGCTGACGTGATTTCCGAAATCAAGATGGTTGTACATCCTAGCGAAGCCAATTTCTTTCCTAGCGTGAAGAGGAAATCACGGATTAATTGTTCAGACTTAATCTTGTAACATAGGGTCGTGACCGAGTCAATCACTAAGCGAGTTGCTCCAATTTCATGAACGATATTGATAATCGCTTTAATCAATGCGTGAACATCATCAAGGTCAAAAGATGCTTTGTCTAAACCGAGCCATGAATACAAAACGTCCATGTCAAACACGTTGATTTTACCAGAATCAACCATTTTCATATCGAAAAAAGCATACTGACGGATGTTTTCAAGTAATTTGATGGAAGGCTCGGTAGCGGTAAAGTGTGCGCATGATTCGGGTAATTTTGCCAATGCTCCACGAACGAGAAACTCCATGGCGAGGGTTGTCTTACCAGATCCACAGGTTCCTGCAGCGAGCACGGTGGAACCATGAGGTATGCCTCCACGAAGGATTTCATCCAATCCATGAATGCCGGTTATACAGCGGTCACGGGTGTAAACTGAAGTCGACTGCATGGGAATCTGTACAGACCAGTGGCCAGTGGTTCATGAAGCATCCGCTAAATGGAGGTCGGATTTATTGAAGAGGTCTTCAAAGATAATCGCCTGGTGTGGGGTTTGCATTCACGTCCCAATTCGCTCCAACACCATCAAGAGTACGAGTCGCACTCAGCGATTGACCCAAGGACATGAATAAACCAGTATCACCACCCCATTCGACGACCATTACATCATACGGCTGTGCTTCGTAAACTTGCGTATAACGCAAAGAAAGGGTGCCTCTGCCATCCGCAAGAAGATTGATAGAACCAACACCAAGGAAAGACTCTTGAGATAAGTCGATGACTTGTGAAGCATTGCCTGTGTCTTGAGAGAGTGAGTCCCCTGATAAGAGGATCGTCGAATGGCCAGAGATTACTCCCTCTTTCAAAAGGAGATTATTTGCACTTGAAGAAGAGGAGTGGTTGAGCGACCATCCGCGCAATGAAAGAGCGAAGTCATTCGGATTATAGATTTCAATCCATTCGGGTCCTGAGGAACTCGGACGAACCATAATCTCTGTCAAATGTAGGTCGTTGTTTTTCTTTCCACCTTTGTGGACTTCAAAAATTACTTGAAGAATTTCACCCTCTTGGGAAAATTGTCTATGAGCGTTTGAAGATGCTGGTGCTGTAGAGCGCTCTGTGCCGCCAGAAAAGAGTTCGACACCTATCCGTGAGGTATTCTGCGATTCGATGACTTCAATGGACAAGAACAGGGTGTATCCCTCATCAAGCCCAAGACCTAAGGCCATGTTTTCTTCGGAAACATTATGCAAAGCAGCAATCCGTTGGTGGTCAAGAATTCCATCTTTTACCAAGCCAGTTTGAACCCTTCCATCATCAAGTTCGACAGCATCGTGAAGATGCCATTCTGAGGTCGAATTTGCATAATCAAGTCCTTCAGAACCCATCGGGACAAACCATCCCCCATCAGAAGTCAAACGATCGAGCCCCTGAACTGCAGAACGGTCAATCCGGTCGACATTCGGGTCATTGGAACCCATTTGCAGTTGAGCAAGCGACAAAAACGCAGTGAGAATCATGAGGAATAAAGTAAATGCTGAAAGGAATTCAATCACTGCCGTTAGAGCGTTATCGTCTCTTTTTAGAGAACAAAACCTCCCATCGCGCATGAACATCGGTAATGTTCGACGATTCAAGAGGTTGCCGCATGGAGGTGGTGTAAATCATCAAATTATCGCAACAATGCCCCCTTCGGGGGCGATGAGTCTTTGAAGCCCCGATGAGAGGCACCTGCTAATGTCGCGCTATGCTCCACGTGATTCAAGGCGGAAATGCGGAAGTATTTCTCTGGTTTTTCTGCTCCTTATCGCATCTTTCACAGGGCTTTTGACACTGCCAAGCGTCGCTGCAGCAGAATCCGGGGATTTATCCCTAAAATCCTCGAATTCTCCACTTGAGGATGCTTGGCTGTCTTCATGGGACCCTATTTCATTCAACGTAACCCTAGAAAATGAAGGGCTTCAATCCATTTCTAACCGCGTTTTGTGGTGGTATGCTTGTGAAGGCGTGATTGATACTGCCATCTGTAAATCAAATTTCGATGAACGGGGAAGTTTCTCTTTGCCAATTATTTATCCGGGAACTGTGAGCGACTTCACATCATCAACTTCTTGGAATCCTTCAGGCGATGAAGGTACATTCACCATTGTTTATGCTTTTGATTTGCAAGACCAAGATCCAAGTGACGACTCGCTCACATTCCAAGTTAACCTAACAAGGTCCTTTGTCGACCTCGCCATAGACTCAACCTATGACCCGACCAGCACCCTCTCAAACCTCGCAGTTTACGAAGGTAATTCAATCCTCAACACAAACTTCGATTACGATATGCAAATCGTTGGTTCAGTCACTGCTTGTGGCACATGTAACTTTGTTGCCGAACTCGGATGGCAGCTTTGGAATGAAGGAGAAACAATGTTGCTGGCAGAATCGTACACCAATGTATCGAATCTACCATCATGGGGTGGAGTTTCCTCATTCTCACGCGCTATGCCTTCATTCACACACTCATCTCAAGGTACCTTTACACTAATTTGGGGCATGTTCAGCAGCACTGGCACCCCATATGCAGATCTAAATGCTGAAAATGACCTCTCGCAAATTACCGTTATTTTTGACGATACAATCGACATACAAGCAACATCAATGGTCCCCGGCCATGATTCGTCATCGAGCGATTATTACTTCGGAGAAAATATGGTGCATTCAACAATTTCAAACAAAGGAAACTTGACGATTGCCAATGTAATCATCTCTTTCCAAGTCTATGACCCGATCGGCGATGTTGAAGATGAAACACAATGCGTTTTGAGCGATTTCATGCCTGGGGAAACTGAAGTATGTATGTTCAACCTCAGCATCGTCGGTGCTGGACGAACACTGACCATCAGTGTTCCAGTGACATTCACAGAGGGAACGGATGCTAAGATGGGAGATAACAGCCTCAGTGAACTCACTGATGTTATCGCAGGTGACATCAACGCTGTTATTGTTCAAAGCAACCCGCTTGGCACATACACCACCGGAGAATACATCGAAATGGTTGCTCGAACAGGCACAACTGCCGCTGCGCCGCTAAACTATTCATGGTGGGTTTCTGGAATCATCAGTCTCGGGTATGGGCAATTACTCAACATCTCTGGTTCCGTTCTTGGACTTGGCGACCATACTATTACGTTGAGAGTCACTGATAACTTCGGTGTGCTTGAATCGGTTCACAAAGAGATTACGCTTTACAATTATGTTGACCTTGATAATGAACCTTACTTCACCGGTCAAGCGGTAACACGTTCGCTTTCTTACCTCAACTATGAATCCATATTACCTGTCCTAGGGACACAATATGGAATTGGAGAAGGAAGAGAACCTTTGCTTCTCCTTTCTTTTGAAGTGCTGTCGACTGAAGACGACTCAAACAACACCGGAATGGACCATATGGACATCCACCTCAATACATCTGCACTCCTACCATCAAACATTCCTCTTGAGAGTGTAGAAATTCGATACCTCCCCTCTCTTCAAGATCACTTGTGGACTACGTTCAACGAATATACGAAGAATGATGACTATTCCTTTGACGTAACACTTTATCAAAACGGTGTGATTCTCATTATCGGTAATTCACCTCCTGCAAATATCAGTATCGGTGAAATTGAATTTGAACAACTTAAGGGCGGTAGCATTGAACTTCAATGGAATCCGACTGGAGATACTGATAATCCATACATCGGCTCGTGGAAAATTTACAAACTCACTATCCTAAATAACGCCGGTACTATTTTCCCATCACCTTATCCTGACTTCAACGAAATTATTTGGGAAACGTTGACCGTTAACACACTGGCTGTATCTTTGGATACGAGCACAAATTCGTGGATTGACCCTACGCCACTTGAGACCAATATCTGTGCATCATATGCCATCATGCCTGCAAATCGCGAAGGCACTCCTGATTTCCTTCACATTGAAGTCTCAAGAGATGATTTTGGACAACCTGCTGCATTCTGCGGTGATGCAATCCCACCAGAAAAAGCAGTCTCGAATCTCCAGTATTCCGTCACATTCACCAATGACAGCGAATGTTACAAAATTGAAAACGATTGGTCAATGTGTTATGATTTGAACATGAGTTGGGTTTGGCCAGAACAAGAAGCATCGGGTGATGTAACTTGGAACCTCTATCAAACCGATCAACAACCTGATGGGATTGACTTGAGTTTCCTTACACCGGTTGAATCCGGTCTGACAGGAGCAGTTGGTGAAACCGGTTACTACAATCAAAGTGGCATCCAAGATGATAACATTCGACCATGGAGGACGTTGTACTATGTCCTAGCACCTGTCGATTCAGTCGGCAACCAGTTGCTTGAAGTTGACTATCCAGTAAACACTGTCAGAATCGTCATTAAGGACCAATGGTGGGACTATAATCAACACCTCATCCCAATCCCTCCTCCAGAACCTGAGCCACCGCTTGGCGTTGAATGGCTTGGTACTCTAAGCGATTATATGGAAGTTGATGAATTCAAAACTACAGGAATGATCGCCCTAATCACGCTCGTTATGAGCATGATTTCTCTGCCAATTCTTATCAAAAAGAGAAAGCGATTGTCTCGAATTATGAAGGCACGAAATCGGCAATCTGGAGCGCGGATTACCGCTGATGAATTCGAAGATTTCTTCGACTGAGTTGGCGCGGCAGGGGAGATTTGAACTCCCGAGGTGAAACACCACTGGATTAGCAATCCAGCGCAATGGCCAGGCTATGCGACTGCCGCAGTAACCCGGCGACCGTCGAGGCAGTGATGAACATGACGGTTGACGCCGCACACAGAATTGAGACAAAACCGAGACACTCAGCCCAAGGGTCCAAAGAATCCAAGCCATTCTGGTGGAATGATACATACGACCACTAAGGCAACATGCATCCAACCTAGATAGTATATCGAGCTATAGAAAGAGCGAGCTGCTTTGGGCATTCGTCCATTTTCATCGAGTTCCTCGAGCGGATCGATGTCCCATACCGATTTCGAATACCATAGGGTCAAGGCTCCGGCGAGGAAAGCCCAAAGGAGAGGAAGGCCACATTCCGGCCAAAAACAGGGCACAGAACCGAGCATGAAAAGAAGAATACAATATATTTTGGATTGGAAAACAGTGTGCTCTGGGCCTTTTACTTCGTTCATCATAGGAATATTCACATTTCCATATTCGCCTGAACGATACAGCGCTAAAGCCCAAAAATGAGGGGGAGTCCACAGGAAAATCAACATAAAAAGCATCCATGGAATAGGTGATCCCAAATCAAAAGGATTACTCGAATCAAGAGAAGAAGCGGCAGCAGCAGCCCAACCAATCAACGGAGGAGTTGCACCCGCAATGCCGCCAATTACAATGTTTTGAGGCGTACGACGCTTTAGCCAAATCGAATAGACGAGAACGTAAAACGCTACCGAGAAAAAGGACCAAAAGGCTGCTTTCCAATGAACGAGGAAAAACATAGAGGAGCCTAAGATAGCCAGAAACAAACCGAAGAGAAGGGCACCTCGAGCAGAAATATGCCCTGCAGGTATGGGGCGGTTCATCGTTCGACGCATGTGTGGATCGATATCAGCATCATACCACATGTTAATCGCATTTGAACCACCTGCAGAAAGGGTGCCAGCAACGACAGTTAGCGCAACGGTATATGTCGTATCAGCCCAAGATCGGTCAAGGTCAATAAGACCGTGCCGAGCAAGAAGATCGTGGACCAAAATAGCGCAAACAGCAGTCACTTGAAGCAAGACAATTACTCGAAGTTTCATGAGTTGAGTGAATACTTTGAACCAACCAGGATGAGGAGGTGAATCAACGGGCCCCAATTCAGACAAGTTCACTCCTCCTCAGGTTGGTGGGAGGACGAGAGGCGTAAAAAGAACGAGGCTGTAACAGCAACGAGGAAACAACTGATTCCGAAGATCAAATGGAGTAAAGAAATCCATTCTGGGAAATCATCCATCTTCGCAAGAATGATGTATGAGCCTCCAACCATGACATTCAGGATCCATAATCCAGTCGCCGTTTCAGTGATACGACCAAACATTGGAGTGGATTCGTGAATTCTTGCTTCGCTACGGAGTCGAGCGGAACCTAAGAGTAAAACCAAACCGACAAGTAAAGCCCCAAATCGATGAATCATCTGGACAAATACTCCTGGACCGTCGAATGAAGGAAGGAATGAGCCGTTACATTTCGGCCATCCGTTTGGAAAACCGACTGAACAAGCTTGGTTATACTGGCCGCCTGCAGTAGAAGACACCCACGCCCCTAGAATTAACAGCGTGAAAACAGAGCCGACCATCGCATCGACTCGGGTTTTGTTCGCAGTAATGAAATCAGGATTCATGGAGAATATTTCCCAAGTTGAGCCCTCCGATTTCCTCATCGCAAAATGCTGAAAAATGAACGTTGAAGTGAATATGCTTGCAAGAGAGAGATGTAATGCAACCGACCAATCGACATTGTCCATCGCAACAGTCAGTGCGCCGACCAATGCTTGAACAATCAACAACACGCCCGATACAAGTGTTGAACGATAGACTGTTTTACCATACACATCAATCATTTTGCGCGCCATCAATGCATTCAACAAGACGGGTACTGCAATGACGCCAACCAGCATCCGATGAAACCATTCGGAAAAAATCTCAAAAGTAGTGTACCGATAATCTGCACCTCTTGAGTCAATTTCATCTGGATTTTCATCCCAATAGGCTCCCTGCTCTTCAACAGAGATGTCAAAACCCCACGTTCCAAAACATTGAGGCCAATCAGGGCATGATTCTCCTGCGTCGTTTATCCGAATGGTTCCACCCGCTATGATGATACAAAGCGCCATTATGACAAGCACAACTGGAAGGGTAGACGGACGCCTCCACCAAGCCTGCCCCATGTGTAATGGTGGGAGCAGACCCCTTTTGAACACATTCATTTACCCATGGACTGATGGCGAGAACTCATTCACGGGTTATGGCAGTACTGGCCATCTGTGTTATGCTTACCTCATCACTGCCTCCATCGCAACATGTCTCGGCTCAAGAACCGATATTTGCAACAATGCATGATGTAGTTCTTTTCGATTCCAACTGCCTTCAATCAACGAATTGTGAAGGTGAGCGAATCGAACACTTGGTCGAGTATTACGGTGCTGATTGGTGCGAACCTTGCGAACTGATTGAAGGTGAGATTGACCAATTAAACCGAAGCGATACGTTTGTGTTGCAACATCACCCATCTACACAGGATGATTCTTTCTTGAGTGCCTCTAAAATGCGTTTTTCTAATGAACACCGATTGTTATTTCTGCCCAGCTTAGTGTTAAACAGCGAAGGACTACTCACTGGCTCCAGTCAAGCACTTGAACTTTCAAACGCTCTCTCCAAGCGCTCGACAGATTTTGGAGGGCTTTCTGATCTCCAGTTCGACAACGGCACGCTCACATGGCAAGCCTCCCAGGGAGACATGGTGAGTATCTGGCGAACTGAAGCCATCGACCACCAAAGCCGAAATCGAACCCACCCCCATCTTGCGACTGGTTTGATGCAGTTCAACGCGTCAAACAATTCTGCGAATATTTCGGAATTGGTAGAAAATTTAAGTGGCCACATCGTTGTGATTTTGGAACAAACTGGCGTCTACCAACTGGTGAGTGATTCCTCAAATCCAGTCGGTGGCTTTGAACTCAACCAAGAGATTGGACTTGAGACATCAAATACCAATTTTGGCCTGTCGCCCGGTCAAAATGCGAGCCTGTGGACGGTTGTTCTCATTCTGTGTTTGGGCCCTGCTCTATACATGCGTTGGAACCTATCCAGAAAAGAATTTGATGAAGAAGAATAGCGCCGTTGAAGCGATTGTGTTAGGGGTTAGGTTCAAGAACAGTAGACAGGTCGCCCAAATGCGGGTGTACTCGCAGGTGTATCAAATGGTTAAGCCAGCACGACTCCACACACGATTTGAACGAGCTCGAATAATTGGTGCACGCGCACTCCAAATTGGAATGGGTGCCCCCCTTTATGCAAACGAAGAAGTCCTTCGTGAAGCGTTTAGAGAAGAATTGATATCTCTTTACGGTCTTGAAGAAGCATCGGTTCGTTTCGTTTTAGACCCTCTTAAAATCGCATTGTATGAGTATGAACACGAACTCATACCAATCGATATCGACCCACATCTCGAGTGATTTCACTCACTTGCGGAAAAGCCGTAGAATCCGGCGTGCTCTACATCAGGCAAGACCTCACGTTTCACGAGCATTGTTCGAACTGCCCATAAATCAACAAATACTCTGTATTTGGTAGTGGCATCGAGGTAATCTACACCACTTGAACCTCCAGTTCCCATTCTACGACCAATCATCCGTTCAACCATACGTGCATGAGCAGAACGGAAAAGCAACATCGATTGTTCTAAACCAACAAACGAATCGATTAATTTACGCGGCCAAGAGAGAAGAGGCAATTCACGGTAGGATTCGATGAAGAGCAAACCAGCCCTCGAACGAGAAACTTGACCATCTGGACGGAGGAAATCGGCTGCTTGTTGATTTGCGGCCTCAATACGAGAGCGAACTGGTGCTTCTTCACCATGCCCAATAGCCACAATATGAGCGATAACGTCTTCACCATGCGCTCTCATGGCAGCAACATGCCCGTCCACGAATGCTTCAATGATTTCATCATCACCATCTGAACCTGCAAGTGAACCATTTATTGGTGTGCGAGCAAGCCAAGCAGAGAGCGCTTCTCTCAATGATGGTTGATTCGAAGTGGTCTCAAAATCTGCAAGAACGGCATCGGTGATTTTACCTTCCTTAGCTAACTTTTTCATGTGAAGCAAAGGGTCCATTCCACCCATACGTTGTGAATTTTCTAGTCCCATTAACACCTCTAATTCTCTCATTTGCCATGATTCAAAGCCTGAAGATGTCCCAAGTTTATCTCGGAATGCTAAGAATCCTTGAGGGGTGAGGGTTTCCATTACTTTCCACTGATTTGAAAGTAATCGGAAAATTTCAGTGACTCGATCTAAATGATGAACCATCTGAGGTAAGTGTTCTTCTGGAACATGTTGCTGATTTAGGAGTGCATGTGTTTCTTTTAATTCCCGTAAAATCAATTTGAACCAAAGTTCAAACGCTTGATGAACGATAATGAAATGCTGCTCGTCATTGGATGGGGCAGGACTGTAACCTTGTGGACCATCTTGAAGAGCCAATAACTCATCTAACTGCAAGTATCCTGCATATGTCATGCGATGCGCTGGTGCGTGGTCGCTCATGGTTTTGCATCGGTGCCAAGCCCTTGAACTCTTCACTCGACGGGAGAAGTTTTTGTGTCTACTTTGAACATTAAGAGATTGAGCCAGTTGCAACCTTTAATCCTGCAACATAAGTAACGAGTGTAAGAACGATTGAACCAACTAATGCTGGCCAGAATTCAACGCCCCTCTGAAGAAACATTGGAAGAGTTAGAAACAATACAAGAGAAGGGATGACAAGCCAAAAAATGTTCTTGCTAAAAGATGCAATCTGTTCAGAATCCCCCGTGTCATTGTATAACCAAATCATCGCGAAAATAGAGATAAGGGGTAGTGAAGCGATCAATGCGCCGTAAACATCGTTCTTCTTTGCGATTTCACTGGCAGCAACAATGAGTCCTCCGGAGAGAAGAAGTCGAATCGAGAGTTGTATTAGGGCCATGATGGTGAGTTGGGCAGAGGGTTTGTCGTTCTTGCGGCAGATTGAGGGTTAGCATGTTGAATTGGAAGAAAGAAAAAATCCTCAAATATCTTCACTCTCACTGATTCTAATAAGAACACTCATATCGCAAATACTGAACCCCTCGACATGGGCGTAGACTCCGAAACACTAGCAAGATGGCTGGCTAACTACGACCGAGACAACATCACGATTGGTGTGGTTGCTTCTCATTCCTCTCTTCAAATATTACACGGCGCACGCAGTGAAGGTTTCAGAACACTTGGAATTGCTGTTGGAGAAAATCGAAGACGTTTCTACCAAGCATTCCCTGGCGCTGAGCCTGATGAGTGGTTAATGCTCGATAATTATCTGGAAATGATGGAACATGCTGAATGGTTCCGTGAACGAAATGTAGTAATCATTCCTCATGGCTCGTTGGTCGAATACCTCGGCTCTTCAAACTTTAGAGAATTACAAGTGCCAACCTTTGGCAACCGAGGGATTCTCCATTGGGAAAGCAGTCGTGAGCGGCAGCGTAAGTGGCTCGAAGCTGGGGGGTGCACGATGCCGAAAGTACTAGAAGACCCCCACGATATCGATGGACCGGTGATTGTAAAGTATGCTGGAGCCAAGGGTGGAAGAGGTTATTTCGTTGCGCGCAATTATCGTGATTTTCGAAGAAATGTAGATATTGAAGAAGAATTTACGATTCAAGAATACGTGCTTGGATGTCGATATTATCTCCACTTTTTCTTTGACCCGACTGCTACCGATGGTTTTCAAGTTCAAGGAAAGGGGTCAAATGCAGGCAAAAATCTCGGACGTCTCGAATTGCTTTCAATGGACCGAAGAGACGAGTCAAACGTCGATGAGTTCTACAAATTGGGCTCGTTGAGAGATTTGCGAGAAATGTCTCTCGAACCGTCTTTTGTAGTCACCGGTAATCAGCCGGTCGTTATACGTGAATCCTTGCTCCCTCGAGCGTTTGAAATGGCTGAAGGGACTGTTGCAGAATCGTTTGAATTGGAAGAAGGCGCTCGAGGAATGATTGGCCCATTCTGCCTGGAAACCATTGTGACAGACGCATTGGAGTTCAAAGTGTTTGAAATAAGTGCGCGAATTGTTGCGGGTTCGAATCCCTTTGTAGGAGGCTCACCTTACTCCGATATTAACGAAGAACGAATGTCAACCGGCCGTCGAATTGCTCGCTCAATACGTAAGGCGATTCAAATCAATCAACTTGAAGATATCCTTTCTTAGAACAAACTGTTGCATCTGTCGAGAACGAATCTTTAGGCAACGAACTCTTCCTCATTCTGAGGATTCATCAGTGCTCAGTGATTCTAAGTCAGGAGCACTCGGAACTTGTGATGCTGAAAGGTATTCATCAAGCGAGATTGTGCCATCGCCGTCTTTGTCAGCCTTCTTGTGAATAATTTCTGCTTCCTCAAGAGACATACCTGTGGCCTCAGCCAGTTCTTCAACAGAGAGTCGAGCACTACCATCAATATCTGCATCGATAAATCTGTTTTTCAGTGCATCCAATTCTGTTTCAAGTTCTCTCTTCAAGAGTTCGCGTTCTTCATTAGATGAGACATCAAAAGAGCAAACTTGCATGATCGGGTCACCCTTACTGAGTTCAGCAGAATATTCGGTCGTTTCTCCACCGTTATTGAGCATGATTTGGAACTTCGTCGGGTCTTTTGAACGTCGCTTCTTGTGTTTCTTGTAATAGTGAACATAAACATGGTATTGGCCACTCGGAGCAGTTCCTTCAGGCCAAAAGACGTTCTCGACCGGTTTACGGGTCTCTGCACGCACATTGGCATCAACATCGAGTTCTCCACCGCATGCAGAGATTTTGTTTCCTCCGTGAATACGTTCACCGGAAGGGCAAACGATGTGTAGATCAAGATCATTGTAATTATTCCACATCAAAGAGACTTGAACATCGGAAGATTTAGCTCCTTCACGGGCTAAACGTGCTTGCAGTTCTTTGATTGCTTTGGAATTCGAAGTGGATGAAGCAACCTGCTGTTGTTGAGCGGCAGCAATTTCAGCAAGTCGGGATTCTTCAGAAGCCAAGAAGTCTGCTTGTCGTTGATTCTCACGTTCAATTGCAAGGCGAGCTTCTTCTTCTTCACGTCGGCGAGCCTCATCTTGCTGGTCACGAACTTTCTGGGCAGCTTCAGAGGCTAAGCGGGCTTCTTCTTGAGCTGCAATACGTGCATCTTCCATCATCTGTAGCCGTTCAGCTTCTTGTTGGGCTCGAGATTGTTGAAGTTGTTCACGTGCAAGTCTTTCGGCATTTTCAGCCGCCATCCTGCTGGAAATTGCTTCCTGGCGACGACGACGGTTCTCAACGAGTGCAAGTTTACGATCGATTTCTTTCTTTGCACTTCCAAAACCCGGAGCGCCAGAGCCATATCGCAGTCCTTCAGGATTCAAACCTTGACGGGCAGATATTGCCACGTCTTTACGCGTGAAAATATACCATAAACCAACAACAAAACCCCCTACTAAGGCTATCGAAGTTACGATGGTCTCAACTGCCATTGATACTCGCAGGAGGTGCTAGTCTTTTGTAACATCGGTTGGTATTTTTATCAAAGAAGTGAAATTTTAACGACATTAAGTGTATGAGATGGTTTGATTTTACTGCCTTTGATTTTATATCTCTGCTACGGGAGGGTCGTTTATGCGAGAAATTCACTTAAAGTGGACTGCGGAGACTGTGGCGAACTCAGAATACGCCCCAATTGCTAAAATTGCGCATTCTTTGGAGGTTGTTGGCCACCTTGACATTGGGGAAAAGGGCATTCGCCAATTAATTTTGCCAGACTTCTGTGAAGGGAAAGGAGTACAGGATTTGGATGAGGTTCCATTTTTGACTGTTGAATCAGAACTCGGAGGCGGTCAAAGTGGTTATTTGGTGGTATGGAATTCACATCCTCTTTCTATTGCAGCCATCCATTTTTCAGATATTCACATCATGCCACCCTATACCTATGGTGGAGATGGAATAACCCTTACTGTTCGTGGTGTGCCTGCCGGCGTCTCAAACTTTTTGAAAATCTGTCGCCAACTACTTCCCCCAGATGTGGTCAAGGTTGTAGAAATGGGCGATAATAAAACTATAATTGAAGGTATTTTGACTCCCCGCCAGATAGAATGTGTCAAAGTAGCTGCCTCTTCTGGATATTACGACCACCCGAAGCAAATCAAATTGCGAGAACTCTCTGAATTGATGAAAATACCTCGCTCGACCCTTCAAGAACACCTTAATCGTGCTGAATTAGCAATGATGAAGTGGTCCAGCGAGCAAATGGATAACGAATAATGTGTGCGAAACCTTGAGAACCAGCGTGTTTTCCCGGAACCATGGACAAGGCCACGCGATTGAATTCCCTGCTCCCAAATGGACGGGGAGTTTGGATCCCAATCGATCACGGTGCGTCGGATTTTCCTGTGGAAGGCCTGACTGATACCGAGCATGTAATCAGTGCCTTAGTCCGTGCAGGAGTAGATGCAATCGTAGCACAAAAGGGAGTTGTAAGTCATTACAGCCACCTGTGCGAAGGCTCAACAACCGACATGGTCGTCCATTTCTCAGTATCAACACGTCATGCAGGTCCAGACGCTGCAAACAAAGTCATCGTTGGAAATGCTGATGAAGTCCTCAAAAGGGGAGGAATTGGTGTCTCTTGTCAAGTAAACATGGGTAGCCCAAATGAAGCATCGATGGTTGAACGTATGGGGAAGATGAGCAGGGATGCATTGCACCACGACTTACCCATGTTCGGTATGGTTTATGCACGTGGTGAACACCTTTCCATCATGGAAGGCGATGATACAAACGCCAATGCACATGCTGTTCGTCTTGCTTTTGAACTGGGCTGTGATGCTGCGAAAACGACGTGGACTGGAAGTCAAGACAGTTTTCGAAAAATATCTTCTGCAGCCCCAATTCCGGTCCTTGTAGCAGGAGGTCCTGCAACCGGCAATTCGCTTGAAATATTGACGATGGTCCGTCAAGCACTTGATGCTGGCGCATCAGGAATTTGCATGGGAAGACAGGTTTTTGCTCATCCAAACGTTGAGGCAATTGCCAGAGCTTTAGTCATGCTCGTTCATGAAGATTCCACCGTTCAAAACGCAATGGTAAGTTGTGGACTGTGAGGTGTTGGCATGGAAGTGTGGACTGACTGCCGCAATTCTATAGAATCCTCAAACGATGTCAAGGAAGGAATAGACCGCCGCCTTTTTGCTCAAAGTATTAAAAATCCAGACGATTTTTACTGCGATGGAAATCGAATTATGTCAAATGAAAAAGTCGTTGGCGCCTTAGTAACAATAAACTCTGAAATAACACAGGACTATGCTCGCTCTTTGGTAGGCAGTGTCGAGTGGCTCGTGATTGATTTCTCCGACTGGTCGATGATTCCAATTGAAAATATAATTGCTGCTTGTGAAGGAACGCCTACTAAAATAGCAGCCGTTCTTTCCACACCTGAACAGGCTCAAGGTGCCGGTTTTGCACTGCAAAAAGGTGTTGACGCATTGGTGATACCATCCTCAACGGAAATGATTGAGGCTGCCTTAATTATCAAGTCTCAACGATTGGAGAGAAAAGACAACATTGAATCCGAGGTTGAATTACAATCTGGGCATGTCGGTTTAGGGAGTTTAAGAATTACTTCAATAGAGTCCGGTGGAACTGCAGAACGTTATTGCATTGACATGACGAGTTTACTTGAAGATGGTGAAGGTCTTTTACTCGGTTCAAGTGCTTCGAGTTTTCTTTTTGTTCACGGTGAAACACTCGATTCAGAGTTTGTTCCAACGCGCCCGTTCCGCGTTAACGCAGGCCCTCCCCATGCCTACATTCGAATGGCGAATGGAATGACAAAATACCTATCTGAACTGCGTTCAGGTGATGAAATTCATGTGGTAAATACAGAGGGTAGGCAACGTAGTGCAACTGTTGGTCGCTTGAAAATCGAATTGAGGCCAATGATTCTAGTGAAATGGATTGATGAAAATAATAAAGAAGGGAACATGTTCTTACAACAAGCAGAGACGGTACGCGTCGTCGGGCTCGACAAGAAAACCAAGTCAATTACTGCATTGAAAACTGGAGATATTGTCATCGGCTGGAGCGACACGGGATCGAGGCACATAGGTGCTCCAATCTCAAGTGCTGTTGCTGAGAGATGATAGCATGGCGATACTCGGTTCTGGAAATGCTCATGGAGGTTGCAGTTTACTCCATGCCGCCGGCCTAGGGTATGGAGCAAGTATAGGTGTCGATTTACCGTTGGCCGTACGTCTACTCGACAAACCCAGTAAACGAGATGTCAAGGACCCCGATGAATTACTCCCCGCAATCCTTGATGCTTGGATTGCTGGAGGTTTTAAGTTTCCAAATGAACTGGAAAAAGAAGATTTACATTGGGCTGTTATGAGTCAAATCCCCCCTCGTCAAGGACTCAAATCAAGCGCTGCATTATCCATTGCTGCACTTCGAGCTCTCGCGGATGCCACACAAACTGAAGTGAGCGATGAAGAATATGTTGCTATGGCTGCACAAGCGCAAATCGAATCTAATGTATCGATTACCGGTTCAATAGATGATGCTTGGGCGTGTTTAACCACTGGATGGAAACTGATTGATCCGCAAGCGGAAAGTATTTCTGAAGGGGTTTTGTTTGAAGGAAATGGTCCAAACACAGAGGATTGGGTTGTTATGATCGTATGCCGAGAAGAGCGAAAAAAACGGCCGACACTGGAAGATTTTGTACCTCACACAAGCGCCTATCAAAATGCACTTGAAGCATTACAAGAAATGAACGAGTTGGTTGCCTTAACTTGGAATGGGCGAGGTACTGTAGCGGTGATGAACGATGTTCAGGGCCGTAAAATTACCAATGATGCGATTCTAAATGGGGCACGTGCAGCAGGTATGAGTGGTTCAGGGAACGCCATTGTAGTCATCGCTCCAAAAGTCAGTAAACCAACTTGTGAAAGGCTTCTTCACTTGTTCGAATCGAACAAAGAAGTGACCAAAGTGATTCAAACATCTTTTCTGAGCAATGAAGAAGAGAGTGAAGACGCACCTTCTTGAAGGGAGGGTGGCTCGAATGGATGAGTCCAATGCATATGCACCTCGGAGAAAGGATTCGACTCACCCTTTTTGGGACAAGTCACGGGCCTCGTGTCGGTGCACTGCTCAATGGTGTCCCTGCAGGTATTGAAATTGACTCTGATGCCATCGAACTGGCTATGGCTTCACGCCGACCCGGTGGGCGATATGCGAGTAAGCGCAGGGAACCTGATGTTGTTGAATTTCGGACCGGTGTTGCTGATGGAAAAACGACTGGTGAGGAAATTGAAATCTCAATAGCCAACAAAGATGCAAGAACACGAGACTACAGTTTCTTACCAGCACATCCACGCCCGGGTCACCAAGATATGGTCATGCACAAGCGTACGAACGGAGATGCAGACTTGCGTGGAGGAGGGAGTTCCTCCGCCCGATTAACAGCAGCATTGGTTGCTTCTGCAGCGCTGCTTTCACCTCTGCTCAACAAGCTAAATGTCGTATGTGAAGCGCATGTAGGCGCCATTGGACAAATAGAAGCCAAAGAAATGAACCAATGCCCTCCTCGATGGGGAAATGAAGCCAGTAAGGAAATGCGCTGTCGAGACCCTGTTGCAGCCCTTGCTATGGTCGAAACTGTTGAACAACATCGAATGCAGAGAAATTCAATTGGCAGTCGCGTCGACCTGCAAATATCTGGCTTACCGCTCGGGTTGGGCGAACCATGGTTTGACGGTCTTGAGCCGGCTCTGGCTCGTGCGATGATTGCGATTCCTGCCGCTCGTGGAGTGACGTTTGGGCGTGGTTTTGGAGTGGTGAAAATGACCGGTTTAGAACACAACGACCCGTGGGGTGGAACGGCAGAAAACCCAATATTAACTGGCGAGAAGCCTGATGGGGTAATTGCCGGTCTGGCGACGGGTTCACCGATTCATGTTTCTGTTGCTTTCAAGCCGCCATCAAGTATTGCTGCAAAACAAAACACGCTAAATCTCGAAAAAAACACCATTGAACCGTTGGTTGTTGGAGGGCGTCATGACCCTGTGTTAGGGCCTCGAGCAGTAGCAGTGGTCGAATCAATGGCCAAACTTGTTCTTTGTGACCTTGCTTTACGTGGAGGTTTTCTCGATGATTAAATCAATGACTGTTCACAAGTTTGGAGGCTCTTGCCTACGAGATATTTCAGATTTGAATCGCATTGCAGAAGTGATTCAACATTGGCCTGGAAAATCAGTCCTTGTCGTCTCAGCACTTTGGGGAACGACTGACCGATTGATGCGGGCGAGTAAAGAGCCGCGATATGCGAGTCGATTGGTGAATGACCTTTCACGTCAGCATCTTCGCTTTGCACCGGGATTAATCGAAGGCGAAAATGCAGAGTTGTTCAAAGCGGTATTGAGAGGGATAGAACGTTCACTTGATGAATTATCTCGAGATCCACAAGAATGGAGTGCAATCAACCGGTTGCTAGCAGCCGGAGAACGCCTTTCCGCATTGGTTGTCGCTCACCATTTACAGAAGTTAGGCATTCAAGCACATCCAGTTGGTGCTGAAGATATTGGATTAAAACTCAAGGGAGTGAACAGAGCACCAATGGTTGATATTGAGACTTCTATGAAGCAATTAGATCGCAGTGCTCTTTTTGGAACACCGGTAATTACCGGCTGGTTTGGTGAAGGCTCTGATGGAGAGTTGGCATTACTTGGACGTGGAGGGAGCGATCACACTGCAACTTCAATAGCCCGCCTCATCGATGCAGATAAGGTCATTTTATGGAAAGATGTTGACGGAGTATTACCCTTGAATCCTCGTTGGGGGATTTCATCACAACCTATCCCTTATCTTGGATATGGAGAAGCTGTTGAACTGTCTCGGTTGGATACACCTGTTTTGCATCCTGCAACCGTTGAACCTCTACGAAGTATAGGTATCCCGCTGGAAATTCGCGACTTACGTGGAGTGGTAAAGGAAAAAGCCTCGACAATTATCGGGCCTGACTTACATCAAACTCGGAGGGTAAAAGCGATTGGATGTTTACCAAACGTTGTCAGAATAACCGTTCAGTCGCCTTCTCTTGAAGTCCAAAGTGAAAACTTGGGTCGTGTTTTGGTTGAGTTTGCGGAAGAGAACATTCCTTGCTGGGACTTGGAATCAAACCCCGGTAGTATCTCCTGGATTGTTTCTCAACATGACCTTAAGATAGCAAAGAGTATTGTTTCTACTTACTTTGACAAAGCCTCTACCTTTGAATATGGAGTCATGTTTTCATTGGTTGGGAATAAGCTACCAGAAGATTCGGAAGTTATGCTCACCGACAAAATAAAACAAATTCTTGATGTTGAGCTCTTATCCGTTAACGATCATGCAATCAGGTTAATTTCCAAAAACAACGAAATACACTCAATGCTCAAAACGCTAGCGAATTATTTACAACTCGCAGTAGAAGTTTAGTCTTCTGCCCGCTTTTCTCGGAAGCTTTGCAAATGTGTAGGCAGATTCAGTGCGAACAGGCCGCCAACGACACAGAACACGAAGAAAGTCCCAAGTGCAACACCATACACTGAAATCAACTCAACAGACTCTTCCATACGCAGAGCTGTATCCTGAGAGAGGATACCAACGAAGAACGGGAGAATTGTATTTGCTGAAAGAACGACTGTTGCAAGGAGAGTTGCGATAATAGGGTTGATGAGAAGTGAACGATGGTATTTCCCAACAATTTTCTGAGGGTTCATAACGTAAACCTCGTTTGTTCGAATACTCGTGTCAAGCATCGAATAGCGAAGGACACCGTTCGTGAGTTCGAAATACATGATTAAGAGCACAGCATAGATAACAACAAGTGCGGAGAGTAAAAACGGTTTATCTTGAAGACCAAAGAGGTCATTGGAAAGAGTGACTTTCGATGATGCAAAGCGCAGAATTGCAAGTATGAACATCAAATTGCTCGCGAGTGTAAAACGACCATCACGCTGGAATGTCCCCCAAAAGCCAGTGCCAGTTGCACCGGCGATAAGAATCAATTGAAGCACGGTAGCAACACCTAGACTTCCCGTAATCATGTACCAAATAGTTCCCTCGGCTGGAGAGATCATGTAGGTGAGTAAGGCGAGTGCAACAAGAATACCATAGACGCCGAGTTGAAGATTTTGAACCATCTTAGCAGGTGGTAAGAACTTGGTCTTTGGCACCAATGGTCCGCCGAGAAGGCTTTCAATAAATGATGGAATTTCAACTTCAGGAATAGCGTCCTTGGGAATTTCACTTCCTGAACCGATTTGTCCGGCAATCTTCTTTCGAGAAGGTGCAGCTGAACGAACCGTCTTACCGTCATACAAGTGGGCAGTGTCGCTTGATGGTCGTGATACAGTCATATTCTCACCTCAAAATCCTCTTGCCCCAGCAAGTGCAGTAGAGAGCAACATATCCGGCTCCCAATCCATGATATTGACACCAAGTCCACGAAGTTCGCTGATGAGAACATCTCGCTCAGTCTTCATGACTTCATAGCCAGTACGGTCGATACGACGGGCATCGAATTCAAACTCAAGTGATGAAGGCGTAAGAACCGTAACATCGAAATTTCGAGCTCTGAAATCACGCAAAGCATTGACAATCGTTGGATCGTCTTCAAGATTCGACAAGAAGATGATTGGGCTACCTTTGTTGATGTGCGGCAAAATACGGTTGACGACAACTTGCAATGGAATGTTACCACGAGCAACTGCACCAGCGAGTTTCGTTAAAATCACATAGAGTTGCTTCTTGCCAGTATCTCGGTCGACACTGACAACTTCATCGCCATAGACAATGACACCAACAGAATCTCTGCGGCCAAGGAAATATTTCGCTAATGAAGCGGCAGCACGTGTGGAATAGACCAATGCATTTCTGGAAACAGGTCCTGTCTCAGCTACTGAGCGAGAGTCAACAATAATGATGATGTCTGAAACAGCATCACGTTCGCGTTCGTTCACCATGAGTCTTCCAGAACGAGCATAAGCAGACCAGTTAATGGCTCGGAATGAATCCCCTTCGAAATATTCACGAAGGGAATAAAATTCTGAACCTGGCCCTGGTTGTCGAATGTTGACTGCACCCGTGAAAATCTTAGGAACACGGGATTTGACGAAGGTCTCTTTGAGGTCTTCCATTTTCGGGAACACAAGGAAATCGTTGTAGACATGCAATTCTTTTTCCTTGTGAAACAATCCGAATGGGTCTTGAATTCTGACTGCTACTGGACCAACGCTGTAAAATCCTCGTAGAGGGCATTCAACGGTATATTCGATGAATGTTTCACGGCGTGGACCCAATTCCATTAGAATGTAATTCGCACCATCCTTGATACGCATAACTTCTGGAACACGGTCTCGAACTTCAAGAATTTTGGCAAGAGAGGAATGGTTTTGCATCCTCAGCGTGATGTTGAGTTCTCCATCTTCGAAAATTCGAGCACTGGACAGTTTACGCATTGCGCTTACACTGTTCAATGCCGCACCTTCTTCTCCCGTCCACTCATCTGCACGACGGCCTGTTGCGGCAACGTCAGCATGACCGCCAAACAAGGCAGCCCAAGTGAGGAACACGAAGATAACAACCGCAATCGTAACCAGTTGGGAATTTCGCAAGGTTAAACCCAGCAAATACATGGCAATAGCCAAGCTTCCTAACATTGCAGATTTGCGACTCCACATCATACTCACCTCAAAATCAGTAATGTATTACAATCAAACTGTAGGTACTGGAACTTCTCGAAGAATAGTCTGGATAACTTCACCAGCCTCAAGGCCCTTAATTTGATGTTCAGGCTTGAGAATAATTCGGTGAGCAAGTGCCAGTTCAGCGATTGCTTTGATGTCATCAGGTGTGACGAAATCACGACCACGCAGAGCTGCTGCTGCACGGGAGGTCTTGAGCAATGCTTGGGAACCACGAGGAGAAGCGCCGACCAAAACACGAGGATCTTCTCGAGTTCGGGAAACAACTTCGACCATATACATTCGTAGAGCAGGGTCAACGTAAACGAATTCACATGCTTGTTGCATGTTGATCACCATTTCAGGGCTGGTGATGACTTCGACTTCGACTGCGTCTTTTCCACGAGAAATACGACGGGAGAGAATCTCGTCTTCATCAGCACGGTCAGGATATCCGACGGACATCTTGAACATGAAACGGTCAAGTTGTGCTTCTGGTAGTGGGTAAGTACCTTCTTGTTCGACAGGGTTTTGAGTTGCCATAACGATAAACGGTGCAGGGAGTTTGTGCGTCACAGTACCGATGGTAACTTGCTTCTCTTGCATAGCCTCAAGCAAAGCTGCTTGGGTCTTCGGAGGAGCACGGTTAATTTCGTCAGCAAGAAGAAGGTTACAGAACAAAGGTCCTGGCTTGAACGTAAATTCACCTTTCTTAGCGTCATAGATGTTGGTACCTGTGATGTCAGCAGGGAGCAAGTCAGGCGTAAATTGTACACGCTTGAAATCACAACCGAGTGCATCGGCAAAGGTGTTGGTCATCAATGTCTTCGCCAGACCTGGGTAATCTTCGAACAGAAGGTTACCGTTGGAAAGGATGTTGATAAGAACATTATCGATAACGTGTGCTTTACCAATAATTACTTTCTGGACTTCGGCACTGATTGCGCTTGCAATCGAACCGACGGCCTTCAACTTCTCTTTGTTTTCTGGGCTGGTCTGGTGCTTCGGCTGGGCCGGAGCGGCCGGTGCTACAGGTGCTGGGGCCGGTGCTGGCATTGCAGGTGCTGCTGGCATAGGCGCTGGTGCTGCTGGCATAGGTGCCGCAGGCATTGGCGCTGCTGGTGCAGGCATTGCAGGTGCTGCTGGGGCCACAGGCGCTGCTGGCGCTGGCGCGGGCGGGGCTGCTGGTGGGGCGGGGGGTTGCATGTCTATTTTCCTCCAATTATCAATTTCCCCAACGTCGAATTTGCGGGATTATCTCCCGTAGTTCTTCGTTGGAGTAGGAACGGGTTGAACTAATCAGCTCAACCAAGCGCGGATCTCGGACCATTTGCATGATCTCCGCTGGGGATTTACGCATGAACTCATCACGCGTAAGGTCATTGAACTGTCGAACCTTGGAAAGCAATGCTTCACGGGTTCGCAGTTGGTATTGGGAAGGGTCTAACTTCGATGGACGTTCTCTAAATCGAGTCAAATCAAAGACGTGCCGCCAATTCTCTTTTTCAGGCACGACCATGATTGCAATAGCAAGAAGGGCGAAGAGATTCAAGATGATAAGCCACTTGAGAACGACGTCGCTGGTAAGTAGAACGATAGCGCCCATTGCTTCAGTGAATGGAGAGGTCAGTGCACTGGAAACGTGACGACTTTCGTCGAATACGATGTAAAACTCAGAAGGAGAACGGGTAATGGTTGTGGACAATTCTTGATTGTCAAATTCCATCATGTCATACATTAGCGCAGAGAAGTATTGACTGTTACCGTTCCAAGTTGTATCACCCTGAGCTGCAGAAAGTCCATCTGGGTCAGTATCCCAACAGTTGTGGCCATTTTCAACATAAGCAGGTGATGTGCATTGAAGGTAACCGTTTTCTTCAGCAAGGTCCGCATCCCACAAGTGGTTCGCAAGAACGGAGTGGTCTGATACAAACACGATTGAGCCAGTCACATCAATTTCGCCATAATCGTTGTTTGGTTTTCTGTCCAACACGTCTGAAACTGGATAATCAATTCGAATAATGAGTCCTGTCATGCCCTCCCCCAATGTTGGGTTTTGGTCGCTGTCGATGTTATCAGGGAACTTGGCAACACGGGCAGATGTTGATGCTGCAGCGAGAATGCTGATGTCGCGGTCAGAATCAGATTGTTCATCGAGAACTTGAATTGCAGTTGGTCGGTGGAAAAGAACTGGCATTCGACAGTTTTCTACCTGGGCGATAGCGATATTGGCTTGAGAACATGGAATCAGTCTCTCATCTCCCATTTCGCTGATGTTTTCGCTAACACTCGCAGCAGACCACAATCGACGATAGTCTGCAGGTTGAAGCACGCCAAGGTCATCTTCAACTTCGTAGTAGCGTTGGTCGTCATAGACAGGTGCGTCAAAATATTTGACTCCAAATTCTGATGCAACTAATTGTGCATTGGTTGAACTTGCTGCAAGAATGACCTTACCGCCTTTTTTGGTAACAAAGTCGTGAAGTGCGGATGCTTCAGCCGCATCGAATGGTTTCTCAGGACCGGCAATAATGAGCATTGTTCGGTGAGGATCGTTCCAGTCGTTGACAAGCATAGGAGTTGACATGGTGTTCGCAATACTGTAGTCACTTGCTTCGACCACATTCCGCATCTCGGTTAATTGCTGCATTGAATATTCATCAGCAGCATTGTTGTAGGGGGAAAGAACAGTTGTCTTGTCCCAACTGACGATACTGATGACGATTACTGAGAGAAAGAGAGAAGATACGAGGCCAACTTTAAGCCAAGTTTCGACGGATATTTTTGTCGATTCCTCGTCTGCCAAATATCTCACCCCTAGTTCGCTTGCCGTACTCTTGAACAGTATAACAACCGTCGGAACCTCGCTCCACACTTAATGCTTGTTCATGCATGATTTGGAGACGCAGGTTAATAAGAGACGAAAATTGAAAATCTACAAAACTATTCGATAACTGCATTATGGCCGGAAAACACCGAAAATAACAAAAAAATGAGGTTCTTTCAATTGAAATGTTTTCGAAGCGAAGCAAGGCCAATAAGCATGAGAAGTTCAATGCCGCCAACCCATGGCAAGGAGTTTGATTCTTCTGAAAGGCTGCTGCTACCTTCATCATCATTTGTTTGAGGTGAATCTTGTGGTGAATCACTGGCTTCTACTGCCATGACTTCAAGTTCAAAAGTCACGCTTCGAGAAGCATCATCGCCTTCTGATGTGAGTGAGATGGTGACCTCACAGACACGATTTGGTTGGCTATCAGAGGCCTCGAGTCGAAGCGTAGCATAGACATCTTTGCCATTTTGAGCATCCGTTGTATCGACCAGAGTATTGGTCAGTTCATCCAGACCGGTCATCGAGAGGTGAGGGCAACTACGAAATTGTACGCTGGCCTCCTTCACAGCATCGCGTGCATTGCCGTTGTTGACCAATTGTGTTGACAGATCAATCCACGAACCTGCGTGAAGGTTTTCATCAGGAAGTGTTACCGATGGGCGTAAATCAAAAACTCGAGGAACGCTAACATCACCTTCGATTTCTTGCGTACTCGCAGATGTATCACCGACCTTCTCTTCAGCTGTTATCGTCAATGTAGAAGAGTTATCAGGACTGTATTCTCGAGTATCATCATCGTCAATTGATGAGAATTTAACAGTGAATGTGTCGTTACCACTACCAGAAACAGTGATGGTCTCAGGTCCACTGAACGAGAACGGTACCCAACTGTCGAACTCATACGACAAATCTAATTCAAGTTGGGCCATTCGATTATTTTCGACATAAGCAATAATTTCTCCTTCCGCATCCCAGTCGAGATCCATTTCCACAATATATGTTGAATCCATATCAGTCGCCCATCCAAGAGTCCAGGATTGACCATCAATAGGAGTTTGAGCATCTACAGGAATTGTACTCAAAACAGATGCAGTCAAGAGGAATGTCAACACAAAAACCAGTTTATTCTGCTTCATAGGATCACTTCTCGAGTATTTTTTCGACCGCTCTCTTCGTGAGAACACGGACCATTGATTTACGATATCTTGGAGGGAGAGACGTATTGTTAACTGGTTTGATGACCTTACGAACACTCAAAGCAAGGGCTTTGACAGAATCCATTCCATTCCAGCCATGTTCAAGTATAGCAGCGACTTCCTCGGGGTGGCATCGAGGAATTGATTCGAGCGCAGTCGTTGCGATTTGAAGCGTTGATATATCACCTTCTATCCAAGAGGCTGCAACACCCGCCTCTGGGAAATCCCAAGAGTCACGAACACGCAGTTTCTGATAGGAGCCTGTTCGCTTTGCGCTTTCTTTAGAAAGAGTGATTTTGAGAAGGAATTCTCCTTTTTGTAGAACATTCTTCGTCATCCCATCAAGTTGGTAAAACTCTGAAAGGGGGAGAATCCGCAACCCTTGTGGCCCGATGAGATGAACCTCTGCATCAAGAACCATCAATGTTGGAGCAATATCGCCTTGATACGTTGCTACACACAATGTGTTCTGATTTGGAATTACTCGGCAATCTGCACCAGTTCCACAGTCTGCCTTGTGGCACCAATCTATAGAACGGCGCCAGTCTTCACCTTGGTTATACCAGAAGCAGCGAGTATCGAGGCAGAGATTACCTCCTATTGTCGCATTCCTTCGAACGAGTGAGGAGGCCACTTTACTCGCAGCCTCAACTATTAACGGATGGATGCCATTCTCTGCTGTTAAGTCAACAAGACGAGCCATACATCCAATCTCGTGCATCGAAAGGGTATCGGTGCCATCGATTTTGGCAAGTGAAATAACATGCGGTTTTGGATTGATGTGCCACTTGTAATTTGGAAGTAAGTCTGTTCCTCCGGCGACCCAATCAAATTCTTCACCTTTTTCCAGCAACATGCCAGCAAGTTCACAGGCTTCTTCCACCGTTTTCGGATTATGGAGTGTAAATGGAGGCATGAGCATCACTGTTCACCTCCCATTTGTCGTTGTTCTTTCTTCAACCAAGCACGACCAGCGAGTCCGAGTTCAGCAAGTTGTTCTGGATCCGGTTCAGTTGCAGTGCGCCAACCTTCAACTTGGTCTTCAAGAGGTAGATTTGGATCGAAGCCAAACAATACGCCGTTGACATAAGGGCTGGTATCTTCCGTTCGTTGACGTGCTTTATCTCGGATTTTATGTTCCTTAGCACGTGCGACCAACTTCGATTGTAATGCACTGTGCGTAAGGCGTGGCGAAGGGAGATCGGTTGGGTCATCGAAATCAGACCGCTTGAGGGTCTTTTCAATTCCTTTGAAAACAACATCTGGAGTGAGAGGTAGGTCTCTTAATCGGATTCCAATCGCATCATAAACAGCATTAACCACTGCTGGAAGAATCGGGAGCAAGGGTCCCTCACCTGCTTCCTTTGCACCGAATGGACCCTCTGGATCACACGATTCAATAATGATAGGTTCAACATTTGGCATTTCGTACACTGAAGGTATTTTGTATTCGAGAAGGTTTGGATTTTGCAAATGTCCAGTACGGCCGTAGACCATCTTTTCAGACAAAACTTGACCCAGCCCCATGTGACAAGAACCAATAATTTGACCTTTGACTGCCAAAGGATTGAGTGCTTTTCCACAATCGTGGGCTGCCCAAACATTGGTACACTTAATCATTCCAGTTTCGACATCAACATCGACTTCGGCCACATATGAAGAAAACGAGTATGCCGGAGCTAATCCGGCCGCAGCACCTTTGTGAACGCCACCCATTGGTGGAGAACGATAAGCACCGCTCGAAATCAATGCACCCTTGTCTTCTTGCGCTTTGTGAAGTGCCTTAAGATAAGAGACTCCGATGGCAGGATCGTGCTTGTAGTAAATACGACGGTCATTTAATACCAAGTTATCTGGGTGATAACCAAGAATGTCCCATGCAGCATTGAGCAGTCGTTCACGTATTTCCAAAGCGGCACGAATGGCAGCATTTGCATTCATGAATGTTACACGACTTGAGTAAGAGCCCAAGTCGACGGGGGAAGTGTCGCTTTCATGGCTGCGGACATGAATCATTTCTATGGGGAGGGCAAGTACTTCTGAAACGACTTGCGCAACTGCAGTTGTCGATCCTTGTCCGATATCAGCGGCACCGGTATGTACAGTCACTCCGCCATCCATGTCCACTTGCATATGTACCGTTGCATGAGGGAATCGATTTGGGTCCCAGTGAATCGGCAATCCTGAGCCTGAGATGAAGAATCCACAACCGATACCAATGCCTTTGCCGAGTGGCAACTGACGGAATTTCTCGTCCCAGTTTGAACCTTCTCGGACTTTCTCGAGGGCTTCTCGCATTCCGTTTGAAGTGATTCTAAAACCACTGATGGTCCTGCTGTGTGGAGGAAGCAGATTGGCGAGACGCAAATCAATCGGATCAACTTGCATTGTTTCTGCCATTTCATCTAAACCAACTTCAACAGCACACCTGGTATTGACTGCACCATGACCACGCATGGCTCCCGATGCAGGTTTATTGGTCCAAACTCGAGCACCTGTATAGTGGAACGAGCCCAATTCGTAAGGAGCAGTAGCCAAAACTCCGTTGTAATACGAAGTGACGTGTCCAAAAGATGCAAATCCTCCACCATCGATGAGCGCATCGATATCAAATCCTGAAATCCGAGCATCTTCATCAGCGGTCATTTTGACTTCGATATGGCTTGGATGTCTTCCACGATTAATCCAGTACACTTCTTCTCTGTCAAAGGTAATACGGACAGGTTTTCCAGATTTTCTTGAGAGTATGGCAGCACACATTTCATGGGGGAACGGGTCAGATTTGCCACCAAAACCTCCGCCGACGAAGGTACGAATAACGTTGATTTGGTGCATTGGAACATCGAGTACTGTCGATAGAGCACGATGGGTGTAATGAGGGACTTGTTGAGGAGTATACAGTTGTAAACGACCATTTGGGTCCCAGTGTGCAACAACTGCATGCGGTTCTGTAAATCCGTGATGAACGCCAGCCATCTTCCATTTGCCATGCGATTCAGCATGCGGTTTTTCGACCAGTGAGCGGTCTCCAAATTCTTGGAAAACTCGCTTTTGAACATTGGTCCTTGCCAAGTGATACTTGCCTCTCCAGTGAATTGGTTCGTCAGAGTCTTCCAGGCCTTTTTTAGGGTCAAATACAGGTTCAAGTATTTCCCATTCAACGTCAAATAAATTGAGAGCTTCCAGTGCTGTTGATTCATCGATAGCTGCAACACATGCCACTAAATCGCCGACGTGGCGCACTTTCTCAACTGCCATCGCATGCTCGTCTTTGGTAACGGGCAATACACCGAATCGATGCGGAGAATCTGCACCTGTTGCAACTGCCAGAACACCAGGAAGTGCTTCTACTCGAGATGTATCAATGGATTTGATTCGAGCATAGTGATGTGGGGAACGTAAAATCTTGCCGATGACTTCGTTCGGCAAGCGGACATCGTCTCCATACCATGCTTGGCCAGTCACTTTGGCATTGGAATCAACCAGTGGCATTTCTTTACCGACGGTGGTTCCTGTTCGAGCACGGTCGTGAATGTGTGAACCGGCTGGTTGTGGTTCTTTTCCACCGACAGATTCAGGGATATAATCGAGATCTCTGGGTTCCATATTTGGCCGTGAGCCACCTGAACCTGGTGGAGGGAATGCTTGCTTACCAGCAACGCGCTTACCGTCTTTACGCGTCGTGCCACCCGCACCACCCGGTTGTTGACGATATCCTCCAGACATGTGATCACCGTGCATGACCTGGAGGCATATTGGGTTCTTCGGGACCTTCTGGATGAGGGTCTGGATGTGGGTCGCTAGCAGGTGCACGGGCTTCGACTTCTCCGCGATGGATTGCCGCAGCACCTTGTATAGAATCAATAATTTGCTGATAGCCAGTGCAACGGCAAAGATTTCCGTCGATAGCACAAGCGATATCTTGATCGGTTGGCGAGTCGTTTTCATTCAATAATGCTTGAGCGCTAATGAGAAACCCCGGGGTGCAGAAACCGCATTGTGAGCCACCATATTCTCCAAAGCAAGCCTGTATAGGGGCGAGGTGCGCACCATTTGCCAATCCTTCAACAGTTGTGATATCGGTCCCATCAACTTGGCCTGCAAGGCATAAGCAAGAAAGGCGAGGTTGCCCATCAATCATAACTGTACAACATCCGCATGTGCCGAGATCGCACCCTCGTTTAACACCAAGAGTGCCTACTTTATCACGTAAAACATCGAGAAGAATTGCATTAGATGGAGCCAACACTTCAACGGGTGTTCCATTCACTTCTGCAGACCAGATTTGATTGTCTGGAGCAGGTATCATTTCGATGTGTTCTTTGCCTACCATGACCGGTCGCCGTAGGCGACGTGTTGATGCCTGCATATCAACATAGGGTATTCTTGTTGAAGCTGGAATGCGCCTCTCGAATGAATCAAACAGTCGACACTTGCCGTTTTTTGACCGATTCAACATCATCTTTACCTGCTGGAGGGTCGATCCAATCTGGATCACCGGGTAAAATCAGATCCCCGCCAAGTCCAACCAATCGACCTGCGAGCAAACGTTGCCGTTGAACCAATTCATCCCAGTTATGCTCATCATCTTTCCAAGCCTTCCAGCGCTGTAGTTGGCGTGATTTTACAATCAGGCGAGCGTATAATCGCAAGTGAAGTTTCGCGGAAGTGGGCCACCAAATAAAGAGGAGCGCAAAAACCAACACAAATGGCAATTCCGTCAGCATTGCCAAAAGCCAGTGCAATTGTAGAAATTCATTCACGGGACTTGCACTGGAGAGCAGCATCCAGGTCAATGCCGAAGAGGCCACAATCCACCACAAAGGAAAGAAAACGACTGCAGAAACGACCTTCAGAGTCCCGATTATTGATTGATCAGCGCCTCGTTTTTTCATAATTCTGACTGCTGTCCCATTTGCTCTGTAAGGCACCAGATTACCAAAAACAGCACTCCACGAGATGAGACCAAGCATCCAAACTGCAGACCAAGCCCACGATACTAACAGTTTCAGTGAACCCATTCGTGTGAGACGGTCCGGACGAGCATCGACATCAAGCGGAGTTAGGTTTCGTTGTTCAAGTTGATCGAAGTGCTGCTCACAATCCTCAACCATTTGCGTGGTCATCGAAGGGTTGTTGATGGCAAGGTATTCCCAACCCGCTCGTACTCTTCGGGCACCCATGACGGATTCTGCATACGTAGGCTTGACCAGTTTTCCACCGGTCTGACGTATTTTCTCTGCATACGCAAGGCTTCGACTTTTCCAAATCAGGGTTCGCTCTCTCCAAGTCGTCTTTGAGAGGCTGGCGCGCTTAAGTTCAGTTCCGATAGCATCGGTAACCTCGCCAATCCAAG
>CABYOM010000001.1 GCA_902520595.1 uncultured Candidatus Poseidoniales archaeon | reverse complement strand
CGCCATCAGGCTTGCCAATACAACCAAGGCGTGCACATTCCTCAACCAAGTAATCATCCAAGCCAGGAGGGAGAACCTCGGGAAGAGGAATCTCTCCATAGAGTAGAGTGACCATACACGCTCCGCATGTACCTGATGTGCAATTGGTAGGGATATGAACGCCAGCGTCTTCAGCATGTTCGACCAATGTGTTCCCGGGAACGTGCGGTGTTTGACCGAGGAGTTTTGCCCCTTGCAAAAATCGAACAACGGGAGGAGTTTCGTCTTTTTCCGGAGTCTCTTCGGTAGTGACCGAATGTGCGGGCATCAAACCACCTCAACGCATGTCCTTGTGACGAGTCCATCGGCCGGTTTGCTTGTTGAAAAACAATCCAGCCTTCTTCATCCATTTGTTGAACTTTGTAGCACCGGCACCGGTTCGAAGAATGAAGTCTTCTCGATCTTCTTGGGCTTGTATGTAATCTTTAGCCGCAATCGTCTGGTCAATCCAGTCATTGATGTCCATGAGGCCTCCAGTGAGTCCGCCTTCTTCTACCGCCTTTACCATTTCATCAGCGGTAGCACCAGTAACTTCCAAATCCTTGCGAATAAGTTCGTTTACACTTGACAAGTCCATCGATGCTGGCTTCGGCGGAACAGGGTTTCGGGGCCGCTTATCTTCTTCAATGGTGATTCGCGTGCCGTTGGTCAATCGCTCTTCGACCAAGTCTGAAAGTGCGGGAGTAAAACTGGTTTCACACTCCCAGCAGATGAACGCCCAATCTTCAGGACGGTCTTTGTCTCGAGATTGACGAGGGTCCAATTCATCACCGCATTCTGGGCATGCGTGGAAAATAAGCCCGGGCACGTGATTTCGCCGGAAATCTACGATGTCTTGGGGCGTTCCTTCAAGTTCAAGCATTTCATGATCACGAGCAGCTTCGAGACCCCGAGTTTCAAGTTGGTCTCGGATTTTCACTTTCTGGTCATCCTTGCCTTCATCGTGAAGACTGTTTTCGAGTTTGACAATCAATTCCACCGTCTTACCAAGTCGGTTCATGATGAGTTTCTTAGCACGGAATGATTCGACCTTTGCAATCTTAAGCCGTTCTTTTTGTTCAGCAAGTTCGGTGAGAACGTCTTTCTGCTTTCGCTGAAATTTGATCTCTTCAATCTTTGATTCTTGCTTCTTTTCAGGAGCGAGAACCTTTGAGAGATATCGCTCTTTACCGTGACTTTGAGGTCCAGCGGTGATAATTGAAATGACACCATCAGCAATATCAGCTTTCAAGCCGTAGTTTTCAATCAACATGTCTTTGTCAATTTTCTTTAAATCACCGATTTTGAGTCCTGAATCGGCCAACTGCTGGGCAGTTGTTTCGTCGATACCGCGACGTAGTAAAGCAAGATATGTGTCCTTCTTGGCCATAGCATCCCCTCCGACGAGTCTATCCGAGGAGACCCTCCTAAGAAAAGGCTCTCCTCAACCGGTGTAGGATAATACCTGCATTTGACCCCTTATGAACTCAAGACTCTATGGTGGAGTCGGTGAAAGAGCAACACAATTCAACCCAATCATCGAGTTCAAGTTCATCGGGGCGCCTCTCCATACGTTCATCTTCAAGGTGACCAGTATAGGCCAGTTTCCACCTTCCAGCATGCCACCCCTTTACGCGACTTATTCGGCGCGGGACATTTTTTAGAGTTGAACGGAGTTTTTTACGGCGCTGATCGAAAGCGAGATGAATCATTTGGCGAACCAATCGAACATCACACGGCCATTTCTCACCGTGCGGTTCCATGGTGATGTAGCAAGAATTAACCTTCGGCATTGGACTGAAATTATGGGGTGGGATTTTCTCTTCGATTTCACTGTCCCAATCTAAGGCAACGGTCATTCCGAGTGAGCCGACATCGCTTTCGTATTCCATAACCAAACGTTCAGCAAACTCTTCTTGCACCAGCAATACGACTTTTTGCATTTCATGCGTCCTCGGATTTCGCAGATGTCGAGTGAGTTCTTCAACAAGAGGAGAGGAGATTTGATATGGGATATTCGCAATAACTTTGGTCAATGAATCGGGCCATTTTTGCTTGAGTGCATCTCCTTCAAGAACAGTGAAATTACCTGACTTAATCTCCGGGCTAAAAGCTTCTTTCAAGTGCGTTACAGCAACGGGTTCAATCTCAATTGCTGTTACTTGACACCCGGTAGCGAGCAACGCTTCAGTGAGGACCCCAGGGCCAGGCCCAATTTCCAACACGTGGTCATCAGCATTGACTTCACCCAATTCAATTGCACGAGCAAGAAGTTCGTCATTTACGAGGAAGTGCTGACCTAATGATTTGTCAAACGGCAGCTTGTCGCGTAAGCTGTCTATCAACCAACGGGCGCCCCTCATGCCTTCACCGGCAAGAGCAGGTCAATCAATCGTGGTTGGATATTTCGGTCTTCTAATTCAGATAAGAACCGTTTTGCTAACAATTCGCCAGCATCGATCTTGCACGTTTCATTGAGTGCAGTTAGGGATTCAAAACCAGTTGAACCTCGTGCTTCAACCATTTGCATGGCTTTTTTGTTCCCGACTCCTTGTAGCAATTCAAAGGCATGCTGTTTGAGAGACATGTTTCCAGCAACGTTGAAAAATGCTGTAATAAAGTGCTTTTCATTTTCTTCAATGAAAATTTGAATGACCAGAGGGAGGTCTGCAGCGATGTGATTTGCAAGACGACCAATATTCGTCATTCCAAGCACATTTTCGATATCATCCCGTTTGGAAGTATCTGTTCCGATATAGACTCGAGCGGTGGTCAAAAGTTGGTCAATTCCGGCCTTCGGTTGCAGTCGGCACAGTAACAACTTTGACTCAGTTACAGCAACCACCACATTGCTGTTTACGTCGTGGTCGATAACGCGTGCCCATTCTTCATCCATCAGTGGTGATTTTTGTTGAGGCCTTGATGGACGACTGTTCTGACGTCCACCTTGGCGATTGTTGTTTCGTCGGTTATCGTTACTGCGACGGTTCTCAGAGCGACGCGGCGTTTGACTCTGTGGCGCTGGCGTTTTCTTCGCCGGGGTAATATCCCGTCGACCTTCAGCAGGTCTTGACCAACCGGTAGATGCGGTGGAGGTATTCTTTTTCTTAGCAGAACCAATCTTGATATTACGGTCACGTCGAGCGCCAGTCATGTCAAATCACCTCAAAGGGGGTGGCTGTATTATTCAAAGCCAACATGTTGTCGAACGAGTTCCAAGACGGTATTGATTTCATCATCACTGATGGTCATTCCCCGGCTTGAAGCAAGCACAGCCTTCACATCGTTTGGGTACATTGGCATTAACTCTGCCAACTTTGCAGCCAAGTGAGGGGCAGTTGAAAGTGTTTCAACTTCGCAAAGAGCGTCTTTCAAAGATTGGAATACTTCGGGGTCGGTTTTGTAACCGTTACGAGCATCACTTGCAGCCCATTCGGCATGTTGAAGTGCAGCTTTTTGTTCATAGGTGAGATTCTTACGTCGCTTTTCAGCATCCAACAATAATGTTCGAACAGTAGCAAAGTCTACGAAACGCTCTTCTTCAGTCATAGTAATTCCTCATTCAAGTGGTCGAAGGTGCTCTGGTCGAGCAATGACCGTTTTTGCCATGTTGCCGTCCTTAACAGCAACAACCCAAGCCACGCCTTGTCGCTTTTCGATGAATCCAGTTCGGCCGTGGAAACGGCGGTGAGGCATACCCATTTGTTGCCCACCATCGAGTACAATAGCAACTCTGTCGCCTTCTTGATAGTCATGCATAACGCGACTGATATTGATGCGGCTACGCTCAGACTTTCGGCGACGTAGAATGCTTCGTGTGCGAACTCGCAGTCCCTTGGATCGTTTCATGTTGGTCGACTCCTTTTTGCCGGACGGTGCAGATATACATCTTCCGAGCAGTTTGGCGACCTGCCCTCTCCATATAAGCACCGCGACGGATACAGGAGCCGAAAAATTGCTAAAAAAGGAGTTTCAAGAGCCATTTTTTCTTCAATCTGCATGAATGTCACCGACATCTAGCCACAAAACTTCACATTTTGCTTTGATGAGTGATGACAAACTCGGTTGCGTTCGCCCCCCATCACCGTGCACGGTTTCTTTGACATAGGTCCCAGATTCACATCGGAGCGTAAATTCAACTTCTCGCATTCCGTCTTCCATCGTCTCTATACTTGGATTAGAAGTCTCAAATACCGTTCGACGACGGATTAGATCTGCACGACGGTGAGCGACTCTTTCCGGAGTTCGTTGAGCTAATTTCACTCCAGAGAGTTTAGCGATGGTGTTCAGAATAACTTCATCATCCGGCAGGTCAATGTAGACGGGAGTGGGAGGTCCAGCAGCCTGAATTCGTTCGATAAGTACCGGCTTTGTACCGGTTGTGTCAAGTTTCATTTCTTCAGCTAACGCAACCAGTTCTGCCTTCTTCATCGCCTTCAAGGTGGCTTCGTCCGGCCCTTCCGGAACGTCTATGACGGTAGGCAGTGGTTTGACGTGGTCGTTTTTCCTGTCACCCCTTCGCTTTCTTTTCGAGGATTGCTTCTTGCCCTTTCCACCGCGTTCTTGAACATCGATATGCGTCAAATCAACAGGAGCGGTCAGTACTGTCAATTCTGCTTCGCTTAGGGGTTGGAGGCGGAATCGGATGGTATAGGATTTTTCAGCAGGAGTGTCCTTTACTCGTACCACTTCACTTCGAGTGGAATCCCTTAGGCCAGTGATTTCGATAGTTCCATCTGCGGCTGAATTGATTGTCTTCATAGCTTCACTTACATCGATTGAGCGAATTTTAGGTTCTTTCATTTCGATGACAAATGGCCGTCCTCGACCCATACATCGCACATCAATATCTTCACGCCCCATGCCGTGGAAAGCATGTTCTTTGGAGTCAAAGAGTTCAAGCAAAGGATTGCCAATGAGGTCCTGAACACTTTTCTTGTATTGAAGTCCAGTTTGGTCGCAGCGTTCACAACCTCGTCCTTTACAAGCACGGCACGGCCATCGAGTTTGTGGGATTCCACGCTCCAATTTGAGATATCTTCCGTAGAGGTAATGAGCGCGAATATCGAGTTCTACTGTCAAAGTTAAGACATCAATGAGTGCGAGGATTTGTGGTTTGTCATTGACGATTTTGACCCCTTCTAAGCGCGTGTTGAGGTGCTGAGCAATGGCGTTAACAAGGCCACTTTTCAGAGCGTCAGAACCGCCTGCTCCGAAACGTTTCCTCATCTCTTCCTCTTCTTCCATTTGATCCTTAGGAATTCGAGCACCGAGTTGAAGACGGGAGAGTTCATAGGGTTCAAGTGCATCAAAAATGATGTCGGAAAGTAATTCCGCTTCTTCGTAGAGGTTTTCACAAAACGGACACAAGGGTTCCTCTTCTCGGACATTGCTCAAATGGGAATCTCTCTCAAGTACAGTTGCTCGAATTTCAATTCCTGATTGTTCAATGCTTTGGTTGAATGTTTTCTTTCCACCTAATCGACCAAGGCAGTGGTCACATGTTCCGATGCGAACCAAATGCTTGTGACCTGCAGGAGACGGCGCTCTAGGAATCTCTTCCATGTGGGTGCCAAGTTGCTGGGGTTGTTCCATGGAGGAATCCTCTTCGTCCTCTGGAAGAGATTGCTCAGTGGCATCACTGTCATCCCATAATGAATAATCGGTTTGCCCAAATCCGGCATTGGCGTATTTCATCCAATCATCTTCATCTTCATTGTCGTCATGTTCTTCTTTCGACATAAAAATCACCACTTTCTCGGGGCCAACCCCTAAGACTGCAAACCGTCCGGTTCTTCGCTCATTGATGAATACACCGGTCTTGTTAAGTCCGTTAAAATCGAGATGTGTAGTAGATTGCCCACAATACCACGAATATTATTGCGAGAATAAAAAATAATGCAGAGGCAAAATAGGAGGTGCCGGAGGTAATTTTTGCACCCATATCACTTTTCCACTTACCATATTGAGAACTCGAAATACCGAGTAGAATCATGCCCATAGCGTTACCATTGCACAAAAGGCAGCAGAGAAAATCATCATCGATGCTGAGTGCTGAATCGATTGAAAACAAAAACAAGCCCGTTGACATTAAAATCACGATTAATGCAATCATAGTAATCTGAATTGAGGGTTTTCCGTCTACTGGGATGACAACTTGATCAGCACCATAGTGTTCTTGAGAACCGGGAAAATTCATGAATTTCTTCCCACTGTTCCAGTCTTCAAGATTTGTTGACTGAATTAGAATCGTCTTTGGAGGACGCGTTTTCTCAGTATCTACTTCCTCATCCATGAAAGGTGTTTATTTCCTTCCGACTTAAACAAGACCCCGTTTGTTGTCTCGGACTCAATCAACTGAACGCATCATCATTGTCACTTCTTTCCTACCATAATCAAATATTCCATTTAAAATTCGGGTCCCCATTTTTGTTTTATTTTCGTTTATTTTCCCAAAGCGAAAGGAAATAAATTCCAGCGAAAAAGCAATATTCACTCCAGCATACTGTGAGAAAATTGTCACTCAAAATTTGAACCAAAAAAAGAAGGATTCCGGTAAAAATGAAGAGAGGTGTTAGAACTTCTTTTCCTTTGGGATATTCATTCCCTTCTTTCTCTTTCTTAACAGGAGTTGAAATGTTAATGACTATCGATTCAGGTTTCGGTAAAAACGTATCCTTGTCTTCCGTTTTTTCCATTAGATAGTTGAGATCTTATTGATACTTAAATAAGACCCCGTTTGTAATCTCGGACTCAGTTAACTGAACGCAGCATCATTGTCACTGCTTTTTGGCCATGTTCAAAGGTTCCAATTTCAATAAAACCGTGTCGCAGATGGAAACGAATCGAACCAGGGTTTGGCGGTCTGAGACTCACTTCGGCAGTCACCGGAGAGGATTGTTTGGCAGCATGCTCAATGACACGTTGATACAGCAGAGAGCCGATTCCACGGTTTCTGTGTTTTTGGTCAACAGCAATTCTGTCAACGTAAAGAAATGAGTCATAGCGTTGGTTAAACCATGCATAATTGAGACTTCCATATCGGGTTTTAGGAAGGAGGCAGAGCACATATCCTCGCAATGTGCTTTCTTCAAAAACCCCGATTGCAAGTTCTGAAAGTGTAAACAAGTCTGCCATTTCTTCATGCGAAACGCGTCCGGTTCCAGGTAGGCCTTGTTCGTTAATCTCCCATGCAGCAACCACATCTTCAGTGGTAAGCTGTCGACATTGCATCACGATGCCTCCGCTGAAGGTTTACGGGCAACCAATCCCAGTGCGGCAGTGGTTAAGACCAGACTTGCAACTAAAGAGAATGCAATCATCGCAGCGGAAAAGATTCCAAAGTTTGTGAATAGTCCCATTGGTGAAAGTGCTATGACACTGAATCCAGCGATGTCTGAGGCAGCACTTCCGATGAGAGCGAGACCACAGGCACCTCCAATTCCAATCAATGCTTCATCATGGCTTTCGCCGGATTCCCGGCCTTCCCTATACCTCTCTGTGACGTGAATACAGTAATCTATACCGACGCCCAACGAAATCGTAGCAATAGTGACCGTCACGATGTTCAATGATGAGCCTGCCATATACATGAGTCCATACAGCCAGACCACAACCAAGAGAATAGGTACCAAGGTAACTGTGGCTTGTTTAAACGAACGGAAGCCGATAGAGAGTGTGATGAATACGAACAGTGAGCCGAGTCCGAGAGAAGATTGCATCTCACTTTGCATCGTTGTTGAAGCAACAAAGCGAGTAACAGGACGGCCGGTAGGCATGACCCATGTGAGTGGCTCATCTTCGCTGACTTCACCGGCTTCAAGTTGGTCTCCAGTGGAAAGATTGGTGAATGGAGAGAGGTCTCTCCAGACTTCTTCCATACCGCCTGCCATGCCAGGGAAATCTTCAGGGGCAGTCATTCCAAAGCGGATTAACATTCGTTCGTATGCAGCCGCATCGCCGTTGACGTCAAGCCACGGCTGGGTAGGGTCCAATTCGACAGCAGGGGCAATGTAGAGGGCGACAATGCTCGGTGGGATGTCTGGTATTGGCCCGATACCGGGAACGCCGTTAAGAGAAAGGAAACCGTAGAAGAAAGCGAGACATTCTCTGTCGGTCAAATCCATCAGAGGGCCGCTTCCAGCAGTTGAGCAATTCATGCCGTGTCCGGTTTCGTTAACTTGCCATCCAGCTGCTTCAAACGGTGTTGGATCCAAGACCAGTGAACCTTGGGCAGCGATCACCATTTCATCGAGTGCTAAGATGTCGATGGTCCCATCAGGTTGGCGAGTGATTTTATCAGGTACTCCTTCGGGAAGCACATCCATGTTTTGTCGGAATACATCGATGGCTGCAAATACTTCCGGGTCGAGTACATCGCCTTCAATAAGTAAATTTGCGGGTTCGCCTTCATCGGCAAATCTCTCTGATATTTCATAGACTCCAATCGCAAAATCGGAGCGCTCATCCAAGAAATCTTCGACAGCGAAATCCCCTTCGAGTTGAGCCATGCCCCATGCAGCAGGTACGGTAAGTAGGAACGCGATGGTAGCAATGAGTGCAGATTTACGGAAAGTTCCAGAATTTAATGCAATACTTTGAAGCCATTCTTCGGGGACCAAGTGGGTCACACCCGATTTCTCTTCGATACTCTTGCCGCGTTTGACCAGCCATTCATCGACAGAGAGTCGGATCATTGGAACCCATAAACCGGTGAGCAGGAATGCAGAAAATATGCCGAGCGCAGCTTCGATTCCAAACGAGCGAAGCACTGCAATATCGCTGAACAGGTTCGCAGCAAAAGCAGCCATCGTCGTCACTGAAGTAAGGCAAATTGCTCTTCCAACCCGTTGCAGCGTAATCTCTGCAGAAACATGTGAGGTTTTTCCTTTCAATCGTTCCTCTTTGTAGCGATGCAGCGCGTGTAATGAATCGTCAATTCCGAGTGCAAGAACCAAAATCGGTAACAAATTTGAGAATTGAGACCGAGCAATGATGGAAATTCCGAACCATGAGGTGATGGTCGAGAAGTGTCCAATCATTCCTTGCATCCAGACAAGAGCAGTCCCCAAAGCAAACATGACGATGACAACATCAGACACCCTGCGTAGACTGACATACAACAATCCAACAATTGCCAAACCCATCAGAATGACAAGTCCTGCGCTTGCTTGCAATTCACGATTTACCTCTACATTCACGCCTTGTCCCAGAAGCAGTGTAATGGTCGTCCGGTCGTTAGAGCGCAAGTGGCCTTCCAAATCCATGTACGACCATTCAGTGGAACAACCGGTCCCTTCCTCTTCCATGAGTTCTATACAATATTCCTCTGTATATTGTGGAGGGTGGAGGACGAGCGTTCCATCGGCAACACGATAACCCCCAATTTTAACACCGTCTTCAGAGAAATCAAGGCTCTTTTCTTGTAGAGCGTCCTTCCAAATGACTTCCCAACCCATTTCTTCAAGGGTACCTCGGTCAAGCTGGACTAAGAGCCAAGTTGAGGATGCAGACCATCGACCGTTTGCAACAAATGCGTCTTGCCATGTCCCGTTACTGTTGAGTGAGCCACCAACGGGTCCAGTTTGCAACGCATTCATATCCGCAACAAATCCTCTGTCAAGTGATAACCATCTCAGGAAATTGTTGTCCGATGCTTCAGCCATTCGGGCCGCAGCCATGTCGATGTGCTGCTGAGTGACATTCTCATCATCAAATTCAAGGCATTCCAAGACGCCGCAATCTGTCCAGTTTGTAGGCGGGTCTGTAACGATTCCAAGCGTTGTTAATCCGGGTTGAGTGAGAATTGAGGAGCCGTTCATGAAACCACGGAAATGGTCAGAGAGTGAGATTGCTCCAGGTGCTTGATTTCCAGTGACGTCATTGACCAGTGGTTTCATGGCTTTACTCAACGGATGTTCCTGGACGAGGTCCACTTTGTGATCAATTTCTTGAAGCAAGGTCAGGTTCATGATGCCGGCCGTTGGTGCGTTAATCCCGCCCCAAGGTTCGCCAGCATCAAGCATTTCAGTGACACTGGGAAGCGAAGAATAATCCGGTGCTCCGTCACTCATTCGGGCTACGGGAGACCAGTCTTCTATTGCAGGAACATAATTTGGATCTCGTGCAGAAACCAAAAATCCGAGAATGATTTCAGAGTTTGAAAATTCGTCATCAATAATCGCTTGGGCTTCAAGTTCTGGAGAATCCATTTCATAGGATTCCATGTCAATCGGTTGCAGAGCAGTCAAGACTCCAGGAATCATGAGAATACTAAGTAAGAATACCGAGACGTGAACTCTTTTTCGATGAGGGATGAGCCATTTGGCAAACCTGGCAAATGAACCACTCATAGACAATGGTCATCAGTTCTCCTTTTGAATTGATGTTTTCAATCCCCAGCAACTCAGCATCGTTGCTTTCAAACACCGTCTCGTTTTGGAACGGGTATGGCTATACTCATCATCTTGAATCATCAACCGTACGACGGAACCGACGTCACTTGGAACGCACTTCGCTTGGCTCGTCAACTCAACAACGATGGAGCCGAGGTTCGATTGTTCTTGATGAACGACAGTGTGGACCTCGCACGTGATGGAATCCAACCACCTGAAGGCAGTGAAGACATGGTGGCGATGACCAAGGAACTGATTGCCAACGGCGTTCCAGTCAAAGTCTGCGGAACCTGTCAGAACCGTTGTGGTGTGTTGAAGGGCCAACCATACTACGAAGGAGCACAATTCTCAACCATGGCTGAATGTTCAGCTTGGGTTCAAAGCAGTGAAAAAGTACTCACCTTCTAGAGTTGTCCATCGTTGAACGCGGAAGAAATCGACCGTAACACTTCCTCTTCAAATCGCGTTAAAGGACGTAGATTACGGATGGAATCGCTCTCCAATTCCGGCAATGCTTTAACAATCAGCAAATCTCTTTGCTTATAGGTCGCTCTTAACTGCTTGGATTGTGGTTTCAATACTTGATAATTTCCAATTGTTTCTGAAGAATCTAGTTTTTCATCTATAGGGGTTGTACTCGGGATGTATTTCTCATCTTTTCCAAACTTTTGTAAGAAGTCAATCAAGAATTTCTGACTGTCTAAAGGTATGTTGAGTAGTGAAAACTCGTGAATCCCCCGTGATGACCCAGTTAAGCTATCAAGTAAATCCCTCATTTCTTTAATTCCAAACTGTCCTAATAGTTCGTATGTATTTGGATATTCAACTTCTAAAAATGAACTACTAAGAGACTTCCATTGCATCTTTAGCTTAATATTCGTATGGAAATAATTGACAAATTTTTCAAGGAAGGAATTCATATCGAATGATTCAATTTCTTTCTTTATGGCGGTGAAAAATACTTCCACTTCTGCATCACCCCATTTGTTCTTAATCCATGTAAAACCTTTATGCGCCAGAGACTGTGTTTCGCGTAAATTACGCGAATTCAGTTTTCCCTTCGCCTCTTTGAACACCTTTTCGAGGTGTAGATAGGATTTGTACAATTTCCTCTTTATTTTGTTAACATCCGAATACAAAATTATTGATTGTTTAGCACTTAGATTTGGAATAAAATCATTCGCCCATCTACTTGTAAGATTCTTGTTGTTTTTTCTTAGCACTTGCTCTCTCCAATGTGGAAGAGATATATTCTTTCTCAAATGTTCATGTGTACTGATTTTAAGTGATTGAAGTTCGGTAGAACCCATTCCTTCGCCGCCTGCTGCATCATACGCAGAATCAGTTCGCTTCTGGATCTCGGCAATGGCAAGTTTCATACTTTTCCCTTTATTTAAACTCGTCAGTTCCTTCTGCAAGGATTTATTCCATGACTTGGCATTGATAAAGCCGCCCACTGTTCTTCCAAAATATATATCTGGGTCGATATCAGATAAAACGCCTTCATAGGGTATAGAGACCAATTTTTTGGCGAATTCTTCATCGTCGAGAATAATATTCCATTTCTCTGAATCTACCTCACTTTGTTTAAGAGGAAGTAGGTTTATTTTTTCAGCAATCTTTTCTCTCATTACTTCCTCATTTCTTTGGATAGTATATCTTGAAAAATTGTCAATGTATGTCTTCTTAATTAAGAAAAAGATAAGGTTTTTCCGTCCTCTATCATCGAGTTCATAGCGTAATGAAGTTGCAAATAGGGTCTCTCGGAATTCTCCCTGAATTTGTTTTGGAAGCATTTCAGTCTTGTCGTTTCCGTTCCAAAAAATGTCTTCTACGTCTGTAATTTTTATGTCTTCCATGTAGGTAGTTGTGACAAAACGATCTCGGCCAATTTCTGTTGTGGCAAAGTTTTGAAGATCTGTTATGATTGTAAGTTCCCAATCACTCGGTTTTGGGGCTTTATTCCCATGGCTTAGATCATTTATTAACAAACGGCCTAATTGCATAGCCTTACCTAAATTGAACTCTTTGTTTTTAGTTTTCATGATCTTAGATTTAAACAGATCGTATAATCCGAATGAATTACCTAACAATGCTTTCCGGACACTTGGATTTGCTATATTCTCAAATAACTTGTTGGCTATGATTTGTGAAACATAATCTTCAATCTGTGAAGAGATTAGAGGTAGAGATATTTTGTTGTTCGATGCTTGTTTTTCTAAAGCATTGCAAATTTTACATAAATCGGTTATACCCCCGGTGTTGAATCGATTTTCCAATTCTTGCCTTCTCTCCTTCAAACTTCTAGGGATTAGCTTACTGAGAAAATTCACACCTTCGATACTGAGAGAATTGCTTGATATCGTTAATTGGCTGCAAATTCTTTTGCTAATATCAAATAAATCATAAGGGTCAATACGGGAAAGGTGATGACTCCCCTCTTTCCAAAAATCAGTATCGATTTTCAGTAATTCGTTCTTATCCTTGCTCTTGGAAGAAGATTTCTTCGAAATTTCATCACTATAATCGTCCATTTCTTGTCGTTGTAAAATATCTAACAGCAGTTTGTATCTCGGATTCTTCTCAACATCTAAGGTAATTGAAAATGTACTTAGATTGATGGTTTTCGCAGCAGTGCACCATTGTTCCGCTTCGATTTCACTTTCTTTCTGACCACCAAAGATTCGATTTACGATATAGTCGGAAATAATATTCTTCTGAGATTCTTTTTCCTTTTGATCGAGGGTATCGTCTAGTTTGAAACAACTATCATTTGGTCTAGAGAATCGTAAAATGAACTCTTCTAACCTAGAATTGTATTCGTTGAAAAGAAGAATTGGAATTTTCAATCTGCCTTCGTCCTCTTTACATACGGACACAAGACTTTCGGTATACTCCCAAAAACTTTGTAATTCGTCAAAGTCACTCCACTTTCCATAAGCTGAATGAGAATTTTTCACTCCGAGAGGCGGGTTTAATGAACTCAATTCACTAAATCTACTTAGCCCGACTCCAAGGAGGTCGTTCTTTTCATCTTCGTCAAAATGATCTGAAGTAATCTTTGAAAGTAGGTAAAAGGGTAAATAATCTTCAACATTCTCATCTAACTTTAGAGTTTGAAGAATATGTTTTGATTTGTACATTACCTGATTTCTATCACTTTCAGTTTCAACTGAAAGAATAATCATGCTAAGACGCTTAATCAATCGATTGATACCTTGATAGTTACTTTTATTGGTTTTTTCACTGAACAAATCAGCGTTATCGTCAAGTATTGTTTTTTGTTGGTCTCTAAAGTTTGGATCTTTGGTCTCAATCATCCCCGACTCATTTTCAGAGATGATGAACAATTGGTCCATTCCTCTCGAGAGCATGATATTTGAATGTCTTCGTCTTTGGTTAGCTAATAGAGCAATCGCATTGATTTTCGCTTCTGAATGTTCAGATGTTCCATGATTATCTGTTACGTATTGTTCTGCCTCACTCCAAGAAGTGATATTCTTTCCAATCACATCCGTGAAATGTTCTTTATCAATATGCCAAGGATTAACTGCAATAACAACAGAATATTCGAGTCCTTTAATCTTACGAGGAGTCCAAATTTCAATGTTGATATCCCATTCCTCGAGAAGTTGTTTATACCTCTCCCACTGGGTCAGATCGGGAAGAAGAATCGCTACATCTAAAGCCTGCTCATAGATTTCAGTTGCTACTTTTTCGAACCAATCTGTATTCTTAACTTCATAATATTCAACACCTTGATCGATGTCGTTCTCTTCGTTTCGATTTTCGCGATCAATGGAGAACTGTCCAGCTATTATGGCACCAGTTCCTTTGTTTCGATTAATTTTAATTTCATCTGGCACTTCAAGAGAGGTGACACTTGTACGCCATGATTGACTTAATACATCTACAATTTCAGGAATACTTCGCTCAACCATTTTCAGGGAACTAGTGTTTTTTTCTTGGATTTTGTTGAGTGATTGATCTTGTATATTTACCCATTTTTCAATAAAAATTATGCTCTCTGAATCTTCTTTATAACTTTCATAGAGCTCATGTATGGCAACAGATATGTGTTTAAATACTGTGCTCCAGTTGAATTGAATTAACTCGAGAGTTTGTTCATCATCTCCGCACATCATTACAGTGTTTGTCTCACCTTTGTGCATAATGAGCATCAGCAAGATTACCGGCGCAGGCAAATCCTGTATTTCATCAAGAACGAGAATATCTGGTTGCATGGTATGTATCAATTCTCGCTGTTCTAAACTTCCGTTAGCTAATATGGGAAGAACATGCTTGATACACTGGCCAGCTTGCTCAGAAAGAGAGAGTTTAGGGCTACGTTTACGTCTTTCAATTGCCCATTTCCCAAACACTTGTTTAGCGTCAACAGGGTGTTTACAATACTTGAAAATGTGGTCTATTGACTTTCTGTATTTTTCAAAATCTTTGCGATCGCCTTGATTATCGATAACATTATGCAAATACTCATTCCACAGTGCTTGGATGGACATTTTATTCAGATCGGCTATACCTCTCGAATTATTTCCTTTTGAATATTCTTTCCATTCTTTTTCAAAATCTTCGAACGAAAAAGTTTCACTTTCAATTCCAAGTAACTTTTCTAAATCAGCGAGATATTCACTCACGCCCCAATTTTCAAATTTAACCGGCCGTGTGTCTACCCCATAATATTCATCGATTTTATCAGAGATTTGACTGGCTAACCTTTGACTTTGAGTCATAAAATAGGCGGTAGGTAAAGCATTAATGTCTGCAACAAAAATCTGCCTCTTTTTATCGGGTAAAAGTTGCTCCCAGTCCAAACCTAAAGCCATCTTATCTATCCAGATATACGAAAGGTGAGATTTGCCAACTCCTGGTGGACCGTTAATGATTAGAGGAAAAGTACTGTTTAAATTATCTAACAATTGTTCTTTTTCCTTATTTATCAATCGTGAATGATTAAACGGAACATTGTGGTTCTCGATGTGCTTGGCCTTAGTTTTTGGTAATTCTGATTTTTGTTCATGTCGAGCAAAGTCTGCCAATTGTTTCCATGCATGTGTTGTTGATTTTTCGAAGGAAGGAAGGTCTGGGAATTTAGCTAAATCCATGTTAAACAGGATATAGGGGAGGAACCAATCTCTACCTTCATTCAAAACTGCTTGGTCAGCGTCTTTTAACTCACTTCTAAATATGGTTGAGGGGAATTTTTTCATTAATTCTCGGTCTGTTTCTCTCTTGTGTATCCAAACACAATACTCAGCAAATAGTTGGTGAGTCATCTCTAAGGTTTCGCCATTCTTGTTTAATATTCCGAAACCTACGGCTCTTTTAATCAAGGCCTCAGTAAGGGTTTTGTCATCGTAATCTTCTAAGTAAGAAGCATCAATTTGTATACGGGATACACTTGATTTTGGTCTTGCAGCAGAGTAAAATTCCTTTTCAATCTCCTCCCACCGATTTTCCACTTTTTCCAAACCATAATGGTACACCTTCACAATGTAATCAATTATTGCGCTTCTGATTCCTTTATACAATATGTCTGTAGCTATTTCCTCGTTCAATTCTCTAGCAATCCAAGTTACAGGTCCAGCATTGTTAGCCACTATTACCTCATCGCAACTCGTTCTTCGCATTTCATAATGTAATTCACGAAAATTTTCGATGATTGGTGCCCAGTCAAATTTTTGTCTGTAATTAATGTAGTGGCCTATTACAATTGGAAATGCCCATGAAAGTGTAACCATGTGCCTTTGCAAATAATCCGCGGTAGGAATACTTTCAAGCCTTTGAGTAATTTCTTTCTCATTCAAGATTGGAAGAGATACTTCAATGAGATTAATTCTATCTGCAGAATTATGTTCTTTCATCAAATTCCATTCATATGTTCTACAACTCCACAGAACTGTCCAACCAAGTAATTCTATATCCGATACAAGTTCTTTCCAAAACTCGGTGATTTTCATGCTGCTTTCTGTTCCAATTTTTCCGTAAATGAGAAGATCGACGGTATCGACTAAGAGTATTGGTTTCAAGTTATTTTCTAGATGTAGTTGAGAGAATTGTTCCAAAGAATATCTCTTTTCAGCCCAAACCTTTGATTCATGGCTTCTCATCATCCAATTCCATAAATCCTCTTTTGATTCGATTTCTCGCTGAACTGCTGAAGTATTTTGAAGGCTGCAAAGGTGGATGATTTGATCATCATTAATTTGACCAAGTATTTCATGAGAAATTCGTCTTAATTCAGTGGTTTTCCCAGAAGATGGTTTGCCGAGTAGCAGATATTGTGTGGCATCGATTGCTTTTTGTTTTTCATATTCTATAGGGCCTTTTAGTACATTGCACATAGTTTGCATAAAGGAAAAAGATCTTTCTTCAACATCCCAGAATTTGTCATAATGGGCAAGTAACGGGTTTACAAATACCTCTCCACTTTTATGTTTATCAAATGCACTTCGAGGAACAAACTCTTTATTGGACGGTTTTAAGTTCTCATGGGCAAGTTCCCGAAGTTGGTATTTGTTTTGCAATTTAATCACCTACCCACCATTGCAAAGATGTCTCTCTAAACATTGGCGTACTTGTCGCATATGAAAGACCACCGGGATAGTATACTTGAACTGCATCTTTTAAGTTAGTCAGAATAGTTTTCAAATCACTCTTATTAATGTGATTTTTTTCTTTCGAAGATACAAACAAAAATTCAAACTCGTTACCAACAGGGGCTTGTTTTAAGATTTCAGGCGTATGAGTAATACTCTTACATTTGAGATATAGAACGTGCAAATACTTCAAAATTTGTTCGTCCAGAATTAGGTTAATTGGATGTATTTGAGGCTTTACAGCAGCCCCAAAGTTATGTTCACTGCTTTTCATGTTAAGTTTTAATCTTTCAAGAGTATCAAGTGGGTCTTCTACATCGTCTTGTCCCTCAGTAATAATTTGATAAATTAAAGAAGACCCTTTGCCACGATTCTGCTGAATCTGCTTAATGCTTTTACCGAATGCATACAGAATCTGCCCCTCAGTCGTGTTTTCACCGTATGTCTGTTTGCCAATAAGAGATTGGGCTGTTCCTGAACAAAAAGATTTCCACATTTCCTTAATTCTGTCCTCATTCTTGAGTTTCTTTCTCGCTTGAGGGTTTTCCCAAATTGAACTTTGAGCGCCAACGACAACTGAGAACAGAAGTTTGTGGTAATCGTTTAATTGATTTGATAGTATATTTATGCTCCGTAGAGATGAGTAAACCGCATGATTAATCTGCTTTTCTATCTTTTGACATTCATCAAATGCAAATTTTTCTACATTCTCAATGGCGCCATCAATATCATGTATTCCCGTAGATGGAAGGTCTTCAGATGTTGGAGTTACAGTAATTTTATTATTGGACAAAATGTTGTGAGATTCAAGTCCAAAATAGATGCTACATGCAATTGCTGTTGCTTCGTTCTGCGGCAATTTATTTTCAATACATCTTAGAAAAATTTCATTTTGGGCATCGATAATACCTTTGCGATAATCTTGGGTGGTTGTAAGAAAATTAATTATCGATTGTATGACTCCTGCAAGTTCAAAATACATATTAAATTCGCCAGGAAAATATGAAGCAGGTAAAATTAGTGTTGAAAAGCAATTATCGTCAAGTGTAATAAAGTTCCTGAGGAGAAATTCATTTGTAACGACTTTAGCTTGCACTAAGTTGGAGAAAAGACCGAGAATTACTTTTTCTTTTCCTTTGACTTCCTGAACTTTTTTACGTAGGTCGCTGATATTAAAATCCACATCTAAAGCAAAATCTCCGATTTTTTCGAGACGTTTGGAATGACCTTCTATCCCGGTGTCAAAATCAAAAATAAATATTCCAGATGTGCTCTCAGTAATACTATCTAAGATCAACATTTTCTTTTGGAAATCACCTTTACGGATAGAGTGCGTATTTATTTCAATATTTTGGTTTTGATTGTTTTGACCCAAAGGTACTTTCTGTTTGATGATTTCTTTGAATGCGTTTTGAAGATTCTCTTCGTTCCCTGGCCAGTTTATGAAAATTAGAAGAAAGCCGATTTTTTTCCCACGGTCAATTATTCCTTTCATTTCGACCGAATTAGTGCTTGACAAAAACTGAATATTCACTGCCGGAAGTGATTCATTTGCATCTGTTGTATGCAATGGAGAAACTTCACTGAAAGAGTTCACTATGTGAAGTTGATTGCCTACAGGAATAGAATTGCAAGTGAAAGTAGGGGCCTCTCGGTTGAACATCACCTCCCTGGCTCGATCGATGTCAGACTTGTTTTTTCGGTCGATCATTTCTTCACCCCCTCTTCTGCCTATTGTGTATGTGTTTCGATATGAGTTATCAAGTTGTTAATCATTCGTTCGATTCCGATTTTTGCTCCGTGTTGTGAGAGAACAGCCTTCCAGAGAGGGTCAGCCTCACTGGGGAAAACTGTCCGCAAGAACCCATCAGCAGAACTGCTTTTTTGCCTCATGGTTGCATAGACACAGACAAGTTCAATGATTCCAGCATGGGGCAGCGTTTGACCGCCAAGAGCCATGGAATCTGCAATAAGAGATTCTAAAGTCAAAAATTCATAACAACTCACATTACCGTAGGGTGCTTGTTTCATTTTTCCAAGGAAATCCGTCGCATTTTGGATGAAGGCTTGCATTTCTGAACCACTCATCGCAGGACATATTTTATTGCGAACAAGGGTGTTGACAAGTGATTCGATGGTCGAGCGCTCAGGCTCATAATCACGTTCAATAATCGTGAAAAGGTCTTGGAAGTGACTTGGTAAATCAGCAGGAAATGATAACAACGCCCTTTCGAGTGCTCTTTTTCCCATACCAAACCTTTTCCAGAACATCCAGAGCGGCTCTATATGCCTCATTACAGCGGTTTTATGAAGGTAGACTGTGACAAGTAGGTTTTCTTTAATCGTGGCTCCTTCCTTGACGTCCAATGTGTCTTTAATGAATGGCCATAAACAATCGAACCACTCATTTGCAGCATTCTGTTTATCGAGATTTTCGTTATGTTCTTCTTCTTGCCAAGCCGAAATGAATTGTTCAATAACGTAGGGAGGATCCAATTCATACAAATAATCGCCTAACGCGGTAGATGCACTTGTTTTGGTATGATTCTTTGTCTCATTACTTGGTTGTGGTACCCACGCTGGTGCATCATATTCCTGGTCAAACTCTGCGAGCTCTTCAGGAGTGGGTTGCGCCCTTGGAATCGTTGGATTATAATCGTCTTCGCGTATGAGTGGGACCCCATAGGGCGAAATGTTCTCTATGCCGTCGTGTTTTCCGCCACATATCCCAAATTTAGCGAGAATATACACTTCATCTGATTGAGAAGTTTGGTGTTTTACAAACCCTCTTAGACGCATCTCTTCAACTTCATCAATTAATGTAAAAATAGGGCCGCAGTGGGGGCAGACAAGACTTGGCTCTTCACCTTCTTGTTCGTGGAATTTACGCAAATCTTCAACAGTAAACTCGCCTTCTTCAGTCACGCCATCCCCTCCCGGCTAATGTCGCCATACAGTTGACTTGCTACAAGGTAGCCTTCATTGGTGAGTGAAAAGCGGTGAACTGAAGACCCTTCATCAGCGACATTACGACGAACAAGTTTTGATTGAATGAGTTTTTTCATTCGAGTTGAGCTTCCAGTGATGATTCCTTTCTTGAGGTCATATGGGCTTTTCAAATCTTGAACAAAAGTAACAATTTCAGACCACTCCACGCCATCAAAATTTTCTTCTTCCACATCGTCAAACGGAAGGCTGTTTGATGATTTCTTGGAATTTACATTTTCGAGGAGCATGAGTGCAACTAGAACATTCCGATACCCAGAAGCGATTTTTGTATTCATTATCTCAAGGGCTCCCCAGTTTGGAACAGACAGTTTGTGGGAATAGCGAGGGTGTCGAGAGAGTTCGACTTTTTCTATTACTGCTCCTTTTTCACCTTTAGACTTGAGAATGTAGCATGTTGAGGCTTTCGTAACGTTTGAGAAAGATGAAACGGCAGGCTTAATCTGATTCACTGGACTTGTAATGTCAAAATTCCAGTGATGGCGGCCGTATTGCTTTTCAAAATCTTCAAGAACAGCAAGAAGATGTTTTGAGAAGAGCAATTGAAAATCTTCTCCATAGACGGGATTAATGACGACCAAGTGATTTTTCACATCAACACAATCGTAAACACACCTTTGCCGTAGTATTTCTTGTGCGGCCCTCAGATCCCCAACAAGTTCTGGCTCTGTGAAAAAATCACACGCTTCATCCAGTGTCATTACGTGCGACCCCTCAATTGAATCATCTATTTTTTGAAGAACGACCAGTAAACCATCGTGAATGCCCGCAGCAGAAATTTGCGAGGTAAGGAGTGGTGGTCGTGCATTGTGACCTACTGCAGACGCTATTTTTGGGAGTCGGGCGAAAGAAATCAAAATCTCCTTCAAACCTTCATCTTCAACACCTTTCGATTCAATGTAATTTTTTAGGGACAGAGTCCAGCCTTTTGGAGTTAATTTGTACACTGTATTACCGGATGTTGTGTCTTCTTTAAGCAAATACCCTTCTTTCAAGGCCAGTTGTGTTGCTGCGTTTATTCCTGAGGCAACAGCACCAGGCAACTTTGAAATATCATTCGCACTGAACCAGCCATTTTTACCAGTAATGTTTTCATTGATTTCCTGAACATGCAGACGAACGAACGCCCCAAGGGTTGCTTTAGCGATCTCTGTATTTATTCTTGAAGAGCCAACATGAAAGAGTTCAACATTCGGCTCATCGATGGAAATAATCTTGCTTCCTCGAATTTCAGCAGTTAGCCACATGACATGCTGATGCAGACTTGTGCCACGACCGAGAACAAATAGAGAGTCTTGACTTTCGTCAAGTTTTGAAAGAATCTGTCGCAATAAATTCCATGGCAGCTGCATCATCTCATGCATGATCATGTCAGTTGAAATTGGTTCAAGTTGTTCAAGGCGGATGGTTGCTTGTGGGAATTTCGCTTCCAACTCCTCTCTAAGTTCATTGCAAACGTGGTCTGTCGATTGGAAAAGAATGATTTCATCAACTTCGTGATTGGATACTGCGTCGGTAAAATCTACTGAAAAGTACTCGCCAGAATCTTTGTTGGGACGAGAAAATTCTACGAGGCATAATTGCATAAGTGTTCCTCCTTTCTATATTATTTAGTTACTATGACGGCCAAACTTTGTTAATTTTAACAGTTTTTCAGTTTCTCATTGGCTTAACAAGGCATGTCTCTACGAGAAGTGAGGTTTATTCTTGATTCAAATGAGACCCTTTCAACACGTGTTCTCGTGGATGAAACTTCAACTGTATATGAGGCAATGAGTCAATCTGGCCTTTTACCTCGAGATGGTAGTTTGAGGTATGCTATGGATAAACATGGAAACTCACTGAACCATCAACTCGTAGGAAAAGCACCGACTACGATCCATTTGGGGATGTTGAAGCGCGTAGAATCAATTTGGGGCGAAACAAATTTGAAAGGCCCTTTTACAGGAACTGAATGCTTGGATGGAACCAAACTTATCATTCCAGGAATTGAGGTTGGAGATTACATCAATGTATTCATCACGCCTCGTAATCAAAAAAATGGTACCTATGCGTACCGTTTTCGAACTGAAGGAGAACCGTATCTAGACGGAGACATCGTCTTTGCACAAGCGCCAAGAAAAGGAAATACAGTATCGCTATTCAATCCTCAAACAGGACAAGAAGATATCAAAGTGAATTATCAATGCGCCGATATTGAACGTATTCGAGGATTTTGGGGATGCTGCGAAATTCGTAACGCGGAGGCAAGTAAAACCGTGGTCTTCCGTCCAGACCTAACACCAGTTCCATCTAGCTTCAAACCGCACAACAATCAACCCAAAATAGGCAAGAAATACAACAAAATGAAGATTAAACCAGTTCCATGTAAAATGAAGATTCCTTCGGTAGCGAAAGAGAATCAAAGTATCTTCAAAGGCAGTGTTCTCCAACCCTCGGGCGGTTGGCAACGTGCTCTCATCTCAGGAAACACTCCGAAAAAAGGGGCATCTTGTGAGGGAGTCCTCGTCCGTTTCGCTCGGAAAAACTCTCCTGCATTAGTGAATCGACCGTATTACCAAGATGGGCATTATGTCTTTGTCAAGGTTCCTGAGTCAGAGGAACCTATCCAATTGTACAATATTCATCATCCAAACTCCCCTCTTAAGATGTCTTACGCTTTGAAACCTGGAATCTCGGTTGATCCCAAGGGGCAATGGGCCGTGGCTAGGATATCACGCAATGCGTCGAATAAGCGTATGTTGATAATTGAAGGTGTGCCAAGAACTCACCCCTCTTGTCAAATTTAATGATATGAAACGGTTTCAAGAAATCAAAAAAGTGAAGTGAAGAATATGGATAATGAAGAATATGGAATTTTTAATGGCAATGGCGATTTTCTGCGTAGAGCATCTGAGGCAGAGCGAAGCCGAGAAAACAGTCGGAATGAGTACCTTGTCCCTCTTCGAGTTCGTTCGGGTTCGAGTTTATCGAAAGCAGTGTTTGATAGTTTTAAATTAACTTCTTACCCTTCGCTTAATCTAATTCGTGACCACAGTTCAAAAACCACAGTAGGAGCTTTTGTTGTCAATCTTCAGGGTGTTGTCTCAAGCCGAGATTACACCGCGATGAACTATCAAATTCTTATTGATTCACGTTCCTTTTCAGAAGCGCCACAGGTATTCATTTTGACACCAAAGTGTGAGAATATTTTACACGAGAATATCTTTGAAAAAGGGAGATACAACATTCTTCCTCAAAGAGAAATATGTGGGGTGTGTATGGGCCCAGGGTTTTCTGAACAATTTGCAACCTATCAAACAGAGAAGGAAAAATTAGGTTTTTTGTTGCATCAAATTGAGGATGTATTGAAAAATCCAAACCCCGATGATCGCGCTCGAACCCGGTGATAAAATGAATGATAAATATCGACGCCAACGAGGTCTTGTTGACCAAGAACAAGTTTCAAATCTGAAAATACTCGTTTCTGGAAGCTCTGGTGGCGTAAGCGACCTTCTTGTTCTCCTCTCGCAGTTTGGTATAGGGCAAGAGTCAGGATTCATCGGAGTACTCCGACCAAATGTTCTGCCGGATTCTGTGTTTTGGAAACTTACTTTTCCAAACGCGAAGCGATGGGAGGATTGGGAGCAAGAAAGTCCTCAGTTTCGTCAGACCTTTACCTCATTAAAAGAATCTGAACCTCTTTCATTTGACTACCATCTTTGCCTGAATCCGTCACATGCCATTCAACATGCTGATCTTTATGGTTATGCGAAAGGAGTTCGAGCGAAAATTTCTCGTCAACCTCTTTCGCCATCCCCCATTTATTCAGAGCATGTTCTTACTCCATCGATGCGAGTGGCTGTAGCTGCAACAATGTTACAACAAATGCTTCGAGATGCTGATTGTATGGCCCACATGAAAATTAGCGACGCATGGTTTACAGTCACATGCCGCGTTGAATCTACGGACTTTGAAGAAGTGAGAAAACATATCACGGGAATTGATGGGACACTGGTTGACGTGCAATTAACCAGCGATGGTCATGCGACACTTGCTCGATATCGACCATCGACTCAACCAAACTTGAGTCCTTTTGATTTCCTTTCTCGAACGATGCAGTCTTCGCAAAAACAACTTTCAGTTTCAGATGATTTGGGTTTGATCCCATGGGATGCACCTGTTGAGGTATTCGATTCCTCATGGTCTCTTTCTGGTCATGATATCGTCCTCTTGGGAGCAGGTGGACTTGGCAGTTGGAGCGCCCCTTTACTTGTTGAGCAGATGGAAGAAGGAACGATTCACGTTGTCGATGGCGATGCAGAAATAGAACTTCATAATCTCAATCGCCAAGTACTCTACAATGAAACCCACGTTGGTTCAATGAAAGCATTGACCGCTGCTCAACAGCTCCAATCACTGAATCTCAAGATTCATGTTGAATCGTATTTTGAGTATCTCACTCCACATCATTTGGTGCAAGAGGATTTCGATTTTGAGGAAGAGTTTGATGACCTCGGGCTTGAACCTTCACTGTTGTTTGACGCATTAAGTAAGAGCAGCATATATCTCGCTTGTCTTGACAACATGGTCGCTCGAACAATTCTGAATGAGGCTGCAATTAACAATGGGCGTGTCATGATAAATGGTGCAACTGAAGCACTTCATGGAGTCGTTGAAACCTTCGGTCAAAAAGGTTGCATGGTTTGCCGTTATGGTAAAGAAAACGCTCGCTCAAGCGAAGTAATCTCTTGTACTGAAGAGGGTATTCGACCAATTGCTTCAATTGTGACTTCAACGGCATGGGTTGGTTCTATGATGGCTTTACTGACGATGATGAATTTGAATCCCGATTACAAAGATCGTAATTTCCGAGGCACCTGGTTCGAAGGACAGATTGAACAATTCGCTCCAACCCAGCCGCCTTGGTTTGATGAACCTTGCAAATATCATATTTAACAAAAAACTAGAATCTCAAAGAAATAACAAGATGGAATGATTATTATGAACCAATTTACCTGTATTGCACCAATGATTGATGGCGGAGCTGGAGACGATGTTTACATGAATACGCAAGCGGCTGAAGACAACGGTTATGCGAGCCGTTCCCCTGTACGAATTATAGGCCAAAAAACCACGGTTGCGGTTTTGCGATACGACCCGAACATTCCTTACGATTCAGTTGCCCTTGGGCCTACTCTTCGAATCAACGCGCAAATCAATGAAGGCGATTCCGTTGAGATTGATCACCTCAAGGTTCAAGGCCCATTTGCTAAGGTCCGAATTCAACCTACAACTCGTTCCCTCGAAGACCACGAAATGCCCCTCGTTAAGGCGGCAATTCGTGATGTTTATCTTTCCAAAGATGACCACTTTACAGTTTCTCTGAATGGAGAGCCACTCGAACTTCAAGTTACACGTTGCCGCCCACAGCATGGTTGGCTCACCCCTGACATCGACATCCAAATTATTGGTAAAAAGTCACGACGTTCAATTATTGATGTCCCATCGGTTTCTTTTGATGACATAGGTGGACTTGACAAAACCATTGAAGCGATTAAAGAGATTGCAATTGTACCACTTATCCACCCTGAAATTTATGTTAAATCGGGACAGGAACCTCCGCGAGGAATACTTCTTTACGGCCCGCCCGGTGTAGGAAAAACGCTCCTTGCACGTGCTTTAGCCCGAGAGGCTCAATGCAATTTTATCTGTATCAGTGGCCCTGAAATTATCAGTGGTGTATACGGTGCTTCTGAACAAGCTCTTCGTGAAAAGTTTGCTGAAGCGAAGCGAGAAGCTCCTTCTGTCATTTATATCGATGAAATCGATGCTATTGCCGGAGACCGTAAGAACAGTCGTGGTGAACTTGAAAAGCGAATATTGACTGAACTTCTTATTCAACTGGATGGGTTTGAAGACCGAGGGCAAGTTTTGGTCGTTGGTTCGACAAATCTTCTCGAAACAATTGATCCCGCCCTTCTTCGTGCAGGCCGGTTTGACCGCCGAATCCACGTCCCTTATCCTGATGTTAATGGCCGTGAGAAAATCCTTGAAATACATTCTAAAAACATGCCATTGGAAGGAGTTTCCCTTTCCGATTGGGCTATGAAAACAGTAGGCTGCACCGGTGCAGACCTGGCGAACTTGTGCCGCCATGCGAGTGGTGAAGGACTTCATCGTGAGTTCGGTCTGCCAAGACTTACGAATCCTGAAAACTTCACTGAAAGGGAACTAGAAGGGCTAAAAATCTTGACTGTAGACTTTGAACAAGCATTTGAGAAATTTACTCCTTGGGCAACACAGCAACGCCGTCCGGCAACAATGGGCCGTGTTGAAATGGATGCTGTGATTGGGCATGCGAGTGCTAAAAGCGAGATTATCGATCACCTTGTTCACCCCATTAACAATCCTGAAATCTATGCATCTCTCGGTCTTTCATGTTCCGGCGGTGTCCTGCTTCACGGACCGCCCGGTACTGGTAAAACCATGCTTGGTCGCGCAGCTGCGAGTTTGGCAAACGTACAATTCATGGCCGTATCTGGACCGGATTTCTTGTCCAAGTGGGTTGGTGAAAGTGAACGCGCTGTTCGAGAATTGTTCCAACGAGCGGAAGAACTCGCCCCAGTTGTCTTGTTTTTCGATGAGTTCGACGCAGTAGGTCGAAACCGAGATAATTCCGAAGGTGCTCATCATTCGAGTTCCGTTGTGGCTCAATTGTTGACCATGATGGATGGATTGAAGCCTGCAGATGGGATTTATCTTATGGCGTCTACCAACAAAATCGAACTGGTCGATGAAGCATTTTTGCGCCCAGGGCGCTTCAGTAAATCCATTGAGGTTGGGCCACTCACCAATGACCTCTTCTTTGAGTTCTTCCAATACCAGATTGAAGATATTCCATCAACTATTTCCAATCAAGAATGGTTGAACACAGTTCTTCGTTTGAGAGACAAAGCCACAGGTGCAGAATTGAAGGGATTCATTGATCAAATCAAGCATTGTTCAGCTCGTCGCTGCATCGCTGAAAAGACCGAGGTATGTCTGAAAACAGAAGATTTGGAACAAGGTCTTCGCGTTTCACGTCATTTGTTGAGAGCCGTTGCCTCCGTTGAAAAGAATGTGATTCTTGATGACGATTGGGATGACGATAATGATGATGAAGGCGAGTGGGTGATACCATGAGTGATATCTTTAGTCGACAACGGGGTCTGGTTCACCAAGAGAGAGTAGAATCACTAAACGTGACTTTCGTGGATGAGGAATCAATTCCACAGGCATTGAAACACTCCATGAAGCAATTAGCTGACCAATTGGGAGTAAAGAATTTCCCGAGTAAATCTGAAGGCTCGGAATTTACTCTTTCATGGGTTCATGATTCAATAGATTTCGAATGGAAACATGACCCATCAATGATACTTGTATCCTATGGCCAAGGAGGCGTATTTCTCGACGGCACACCTTGCGAAAAACCCGCTCATCCGATTTTTGAACCCTCTCTAGCTACTCTTTCAGCATGCTTGATTTGGAGTGAGATTTTTCGACGAGCCAAGTGCTACACTCCAGTCGATGTGCCAAAAGTCTCCGTTTCAGTGAATGTTCGGGTGAACGAGCCTTCGATGAAAGGAAGTATCAATCATCTCGATTTCCAACTTGAAGGAATTAATTCTCACATCAACATCCGTTCTGTAAATGACGGAACCGGCCATAAGCGAGTAATGATGCGTTTAGATGATGATACTCCCTTGGTACAAGAACTTCTCAAGAAACTTCAGGTGTATGGTGGGGATGAAAATATTCATCCTAAATTTCCAGTCATGCGTTTTACGCTCCCTGAACCAAAGACCAACCCTTCAGGTCATTTGACCATCGTTGGGGCAGGAGGCTTAGGTACGTGGGCGCTGCATTCGATCGTGAATGGATTAAAAAATTCTAATTTTAGTGATCTGCAACTTCTTGTTTTCGATAAAGATATGGAAGTTGAACGTCATAATCTCAACCGGCAAGTTATTTTTTCCGAAGCAGATATTGGAAGGCCAAAAATTGAAGCTGCTAAAGACTGGTTGAATCGCAACCTTCCCGACGCCGAAATTTCAATCGCTTACGAACTGCATGATGGCCTCCTTCAATCTCCTCAAAACACCGTTGAAACCGATGAAGAAGAAGGATTTGCCCTTGATGAATTGCTTTTCGACACTGATGAATCCATTCTTCAACACTATGAGGTTTTGAATGATGATGGAATACGGCTTCAACTTGAACACACTGATGCTATTCTTGGCTGTCTTGATGCAATGCGCCCTCGCGTTCTTGCTGATTTGATCGCTGCTCGGAAAAATCAACCGTATGTAAACGGAGGAATCACAGGATTGTTTGCACAATATACCGAATTTTCAAATACGAATTTAGTCGAAATATATGGTCCTTCAGTTGCTCATGACCAGGTTGTATATTCGTGTCAAGAAGATGGCGAAGTACCCCTTTCCTCACTCGCCATTACCAACGCTTTTGTAGGCTCTCTACAAGCTATTTCTGCTCTTCAGCGCCTGACAGGGCAAAACATTTCGAGTATTGGCTCGGTCAATTGGAATGCGCGTTATAATGAAGTGTATTGCAATCTTTCGCAGGGAATTGTATCTCGAAAAGACGGTGTTCAACAACTTGAAAATGCTCTTTGGGACCAAGAAGACACGAATGCCCCCCCTCAATCAATCACAAAGGCGGAGGGGATGGAATGAGACTTTGGATTGATGATGAAGTCGAATCTCAAGGAAAGTGGGTTTCTATCCTGGTTTGCCGTTGTGGTCAAAAGATTCCCGTTGATATCAGCGCTTACAGAGAACGTATGGTGTTCACAGGAATTGAACTTCCTCGTTGTGAGTGTGGACATGTTCTCCTTTCCGTCACTCATTCCTCGGCGTGAGATTCATTATCAAATTTAATTTCTTTTTCTCTTCGTTATCGAATGAGAAAGTAACAACAAATTGGAAGTGAACATATGGAAGAAGGGATTGACCTTGCAGACCTTTTTGAAAATCCCGATGCGGGATCAATCAATCCCTTCCCTGCAAAAATTCTCTTGGATATAAATCCGAAAATGATCAAACCAAGAGTTGCCAACCCGCAGCCTCGATGTAAATGTGGGAACACCGGTAGCCGCACTTGCATTACCAATTCATGCAGATTATGTTGCAGTTCACGTTATTGTAAAAAGCATGGGAAAAAGAATCGGAGAATTGAATTAGGTCAAAATAATCAAAGATTTGAACGGCCTCAAAATCCTGTTCAGGCAGAAAAAAATTCCCTGTTTGGTAACATTCTTTCGTCAATACCAGAAATTTTCGAAGCGATCGTTTTTGTCACCGTAATGGGCTTAATCCTGGGTGGTGCTTACTTTGCTTTCAACGCCCTTCTGCCGATATTTGAAGAAATTTGGGCATTCTTAGAATTCCTATGGGAAGTTGGTGTATCGTTCGTTGATTTTCTAGTGGCAGTTGCAAACTTCATAGGTAGTGTATTCGAATTTATTATCAGTATATTCGAATTCATCTACGAAATTCTTGAGTTCATAATTTGGTTCTTTATTGCAATTATAGCACTCCTTGTCTGGGTCATCGTCGGTATATTGTCCTATGCTGGTGAGTTATTGGCTTGGATATTCTAGCTTTTTGTCAATTTTAATGAAAACTCATCTTCTGGTTGAGGCCATTGTATGAAGGAAGTGAACAAATGTCCCGAACATACCGAAAAACAAAAACGAGTACAATGAACAAACCGAAAACGCAGCGTCGTTTCAAGAAAAATAAATCTTCTTGGAAAGTCTTCCGAGAAGAGAAAAGCTACCTCCTGACCATGAAAGATGTAAAACAACATACTGCAAAGGTGGGTGCTTAAATTGTCTTTTATTATTAGTGATGTGATTGCTTCTTGTGGAGGCGGTTATCAAAACATTGTAGAACTCAGTTTGACCGATAACAGGCACGAGATTATCTCTGAATTAACTTCAGAAGTTGTCAGTCAGAGCATATTCCCAAATACGGTCGAGGAAGTCATGAATCTTGAAGAACATATTCGAGTTACCGATCGAGTATTGAATTCATTTGGATTATTTTCTCATTGTATCGTATACATTACAGGATTAACAATCTTAGTTCAGGCACTCTATATCTCTTGGAGCAAACACGTCAAAGCGAACGGTAAGCATCGACATGGACGACTAATTTTCGCGCACAGAGATAGAAAATCAGCATCATACAAACTGTTTGATTCACAAACAGGAGAAAGTATCGATCCTCGGCCATTATCCGAGATTATCAAATTTAACAACTATCTGGAATCTTAACAACCCAAGATTATGAAAACCAACGGAGATGAAAAATATGCCAAATAACGGACACCCAGTATGCTGTATCGGAAAACCATGTGGAGACACATGTATTGCCGCTAATGAAGAATGCCATGAAGGACCAGGTGGGGCTACATGCTCTTCTTCCAAGAATTGCAATTGCGGGTGCTCAGATACATGTGATTGCGGTAATCTCGCTGCTGCTGACTGTATCAACGATTCTTGCGGAGCCTGTTGCAATGATTCGTCTTGCCCACGTCATGGCTAAACGTCAAATTTAACAGAATTAGAAATACTTCACAAAATAAGATATTGAAAACCAACGGAGATGAAAAACATGTCAAAACATTCAGATGATAACCGCTCGAACCAGATGAACCCAAACAACGACGCTTACTATCAGTCTCGCGGATACGACTCAAAAGAAGATTATGATGATTCTCAGAACACCATGAATGACGACTATGATGATTACGATGATGATTACGAGGATGATTACGAGGAAGGGGACGAATATATCGAAGAAGATGAAGACTCTTACGATCCAGAAGAAGAACCTGCTGAGTATGCAGACATGCCTGGTGACACCCCCGATGAACGTGAAGAGTATTACGATAACAATTATTGACGATATGAAGTAAAAATGGAGATGAAAAAGATGGCGAACGCAAAAACAAAGAAACAGAGAAGAGATAATCGATCGAATCAAAAGAATCCGAATAATTTCCGATATCATAAATCGCGAAAAAACAACAACTGAAATCCCATGGAGATGGAAATATGCAAAACCAAATGATACCCCTGACTGTAGCCAACACCCTTGATCAAACCCAAAAGCAACGGGTCGAAGTACCTCAGAATGCCACCCTGAAGCAAGCTGTTCAGTATATGAAACTCGCACCGAAAGGACAGTTCGACATTTATGACGCGATGGGTTCAGTCATTTCGAATAACAATGCTGCCGCGCATCGCGACTCGACCATTTACGTCGGTGTTGCGAAAGTTGCAGGTGGAGCTTCAGGCATCCCGCGTGAACGGTTGGCAGAACTCAAAGTTGAGTATCCATCTCTTCGCCCAGTTCGAATTCATACCAACGCAACTCATACCTCTATGATTTCTCTTCAGTTTCCATCCAAAGGAAAAACCAGTAACGGTTTTTGGCAAATTGCCATTCATTGCCCAAACGCATCATCTGGCTTACCTCACGCATATGTGCTCAACCACGACCAAATCACGCGACGACCCAGTGTCTCCATCTTTAATGGAAATACGCCAAGTGTTTCCTACGGAGTAGGCTCAAGCAATACGCTTCCAGGAACCAATAAACCAAGCCATTGGATTTGTCATGGCCAGATTCTACCACATCTGAATCAAATTGGAAACGACCCTATTCGCCGGATTGGTGCTTACATCAATCACATTCAAAATCTATTGAACGCCTAGATGTCAAATTTAACAGAATAAGAAACACTTCACAAAATTAGTAATTGAAAACCCAAAACGGAGATGAAAAACATGCAAAACCAAATGATACCCCTGACTGTAGCCAACACCCTTGATCAAACCCAAAAGCAACGGGTCGAAGTACCTCAGAATGCCACCCTGAAGCAAGCTGTTCAGGATATGAAACTCGCACCGAAAGGACAGTTCGACATTTATGACGCGATGGGTTCAGTCATTTCGAATAACAATGCTGCCGCGCATCGCGACTCGACCATTTACGTCGGTGTTGCGAAAGTTGCAGGTGGGGCTGGAATTGAATTTGATGACGATTGGGACGAAGGTATCGATCTTGACGAAATCCCGAATAAACAAGCACATTTGACCCTCATCATGCAAGATGGTTCACGACATAACATCAATCCACAACCTGGCGAGACGGTAATGCAGGTCGTTGAAAGAGCAGGTCTGCGACCTCGCGATGGTTCTCCTTTAGAAGTGCGCGATAACCACCAAGAAGTTGTATCCAATCTTATGGCCAACGATATGATTGGCCGTTCGTTCTTTGTCGTTCCACAACGTATTCCGGGTGGAGGCCGCCGAACGGCTCGAGTGAAAGACCACCCAGCATTGGTGCCTCAGGAAATTATTGACCAAACGACAGTGTTCACTCAGCCACGCGGCCGTCTTGAGATGGGTGGCTTGTTGATTGGACATATTGACCATAATGGAAATAATGTCGTTACCTGTGGTTTCTTTCCAAAACAAACTGAAGCAAGTCCAGGGTATTGTGAATTTGACGGAGGAGCTCTCGCTATGGCAATGGATGCTTGTGATATGGCCAACAGTCGATGTGGCGGCCCTCATACTCCAAACATTCAGATTATCGGATGGATTCACACTCACCCAGACATCGGTATTTTCTTGTCAGGAATTGATATCAACACCTTTGGCCATCTTCGCTCAAACCGTCAAGACGGCCGTTTTGTCGCTGTTGTTGTTGACCCGCTCCGAAAAGAACACGGGGTTTTTATCTCGGAAAAAGCCGCACGAAATGAAGATGCTCAATCTGCAAATGCGGTTGTAAAACTCAGTGAAGACCTTGAAGCACGGTACAATAAATTCTTGACACGAATGCGCTATTTCCAGAATGTAAAAGGAAAGGAAGAAATTCCATTTATTATGCCAGGATTGCTTTACAGTCATCGCAAGGCACTTGGAGACGAGGATGATATTCTCGAAGCACGGTTCCAGACCATCGATAAGTTGAGCCGTGAGCTTGATGATATGTTGTCAAAGAAGGTTCCACAAATCCGTAAGAGTTTTGATTCGATCAAGGATAAATTCTCTCGTGCACATGACCAACTTGAGAGAGAAATCAGTCAGGTTTCGACGAAAGTAAAGGAAGAATCCACTGCTCGAGCAGCATTGCAAATGAAGTTGGGTGGCAAAATTGAAGACACAACTCGTCTGCTTCGATCAGAACTGAAGAAGGAATCTGCGGCACGTGAAGCGCTCGAACAACGTGTCAATGAACTCATTCAGAAAGTTGAAGACATGCAAAAAGTGAATGAAGAGCTCGTTGCTGAAAACAAGCGATTGATCCGATTGAAAAAAGAATTACCCGTGAAATTCGCCTTGAAAATCCATCCAAAAACACAGCCAATCATCGAGTTGAATCCAGTCGAACTCAAAGGTCTTTCTGATGAGAAGGCCATGGCAGATGCGTGATTAAAGCACAATTGTTCTTGAACGCCTCTCAATGTTCATTCTGTTTCAATCATAGATGCTTGAATGATAAATCATACTTTCTTCTTCTCTTGGTACTCCTTCTCTCACTGAAGGAATTGAATAAACAGGCCCGTCTTCTGGAACCCATTCACTCATCAATTTCCAGCCTTTTTTACGTTTAATACTTCCACTAATTGAGTCATACTCTGAGATTAAATCATCACGGTCGCTTTTATCAGCTCTCGTTTTCCAATAATTTTTCGCTTGTTTTTCTTTCTTTCTTGCTCGTTGAATCATATCGGGTATCTTTTCCCATTTTTGACCTTCAACATTGGAACTTTTTCTATTAGTTAATCCTGCACAAAATGAGAATTTTATGGCTGAATTCGGAAATTCAAGTTTCAATAATTTATCAAGTTCATTCAGTTGTTGTTGAAGTGTTTCATCTTCTTCTCCAATGACTCCCCTTCGCACAAGGAGAAGGTCGTCTCCTGCAGCAACCCATGCTCCAATTTCACCAAAATGTTTTGAATCCGTATCAACTATTTGAGATATAGAACTCCACCATTTTGAGTTAAACCTGAAAGACTTACGGGCTTTGAAAGTACTTAATTGCTCTTGAGTTTCAAGTATATACAATTTGAAATTCTCATCATTTTCTTCATCAAGTATTGATTGAGTGATCACGTTGTTATTTTCTAACATTTGGCGAACCTTGTTTTGCATTCCAATTTTGTTTTTACGTTTTTGTTCTATCACCAGTAAATGCTTTTGTGAAACACCATCTTTCTTTGATTGATGGTGAAAGTGGAGTATTTTTTCCATAATGTTTTGAGTATTTGAAATTGGAGTGCCAAACATTGAACCGAGGGCATTGAGGTCTAGAAATGTACATGAATGAATTCCCACTGATTTTGGAATGCTCTTTCCTTTTCGCCGAATGCTTGAGTCGCGCCTTTGCTGCGCCTCTCCAATTCGAAACATAAGAGCATGTAGAAAACAAACATCTTGAATTTTAAATTGACCCTTTTTTACAGATTTAGATATTGATTCGAGGGGGCCATCTTCATTGGAGCACAACGAACAGCCAAATTGATCTTTTTCCGTCTCTTCGTAGAGATCTTCACCGTTGTACTTTATTGGGGGAAAGAATTCGATAGCTCTTTTATCTCCGATGAATCTTTCGTAAGCAGACCGTTTAGGTCTCGGAGGGTTGGTATCAGTGTCCCATTCTATTGAAGGAAACTGAGGTTTGTTTATTCTTCCATCCCCGTATTCGCGCAAAGTTCGTTCAATAATATCTTGAAACGGGTGATGATGGTTCTTTGAAATTAGAAATGAGTTTTCAATTACTTTCTTCATCTCGCTCTCTACATCACCGTTCTTCGTGAGAAATTCAATTCTACCACCTCCATCAATTATGACGCATCCTGGCCGGTATTCTGTGATTATATGTTGCCTGATTTTGGCGAATAAGCACTCTAACATCACAGATGCGCCAATAAGTAAGTTGTGACGAGTGTTTTCTTCATATGGGTAATTTTTTGAATTTTCTGTTGACCATTCTTGAATCCATTTTTGAATAGAACCGAGTTTAATTTGGTGAGTATGTTGCTCTCTGTTCACTTGTTCAGATTTGGCCAGATCTAGTTTGAATTTCTTTTCCGAATTGGAATCGAACCACCATCCTTCTCGCCGCTTCTTTTGGCTAGAATGTAAGTTATTTAGAAATAAATGTTCATAATGGGAAGCTGATTTATCCCCATTTTCATCAATGCTTGATTCCCAATTCACATAGACTCGAATTACTTTGAAAAGCAGACTTAAACATTCTCCATGTAATAACTGGAGTTGGGTTTTATCCAATTTCCCTTTTTTTCCATATTCGTATTTTCGAGCATCCAAAGCCAATATTGCACTTCGAACGGAATGTGCTTTAATTGAAGGATTTTGAATTAATTCTTCAGGAACAGCCAAACTATCGAGAAATAATGAGAGTTGAAGCGCCTTCACAGACATTGGGTGTGTCGGCCAGTCTAGAGGATACATTCCTCTGCCGATTTCAGGATAACCAGCTACAATCTGGATGAAACGTAGGTGACGCTCTTCGTCTTCTAAATCAACAGTTGGCGCACCAGTGGGCCACTGTTGCAGTAACTCCGCCATAAATTCCAGAGGATGTTCATGGCCCATTTTTTCTGCATCCCATTCGGGTTTACATTCGCTGCCATCTTTGCACCACGGGTCGAGAGAACCAGTTGGCTGAGCAGTCATACAATGTCCTTGGGTATCTATTACAAAAAGGTGCTCAAGTGAGCAGCATGCGGTTTTTGCTGAGTTCAAACGTCATCATTGGTGACCTCTATTTGCATTAAAGAAAACTCGGGAGTAGAATAAATCCAATTCATGATTCTTCTTTTTCATCTTCTGAAAGAATTGGGTAGCAGTCGAGAAGGTATGCTGTAATGTTTTCATCAGTAGCCAAAGTTTCTGGTTTTAGAGAGATATCAACCACTCGGATATCGTAACCATTCGCCTCTTCACGTTCTGTAACTGCATCGCCTGTCTTTCCAAATAGGGTTTTATGTTTTGGTTTTGCGATTGCGATGACAGCCTCCTTGAGTTCTTCAACTCCAGAAATAGAAATAGTTTTTTTAGGGCCATCGTCGAGTAGTTTGAACTGTTTATAATTCACAGTTCCAGCAAACAAAGTATTTTGTTGAACTTCCGGCGAATATACCTTGTTTTTGCGGCGTTCTTCCTTGTTTTCATTTGATAGCCTCTTCTGTTCTTCGATGGGTTTTTCCAAAAAGCTTGCTTGATCAGGCATATGTTTCCAAAACAAAGGGAGAACGAAAGCAGGCCTTTTGAATTTCTTTTCAGCTTCTTTTTTTGCTTTCTTTTCAGCTTCTTTTTTTGCTTTCTTTTCAGCCTCTTCTTTAGCAGCAGCAACTTTCACATTCAAAGCCGCTATTTCGGCCAACTCTTCTTCACTACGTCTGCCAGTTTTGAATCGATGCATGATTCGTTCAGGATACTGAAGTTCCCACCAACTGCATATGACGACCCCTTCTCGATTAGCTATCTCGTCGAATGGAGACGAATCAGTAGCAATAACTAGCATAGGCATTTGCCCATGTCGAGTACCTACAACAAAGGTTTCACCTGAAAGTTGGCCAATTATTGGTGAAATTCTCGAGGAATCTAGCCTAGAAATGGCCTTTGCCTCGCCAATGACTTCACCAAAATCTGTAATACAGTAAATGTCAACATCATCCGAGGTACCTAGCATCCAATTTCCTGCAATTAGTTTGGATTCCATTCCATACACTGAAAAATGACTTTTCCAATAGAAATGAATGAGGTAAGCAGCGAGTTCTTCTAACCATATTCCAACCATATGGTTACTCTTTCCGAAGGTCAAAAAGTACTCTTCATTGTCGAGTCTCACTTCAAAATATGAGTTTGAAGATATTACTATTGATCTTGGACGAAACTTCTTGCCTTTCACTTCAATATTATTCCCATTTTCATTAACGAATAATCCACCTTTTGGCCTCCAAAGGCCATTTTCGAACCTCTTATTTTTGAGAAGAATAGGCAGCACAATCCCTAATTTACGGAGATAATCTTCTTTATTCGAAAGTATAGTTCCTCCAAATGGTATTCTTTTCCGCAACAATAATCTCGATAAATTAGGGTGATTTCCGCCCTTTATTTTCCCACCAATATCCGAAATCCGGACTGCTTCAAATTTGTTAGAATCTGTAATCCATCGTTCAAAGTCTGTATTTGCATTGGATAAAGTTTTCATCATTTGGTCTTGAAGTCCGAGAAAACCTGAGTTCAATTCCACCAATATCTTCTCTACTGGTGGAATTTGTGGCAAGATTACTTGTGAATCTCCTAGTTCCTGGAGACTGACCATGTGAAACTCAATATCCATCTTAGGTGGAGGGTTTTGTTCGAGAAATTCTGATGCCTTGCCACTCCCCACCGGTTTGATGGCATCTTTGAGTTTAGGAATAATTTCGCCAGTCAAGTAATGAACCAAAACAGTTATTTTTCCTTCAAATTCTGCACGTTTTTGGTCATTCATTGCAGTATTTAGCACCCAAAGTACGACATGGTCAGGCTTGTGTAACATTATTGAAAACGCAGTTGGAGTAATGTCTCTTTCATTGACGATAATGTGAAGACAAGATGTATTTGAAGCGGCTTTACCATGCGGAAATTTGGGCATTTGAATAGTTGAAAAAAATTCGTTTGATGCTGGTTTGAACATGCTGTTTGGTTGAACTGGTTTATTTGTGTTAATTGTATACCTGTCAAAGTAATCAAACTTTGTAGAACCCCTGACTACAAAATCATATTTTGTTGGGGCATTTATTCTACACAATGCTCGCATTTCACTTGCAATTATTTTCGCTCCCTCTGCTGCATCATAATTGTCCGAAGGCTCATTATCCCATTCGAAATAAATTTTTTCACCTCGAAGCGAAACGCTTGATGGTTGTGCAATGATTCTTCCATCCGATAGAATCTGACTCTTGCCTTCTTTAATTCTGTGTTGAAGACCAAATATTTTCCAAACAAAGTCCTCAGACATAGGTGGCATTTTTTTTGTAACACCGCGTGACAAAAAATATGTAGAATCTTTCCAATTCATGGTAAGTGTTTCGCATTCCGAAAACACTGATAAAATACAATTGCCGAATAAGAGGGTGCTACCATTTGTCGAAACAAGTGTCTTGTTTCCAGTGGATTTTTTTTTGTTAAAAAATTTGGTTCTTAAGTGGATAATTTTTTTTAGGAAATTAGTTGGCTGCATTTTTGCATCGATTCTCCCGTGATTAATTTTTTCTTTAACCTCAGTCAATCTGTCGAGAATTTCAGGAACTGTAACTCCGAGGATTGGAATAATTTCGCGAGTGTATTTGGCTTTCGACCCAAGTTCTTTGGCGACCGATTGTATACGCTCGAACTCTTCATCATTCATCGATTCAGGCGAGCAGAGCAGAATGACTTCCTCAACATTTTCCAGAAGTCCGATTCGAACGAGAGGAGCTCCTGATTTCCCAGCAGGCTGAATGATTCGGACCACAAACATCACTCTTTCAGGATTCTAATAACCGTTCCTGTTAGAGATTTAACTCGGTAGCAAGCGCATCTGCCAGATAGTGGTATTCATCGACGTGATTGTAGAGTTGTGCAGAGATTCGAATGTAACGGCCCTTGGGCGACTCCCAAGTCCATACGGGGATTTGGATGCCGTATTTTTCTAAAAGCACTTCATGAAGCGGATCTGAATCATGCAACGGAATTCCTCCGCTTGAATCACCGGGTAGTGGCAAGGTTGCGATACAGGTAATCATGTCATCAGGGCATGGCTGGCTAATGCCGAGACGTTCACACAGAATGTTTCTCCCCTGAATAGCAAGGTCATGGTTTTGCTTCATTATTGCCGGCCATCCGCCTTCAACCATTGCTGCCATTCCTTCTATGGCGACTGGAATTGAGCAATGTCCTGAGAAGTCACGCGTTCCCGTCCAGTCAAATTCATGTCTAAATCGAGTTGTATCTCCAAGTGGAAACGTCATTCCATGACTGATGGTAAGTGGGTGGATTTTGGCTTGAAGGTCCTTGCGAACATGCAAGAAAGCAGTCCCTTTTGGAGCGCATAACCACTTGTGACAATTGCTTGTGGTAAACGAAGCACCGAGTTGGTCGAGGTGAAGAGGAATCATTCCAACACCATGTGCTGCATCCAACATCACATGAACGCCTTTTGCTTCTAAATCGTGAACAATTCTCTCAAAAGGCATCAATAATCCAGTCGGGCTGGTAACCGTATCGATGAGAGCAAGTACTGTTTTGTCAGTCACTTGAGACATGACCGCATCATAGGCGGCATCAGCATGTTCAAGTGGAAAAGGAATACGACAGGTGACCACTTTTGCGCCCCATCTTGTTGTAACATAATCAATGGCATTCTGACAGGCTTGATAGGCATGGTCGGGTACGAGAATTTCATCACCTGCCGAGAATTCAAGTGAACGAAGAATCGTATTCACTCCAGAGGTTGCATTCTCAACCAATGCTAAATCCTCTGGGTCACAAACCAGCATTTTAGCGAGAGAGATACGCGCATTAAGCATGGCATCCGGGGCAATTTTTTCATAGAAACGAACTGGTTCGTTTTCAAGAATGTCTTGCCACTTTCGCAGTTCTTTCATCACGAACTTTGGTGACGCACCAAAAGAACCGTGGTTAAGGAAAACACACGATTCATCAAGTGTCCAATTGTGAGCCAAATCACTCTTCTGCGGCTTGGCCATAAATATCCCAAGAACCCCGTTCTCTTCAATCTGCTGACACAATCTCTATGTTGTTTCTTACATTAGTCGCCCTATGAATCTAGAAACAGCTTCACAATATGCTGAGGTCTTTGGTCTCCTTACCATTCTAGGGGCTTTTCTTTTCAGTTGGTATCAAATCGATCAACTGCGTAAAGACCGGGAAAGTGCTGCAGCATTCAAATTAACGGAAGTTTATCACTCTGCCACTTTCGCATACGGGATGCATGTCGTGTTTAACTCACCGGAAAACATGTCGGCTGAAGAATTTGAGAAGTTTCACGGAGAAGATATGAAAGACATTGTCACGCTTATGACTACATGGGAAAGCATCGGAGCGATGATTTATAGAGAGGAATTAGATTGGGATTTGATGTATGATTATTTTGCAGGAGCACTCGTAGTAACCTTCCTAAAAACGAAGAGAGTCATCACTGATTGGCGGAATACGAACAATCGTCAGAGTTATTTTGAGTGGATGGAATGGCTTGCAGAACAGGTCATGTCTCTTGAAGATGAAGCCCCTCCGATACCTGCGCATATTTTACACAAAGACTGGACTCGAAAAAAGTAAACCGTTGTTTTCCCCAACTATTCAATCAACGAGGAAAACCTTCACCTTGATATGCCTTGGAGGTTTCCGAAACGCGAGGCCGGAATATGAAAGGCATGGGTGAAAATAACAATGAGGCAAAATGTCCAGTAATGCATGGTGCAATGAGTGCGCCAAGTACTGGAATGAAGAACAACGATTGGTGGCCGAACCAACTGAATTTGGCGATACTGCATCAACACGATAAGAAATCAAATCCGATGGGTGAGAATTTCATTTACAAAGATGCATTCAAATCTATGGACTATGCTGCGATGAAGAAAGATCTTCATGCGCTGATGACCGATAGCCAAGACTGGTGGCCTGCTGACTACGGCCATTACGGTCCTTTCTTTATTCGAATGACGTGGCACGCTGCTGGAACATACCGAATCGGTGATGGACGCGGTGGTGCAAGCACTGGAGCACAACGTTTTGCTCCTCTTAACAGCTGGCCAGACAACGGAAACCTCGACAAAGCACGACGTCTCCTATGGCCAATTAAGCAGAAGTATGGAAACAAAATCAGTTGGGCCGACCTTTTGGTCTTGACCGGAATTGTTGCGATTGAATCCATGGGTGGGCCGGTTTTCGGATTCGGAGGCGGCCGTCCAGACATTTGGCATCCAGAAGAAGACATCTACTGGGGAGCAGAAGACGAGTGGCTTGGCGACAACCGATACGGCGATACTCGCCAATCCCTTGACAATCCATTGGCTGCAGTCCAAATGGGACTTATTTATGTCAATCCTGAAGGTCCAAACTCAAATCCAGACCCGCTTTTGAGCGCTCAAGACATCCGAGAAACATTTGCTCGTATGGCAATGAACGACGCTGAAACAGTCGCACTTACCGCCGGCGGTCACACCTTCGGAAAGGCACACGGTGCTGGAGATGCAGACCTCGTTGGCTCCGAGCCAGAAGGCTCGTCTATCGAGGAGCAAGGGTTTGGTTGGGCGAATGCTCACGGCTCAGGAAAAGGTCGAGATACCATTACCAGTGGTATTGAAGGCGCTTGGACTGCAAACCCGACACAATGGGATAACGGCTACTTTGACCTCTTGTTCAAGTATGAAGATTCGTGGACACTCACCAAGAGCCCTGCTGGAGCAAACCAATGGACTCCTGCAAACCCTGACAGTGCTGATATGGCACCTGATGCTGAAGATTCTTCGCTCAAGGTCCCAACCATGATGACGACTGCTGACATGGCCATGATTCGAGATCCTGAATACCGAAAGATATCCAAGCACTTCCATGAAAATCCAGATGAGTTTGGTGACGCGTTTGCTCGTGCTTGGTTCAAACTTCTCCACCGCGACATGGGGCCTAAGTCCCGTTACCTTGGACCTGATGTCCCAGAAGAAGACCTCATTTGGCAAGACCCTGTTCCATCAGGAAGTACATCGTATGATGTCTCTGCATTGAAGCAAGCCATCAAGTCGTCCGGCCTTTCAATCTCGGAAATGGTTGAAACTGCTTGGGCGAGCGCTTCTACTTACAGAGGCTCTGATAATCGAGGCGGCGCAAACGGTGCTCGTATCCGTTTGTCTCCACAAAAAGACTGGGCTGCAAACAAACCTGAGCAACTCTCGAAGGTACTCGCCGCTCTTACACCTCTTGCTGAAGCACACGGTGCAAGCGTTGCAGATACGATTGTTCTTGCAGGTAACGTTGGAATCGAAATGGCATCTGGAGTGGAAGTTCCGTTCATGCCTGGACGTGGAGATGCAAGCGATGCTCAAACCGATGTTGACTCCTTTGCGGTTCTCGAACCGGTCTCTGATGGATTCCGTAACTTCTTGTTGAAGAACTACAGTGTCAGTCCGGAAGAAATGATGCTCGACAAAGCACAATTGCTTGGTCTAACCGCTCCTGAAATGACGGTCCTTGTTGGCGGTCTACGTTCAATGGGCGTCAGCTCAGATGACCGTGGAATATTTGGTGACAACACCAATCTTTCAACTGAATTCTTCACGACCCTCATGGATATGGATGTTCAATGGAAGGCTACAGGTAGTAATTCCTATGAAGCGCACGACCGTTCTAGCGGAGAACTCGTTCGCCGAGCAACTCGCTACGATCTCGTGTTTGGAAGCAATTCTCAACTTCGTGCTATCGCTGAAGTCTATGCTCAAGACGACAACCGTGACAAGTTTGTCCACGATTTCATCGGTGCATGGAACAAGGTCATGAATGCGGATCGTTTCGACCTTGCTTAAACTGCGAAACGGATATACGCCGGTGCTGATTGGGACCACTATGGTCAATATTGGAGACACTGCCCCAGCCTTTACCCTAAAGAACACAGAGAAGAATGACGTTAGCCTTGCTGACTACAGCGGCCAAACCGTGATTCTCGCTTTTTATCCAGGCGCTTTTACCGGCGTTTGTGACAAGGAAATGTGTGCATTCCAAGAGAATCTTGGCAAGCTGAACGGCGCCAATGCAACTGTTCTTGGTATCAGTGTAGACTCACCTTGGGCCAACGCTGAGTTCGCTCGTAAATACAACCTTGAGTTTGCATTACTTTCAGACATCGACCGAGATGTTGTCAAAGCATACGACGCTTCATTCGTCGGCCTTGGCGGTATTGAAGGCTACATGAGTGCGAACCGAGTGGTTATCGTTGTCGATTCAAACGGTGTTGTCCAACATCGCTGGGTTGCAGAAAATCCTGGCGTTGAGCCAGATTACGACGCAGTCGTAGCCTTTGCATCATCACTTTGAAAACTCCTTCTTGAGCCCTCAAGATTCGGGTAAAAAGACAAAACGAGGTCAAGTATATATCGGGCCTCTAATTGCGGATACCATCAGCCTCGATTGGTATGCACATGCACATTCGTATTGGCTCAAATTCAGAAGGTGAAGAAATGACATTGCTCAGTATGACCGGATTAAAACGCCACTATGAGACTCCAGCAGGAGTCGTCAAAGCACTCGATGGAATTGACTTGGAGATTCATGAAGGTGAGCGAGTCATACTTTTGGGACCTTCAGGTTCTGGTAAAACCACTCTTCTGAATTGTCTGTCGGCCCTTGACAGTCCGACCGACGGCAACTACATCTTCCAAGACGCAGAAGTACCTCGAAAGCATTCTGAAAAAATGACCTCTTTCCGCAGAGAAAACATCGGATATGTCTTCCAATTTTTTAATCTCCTGCAAGACCTTTCTGTTCTTGAAAACATCCTTCTTATCCAAGAATTGGCTGGTAAGAAAGATGCTGAACGAGCCAAAGAATTACTCAAACTTGTAGGATTAGAAGCTGAAGTGAACCGTTTCCCTGGTGAAATCAGTGGCGGTCAGCAACAGCGCGTAGCGATTGCCCGAAGTATAGCGAAGCGCCCAACCCTTCTTCTTGGGGATGAATTGACAGGAAATCTTGATACTGAAACTTCAAACAAAGTCATGGAGGCTTTGGTTCACGCTTGCAAGCAAGAGAACATCACCGCGGTATTTGTCACTCACGATGAAGGGTTAGTCAAGTATGCAACCCGAGTTATTCGAATCGACAGTGGTAAAATCATCTCGGATGAAAAGATTGACAGTTCAGATGAAGAAGTGTGATTGGAGGTCTCAGGGTGTCAAATCTACTGAATAAGCGCTTGGCACGAAGCCTTTGGCGTACAAAACTTCGGCTTATTGCCGTTGTTTTGATGGTGTTTGTCGGCGTCTTCGCTGGTATTACTTTTGGTGGTTATGCACACAATCTCGGTGGCATGTATGACACCATGCAAGCCGATGAAGACGGCGGTTCGAATTTGGCAGATCTTTGGATTGACAATCGCAGTGCAACTTGGAGCCCTGAACAAGTCAATGCTTTCTGCGATTCTTTGATGTCAGAAATGGACTCAGACTCAGCCGCATCTCTTTCTCTTGTATCATGTGAAGGGCGCACTGTTACACAAGGTGCGATGTTCCATACCAACGATACCGGTGAACACATTATCAATTCTTTTTGGCACGGTATTCCGGCAGATGCGAATGCTGACCGTGTGTGGATGCCTGAAGGGCATTCGACAGGTCGAACTGCGGTTACTGCTGATGAAATTGTCATCGATGCTCACGTTACTGAAGCCCTTGAAATTGAGATTGGAGATACGGTGAACATCGGTGCTGGAAATGAGAGCGCATCCTTCACTGTCGTTGGAACTGGCTATCACCCCCTTCATGTCATTATGGCGCCTGAAGGAACGTTGTTTCCTCCAGAATCTGGACAATATGTTGTCGGCTACCTTTCTGATACAGGAATGGCTCGACTCACAGGTAATGCAGTCGGAACAAGTAACACGATTGTTTTGGATGTTGAAGGAACACCATCCTATGATTTACCAGACACTTCAGAGTATGAAGGTGAAGAAATAGATGTGTTGAAAGGAATTGTCGATACTTCACTCTCTGCCAATGAATTGGATGCACGCGTTCGAGACCGTGGACAGAATGAGCCGGTTGAAGTCATGCGACAAGATTTGGAAGGGACCAAGCGAACAACCGTTCCTTTCACCGTGATGATTGCCTCAATTGCGTCCATTACCATCGTTTTGAGTTTACAACGTTTGGTGCAAAGTCAATCCAAGGAAATAGCGGTCTTGAGGACTCTTGGAGTCGAACGCTCATCGCTCATGACCGGCTATCTCATTGCCCCAATTGCAATTGGCGGCATCGGTTGTACACTGGGTGCTTTAGCGGGACCATGGGGCATGAATGGAATGCTGGATTTCTATCAAGATCTTATCGGAATGCCAATCATTGTGCGTACAATTCCGTCATCAATTTATCTTACCGTCATTGGTTCTACAATGTTTGTTGTGTTCCTTTCTGGTGCGTTCCCAGCATGGAAAGCAAGTCGTCTCGACCCACTTGAAGTGTTAAGTGGGCAAAATGAAATGCGAGTTGGCTCCAACCTCCTTCGTAACCTCACATCATGGATGCCTACGACACTTGGATTGTCCATTCGCTCAAGCGTTCGAAAACCAATCCGACTTACGATGACCTTTGTTGCCGTTGGTATTTCTTTGATGCTGTTTGGTTCAATTCAAATGATGTCTGCAGGCTTGCAAGAGACAATGGTTGGCGGTCTTGAAGATGACCAATTTTGGGATGCACAAGTCTACATTATGCCGGATGGGGAACAACCGGTTATTGATTGGGCAGAGAATAATTCTGTCAACTATGAAATGCTCATCGAAATGCCTCTTGGTTCAGTTGCCGATGCTGAAGATATCGAGCGAACATTCACTCTTGTAGGTCTTGACTCATTCGAAAGTGGCATGCGTGCAGTCTCTCTTTTGGATGGAAACGCACCTTCTGGGAATATGGCTGTTACTCAGGTCTTGATGGAAGAAGGCAGTATGCGATTCCTGGGATGGAATGTTGGAGACCAGCAATCTGTACACATTAACGGTGCACCACACGAAGTTGAAATCGTTGGAACTGCGGCTGCTGAACTTGCCCGTACGATGTATTTCGTTCGCGGTGATTTGAGCGAAATTCTTGGCGTTAATTCGACTTCGATTTATCTGGAATTACCAGAAGGTGTCGAAGTTGATTCAGCTTTGGGTGAAGTCTCTACAGGTGTTGTTCAGCGGCAAACTTTGCTCGATGGCATCAACAGCCTGCTTGACCAGCAAACTCAGATTTTTCAGACCATGATGTATCTTGGACTTCTGTTCACCATTGTTGTGATGTTCAACACCATGATCATGAATGTAGCAGAACGTGACTTTGAATTGGCTACTTTACGAGTATTGGGCGCATCAACCCGTAGCCTTGGCTTGATGCTTCTCTTTGAGAGTCTGCTGATTGGCATTATTGGCGGTATAGTCGGCGTTTTGTTTGCATACGGTGGCGCAGTCGGACTAGCGGCCTCGTTCTCTTCCTGGCAGTTCTTTGTGCCCGTCACCATTGTTCCAAGCGTGGCTTGGCAACTGATGAGCGGTGTGATACTCATTGCAGTCGCAATGACCCCATTCGGAGTTTGGCGACTCCGCCGAATGGACTTGATTGAGAAAATCAAGGACCTCTCGAATTGAAGTGGCGTTTGTTACCAAGTCATCAAAATAAGGAATAACAGACCAACGAATCCTATCAAGCCAACTAAACCAATTCTCAGGAGGACTTTGATAGAGGATACAATACCTTGGTTGAAGTTGTCATATCCAGTTCTTTTTGCAAGGAAAAAGCCTACAGTTCCGCCGACAGGTACGATAAGGAATGAAAACCAGAAGAGGAATTCTGTACTTTTACCGACGGTTACTTCAATCCCCCCTAACCTATTTTCACTATCAACTGCTACGGAAATCTGTCCCCCCTCTAGAAAACCTCTATCATCGTATGCAAAATATGCACCAACTTGGTTTGAATCGCGTGGATTGAGTTCAATCCATTCCTGCCCACCTTGACGTACTGCTACTTCACATCTGTGAGCGCCATCTTCACAATGTTCGTGTATTTCTCCGTAAATATCAACATCGACTTGGATGTGAAAACCATCGTTATTTTTAAGATTCCAATCAGTGAAAACATCACACGTTCGATCTGTCCCTGGAGGAATGTATGCTGCGGAAATCATCCTAAAATCGTCTTTATCAACGGAATAAACTGAATATTCTCTTCCTTTAATTTCAATCGGATTCTCTGCTTGGCTCCAGTTCCCATGAGCGCTACATTTCATCCCACCACCTTCCTCTGCTTCTATCCCCGCAAAAATCGCAATCAGAATCAGTGCGGGAAGAAAGATAAAACCCGCCTCTTTAGTCAGAATCTTCGACCAAATTGAATTTTTTTGCGTGAGTTTTGTGTCCGATTCATGGTCTGATTCCCCAAGCAAGATTTGTTTGGGTGGATGAGGCTTTTTCTCAGACCCTTTGTTTTTGTTCATTGCATTTACATTGATGGTGAGGATAAAAATAAATCTCCGGAAATGTCAAATGATTTCATCCATTTGTCACTCGTCCTGAGTTTCTCTGCAATAGAATTATCATAAATCTCCTGCTCTTGCTTTGCAAAATGAAGAAGCACTTGGCCGTTACAATGTGCCTGTTATTTGTTGTGAGTTCTCTTTCTGGTTGTTACGGAACTGAGGAAGATGAATTTTCCGATGAGTCCGTCGAACCTCTTGAAGACATTATGACTATTTTGGAACCCGAAGAGTTGGCCCAAGCGCCTCAACAAGCGTGGATATCTACAGTTTCTGGTTCGCAAGAAGAGTCACACGGACACTTCATTATGGCGTGCAGTGATGGAGGATTCTTACAAATCGGAGAAACGGGATTCATTCCGGACAGTGCTAAAGTTCTGGTTGCTAAGGTTGACCAAAACGGGGTCCTCGAGTGGAAAAAAGAATTTGGAAGTGCAGGTCATAATCTCGGCAATAGCGCAATTGAAGTGGCTGATGGATACATCATCGTTGGAGCAATTGATGAGGACAGCACGGTAATCAAACTGAACAAAGAAGACGGCTCAACCGTTTTTTTACAGTCTGAAAATAACGGTGGAAGTGATGCATACGAAAGCATCGTTAAACTTGAGAATGGATTCGCTGCGGTGGGATACATCCAAGCTGAAGATAGGGAAAATACGTTTTTCACCGAGGGCAGAGGCCACATGGTTTTCATGGATGAAAACGGAAATCAAACCTCATCTCAAAGTCTCAATTCTCACATTGCTCAGGGATACCGAATCGGACTTTTCAACAACCAATTAATTATCTCAGGCCTAACCGAAGAGGCTCTCGATTATGCAGTAATTAAGATGGAAATAGACGGGACTATCATCTGGGCGAAAACATATGGTGGCGATTCAAGTGATCACAATTTTGCTTTTGATATCGCTACAGACGGGACATTCTTTCTCTCTGGACACACCTTGTCAGGAACGGAGAATTGGGACACCTATACCATGAAAATAAGCAACGATGGCGATTTGATTTGGGAAGTGAAAAAAGGCAACCCAAGAGGTTTCAATCCTGCGTACATTCACGACGAGGTTTGGGGTGCCAAAGCTACCGGTGATGGTGGAGTTGTCATTGTTGCCGGAACTGGAGATGAATACTCCTCATACTCTGAGTGTAATGGGGATGACTGCTCCGATAGTTGGCGAGTCTACCTTATCAAATTCAATTCTTCTGGAGTATTAGAGTGGGAATCAACATTTGCAGGTGCGGAAAATGGAGATTGGGCCGGTGAGGACATCTGTCTTACCATTGATGGTGGGGCTGTTGTCGCAGTGGATAACAGTCAGTTTGGATTCCTCAAGGTTTCACCCGTGTAAATCAATACCTGATGAGACTGTATTCTAAAACTGAAAGAGTGCGGGAGGCAGGATTCGAACCTGCGAACCGATAAGGAATGGGACCTAAACCCACCGCCGTTGACCAAGCTGGGCGACCCCCGCGCAAACAGATGGCGGCGCCTCTTGGATTTGAAACAAACGCTTCAAGCGGATGCTTCGAATCCTACTGATTTGACAACTTCAACCAGTGTTGATCTGTTGACATCAGCGTTCGTCAAGATGTTTCCGTTGTTGTCTTCAAAAGAAATGAGCGCTTTGAGGACGCCAGGAGTTGCCTCTAATGCACGCGTGACTCGTCCAGAGCAGCAACCGCAGGTCATGCCTGAAATTGAGAGGTAATGTACAGTTTGGTCCATGGTTGAACCATTGAGAGGTCCTTCTTGAACTTATTCGAGACTTGGCCTCCACCAACGTAGAAGCAGAGAGTTTCCTACAACACTGACCGAAGAGAGAGACATTGCAGCAGCGGCAAAGGCAGGTGGAAGTAAGAATCCAGTGAACGGTAACAATACACCCATTGCCAACGGGATACCGATTGCATTGTAAATGAACGCCCATCCAAGGTTACTGCGCACACGTCGCATTGTACTTCTGCCAAGGTTGAGTGAAGCGACAGCATCGATTAAGTCGTTACGAAGCAATACAAAGTCTGCGGCATCTAAAGCGATGTCAGAGCCAGCCCCCATTGCTAGTCCAACATCAGCCATCGATAAAGCAGCAGCATCATTAATGCCGTCTCCAACCATTGCGACCGTCTTTCCTTTCGCTTGTAAAGCTGCAATTTGGTGCGCTTTTTCATCAGGTTTAACTCCGGCAATAACCGTTTCAATGCCCACTTCTTCTGCAACGGTTTGTGCAGCCTCTTCTCGGTCACCCGTGAGCATTATGATATCGTAGCCCATTTGTTTTGCTCGTTTGACTGCCTGTTTGGAGGTTTCTCGAATCCGGTCTTTTGCTTCAATCCATCCGAGCAATCTAAGGCCCATACTCACCATCACCAAGGTGACGCCTTTCTTTGCGGCAGCAGCAAGTTTCTGTAGAACTTCTTCTGTAATTTCAACACCGACATCTTCCATCAATTCGGCATTTCCTATTGCTACAACTGCGCCGTCAAGATCACCAATCATTCCTAGCCCAGGCATGGTTTGAATTCCCTTTACATCCGGCCGCTCTGCGGTGACGTTGGACCATGAAGTGCGAATTGCAGATGCAAGAGGGTGATTCGATTCTTCTTCCAGTGCCGCAGCAATGGACAAGATTTCTTTGACTTCACAATCAAGTAATTCAATATGGCTCACTCGAGGTTTTCCTGAGGTCAATGTTCCAGTTTTATCCACAACCAAAGTATCGGTCGAATGTGCATGTTCGAGCGCCTCTATTCCTTTGATTAAAATCCCGTAGCGTGCACCTACGCCAGTTCCAACGATCAATGCGGTAGGTGTTGCTAGGCCAAGTGCACATGGGCATGCTATAACTAAACTTGAAACCAAAACCATCATGGCTAACTCAGCGTTTGTCTCCATAGGATTGTAAGAACTCGAATTTGGATAGAGCAGCCAGAAACACGCTGCAAGCACGGCAAGAAGCACGACAATTGGCACAAATACTGCAGCAATTCTGTCAACTAAACGCTGGATTGGAGCTTTACCCATTTGCGCTTCCTCGACCAAGTCGACAATGTTTGAAAGCAAAGTGTCATCTGCAACTCGAGTTGTTCGAATGAAGACGCTGCCATCAAGAACAATGGTTCCAGCAACGACTTCTTGGCCGTCTGTTTTGCGTACGGGGTAAGGCTCCCCCGTCATGGTTGACTCATCAATACTGGCCTTGCACTGGAACAATACCCCGTCCAAGGGAATTGTTTCTCCGGCAAGTACTTTGATTAACGAGCCTACAGCAATTGCGTCAACATCTCGAGTTTCTGTGTGCTTATGCTCTTCATCGGTAACGTATCGCGCCTCTTTTGGTTGAAGTTGCATCAGAGAATGAATGGCGTCAGTTGCTTTGATTTTTGCAGCAGCTTCCATCCAATTCCCTAACAAAATGAATCCAATGATGAATACAACCCCATCATAGAAGACGTGTGTTGATGTTGAGAACATCGATGGAAGAAAGGACATCAATGGAGCGAGTGTAAGCAGAACAGACCACACAAAAGCGACAGTCGTTCCCAAATGCACGAGAACGTCCATGTTTGCCGTTCTGTTACGCAAGGAAGTCCAAGCTTTCGAGTGGAACGCCCAGCCCGACCAAAAATAAACGGGCGTTGTCGCGAACATTGCAAGGAGCAGGCGCGTGTTTAAACCTGCAATTTCGCCCATGTCTTCAGCAAACATAGACAGGTAGAGGGTTGGTAATGCCAGTAAAAGGGCGAAGGCTGCTTTGTTTCTCTGAAATCGCAACTGTTGTTTGGCTTGGTCAATGAGAACCGGCTTGTTTCTGACGATTTTCGCCTCGTATCCAGCCCGTACAATTGCGGCAAGAACTTCTTTTTGAGATTTGGAAACATTACTTTCAGACTTCAGTTCGACACGTGCTTTACTCAACCCAAGATTGACTGAAACATCGGCCACTGCCTCGATTCGTGAGGTCACTTTTTCGACCGAGGCCACGCATGCACCGCACGACATCCCGCTGATGTCGATGGAAAATGTGTGCGTACCGGTCATTTTTCATCACCTTATGGACAGTTGAATCTTATCGTTTGTGCGTTTATTATAGTCGATATAAACGCTTGCTCTTGACTACGGTAAAGGCGTGCTACAGAATTAATTTGGCGCCAAGTCCAGTGAACCTGCCCATACATCAAGGCCGCGTAAACGGCACGGGAATATTTGGCCAAGTTGAACAACGGGATGTTGCTCACCGCGTTGGTCAGGTTCTGCAGGAATGACTGCAAGCCCGTATTCATCAACACTCATCTGTGTTTTGCCACCAATTTGCCGCAGGTGCATGCGACCGTGAATTGCACCATCGTCTGCCAAATCCAAGAAGACCCATGGCGTGCGTAAACCGGTAATTCGAGCATTCCATGACGTGTGTTCCAGGGGCGTTGATTCAGCTGAACTTTCGCCACCGATCTTCCCTCCTCTCAATAAATGAAGGTGATACGCATTGGCGACAAGTTCCCATTCCATACGCTTTGCAGTATGTCCTTGCTCGCTGCAATGTTTGGAAATTTTGGCAGTTTCCTCAAGCGAATGAACCCACGCCTCATTGCGTAGATATGCTTTCAATTGACGGTGAGCCATCAAATCAGGATATCGACGAATTGGACTGGTAAAGTGAACATAGGCATCGAGGTTGAGTCCAAAATGTCCAAGGTTTTCTTCGCTGTAGGTCGCTCTTTGCATGAGATGGAAAAGGCCCTGGTCCACAACTCGACGAATTGGCCCTTTCAGTTCTGATGCTTGTCTTTGAGCGCGTTCAAGTGCATCAAGAATATCTTGACGTGCTTTAGAATCAAGGACACTGGAGAGATATTCCGGGACGTTATCGGGTGTTTCTCTCTCGGTAGGTTGCATACCTGATGTATCGATTGAACCGCCAGCCCAGCCTGCGAGCAGGTCAGTGAGTTCGCTTTCTTCTGATTGGCCATGCGTTCGTATACTCGGCATAGGCAATTCAATATCGACACCAAGAGCATCCAATTTTGCATTGAGTTCTTCGACTTCAAGGGCGTCTGGCGGAGTGTGACATCGCCATGGGAGAGGTGCGCCCTCCTTGCCGAGCAGATGTCCGACTGATGCGTTGGTTGCAACCATGAACGACTCGATCATTTGTGTCGCTGCATTCGGCCATTTCACATCGACTCGAATGCTTTCATCACCGTGCAATCTTGGACGTAATTCGGCGTTTTGTATGTTCAGTCGAACTTCTTTGGCTTGCCAGGATTTTGCCAATGAGAACATTCCGGCAAATCGTGGATTGTCGAGTGCATCTTCATAGGCTAAGTTTTCAGCAACACTGATGACTGCTTCATATGCAGTGCATTTTACGATGACGTCATGGGTATCAATTTCCATCGCAACCACCATTGCAAGCCGATCAACACCTGCGCGAAGTGAACACAAATCATCTGCCAGTCGAGGCGGCAACATTGGTAATACTGCATGCGGTAAATAGACCGAAGTTGCACGTGCCCGGGCAGCCCCATCCAATCGTGAATCTGGTCGAACATAATGCGCAACATCAGCAATGGCGACCCACAATGTTCGGGCGCCGCCATCCTCCACAAGGCAGACAGCATCATCGAAATCTTTTGCATCGTGCGGGTCAATGGTGACAAATGGAAGGTGGCGTAAATCTCTCCTATGCTCAGAAATTTCGCTATCACCATCCAACTCAGGTAAGCGGTTTGCAGCCTCTACCAGTGCTTCATCATAGGTTCTTGGAAAGGGATTCCATCCTCCTTTTCGTTTGTTCTCAAGCCGTAAATCGAGCAGACTTCGAGCATTGATGCGGCCGGACTGAATGAGGAGCAGTGCCATACTCGGCTCGGCATCTCGGAACCGCAAACCTGAGCGCCGATTTGCGATGAATCTCGCTTCACGAACCAGATCAAATTTGCCCCATGAACGAACAACTTCATCTTTGAGAAGAGAAAAGGAATCGGGGTAATCATTTCCGCTCAAATGAGCCATCCAAACCTCTTCCAATAATGCGTACCGCTCAATATCTTCCTGGTTCATCGACGGAATGAGATGGGCATTTTCTTGGATGATTGCAGGGCGTCCATGCAGACCAGTCTTCCCTTTGGAGGCATGAGTCGCTACAAAGGCCTTCCAATCTAAAGTCGAAGATTTGATTTGTTCCGTCTCGTTTGGAGTTCGTATTCGCACACACTTGTTTTCTACTTCGACAAAATGTTCATTTTTAGAACGAGCATGGGCTATAATTTCGCCGATACTACTGCGAAAGGCCCGTTCTGAGCGTTGGTCTTTAGCAAATTCGATGTCGAGCTTTTCCCGTTGAATAAGGTAGTCTGCAATCGAATCTCCACTCCATTCAGCACTCCAGTTTTCCTGTTCATGAGAAAAGTGGCTTGCAAGGCGTTTCCAAAGACGTTCACTGTCTGAAAGTTGTGGGCCTTTGGTGTGGTTTTTTGAGCCACGATTATTGTGTTTGCCTCGACGACCCATACACACACCTACAATCCAGCGTCTTTAAGTGTCTCAAGAGCTTGTTTTTGTTGGGGAGTCAATTCATCATAATCCGGTAATACGAACTCAAGTTCTAAGTCTCCACCATCGTAACCTGCGCCTGCAATTCGCTGGCGATCTCCGACCAATGTTTCGGGAGCAACACTCAGCATAATTTTCTTGTTTGAAGGAAGCGTCACTTTGACCTTTCCACCTAGCATGAGAGTGCTGAAAGGAGTAGGTACTTCTTGGACCAGAACTTCCCCATCCCAAAAGCGCCCTTCGCCAAATTGAATTCGAATCGTTAACATGACGTCCCCAGCATCGCCTTCTGGGTGGTCGTGACCTTGCCCTTTCATTCGGGTCGTTGTACCATGTTTAATGCCAGCCTTTACCGAAGTACGCAACGTTGTTGATGTCGCTTCCATCTTACCAAGCTGGTTTTGTTTGAGCCGCTTAAATGAGAACGAAAAAACGCCGCCCTTTTCTGCTTCTTCAGTTGTTAAATCAAGGCTAACCCCAATGTCTGAGCCTTTGGGGCGTCTCTGCCTTTGTCGAGGTTGTTGGCCCATGCCACCGAATGGATTTCCTCCACGTGGCCGTCCCCCTCCGCCAAACATCTGGCCGAGGATATCTTCCATTCCCCCTCCGCCAAAGGAGGCACCTCCCCCTCCGCCGAACATAGAAGACATGCGTTGTTGTTGTTCGAATTCATTTCGATCTTTTGCAGTTGCTATTGATTCATACGCGGCTTGAACTTCTTTGAATTTCGCTTCAGCAGACGCATCGTCCGGATTCCGGTCCGGATGGTATTGGCGTGCTTTTTTGCGAAACGCCCGCTTGATTTCAACATCGCTTGAATTACGGCCAACGCCCAAAACTGAATAGGGGTCTTGCTGCGCCATTGGACGCTCTTCTCCGTCACTCCCACATCAACCCTCGCAACGCAAAATCTTGAAATTTGAGCAGAGATTATCTCACATCCCGCGACGGAGTGGTTATATTGGGAGGGTAGGTGGCGTTGAAGGCCCGAGGTTGTACCATGTCTGGTGAAACTGCAGAAAAACGCTCATTCGAAGATAAAGTTCAGGACCGTCAAGACTGGATTGAATCCCAATTCCGCCGAATCTCTCGGGGTTCTTGGGCACGTATTATCCGAATGGCTCGTAAGCCGTCCGCTCAAGAATTTAAGCAAACCTCCATTATCTGTGGTATCGGTTTGTTTGTTCTTGGTGCAATTGGTTTCGCCATGCTGGTCTTGATGGACAACTTCCTGCCTTGGCTTTTCGATGTATTGAACATCGGAAACTGAATACATATTGGAGATGAATGAAATGAGTGAAGCATTTGTAGCATACGTTCGATTTGAAGAGAAACTCCTTTTGCTGCGCCGCAGTAAATCCGATGGCGACTTCCCCGCATTGTGGGATGGCGTTTGGGGTATTGGCGACACACCTGAAGAAGTTCTCGCTCGAGTTTCAGAATCGACAGGAATCCCTGTCGAATCACTCCACTATCAAGGCTCAGGCCCTGAGCGAGGCGTTGACATGGGGCGTTCACTTGTTGATGTCGTACCAATTTTGGTTGTTTCAAGCACCCAAGAAGTCGCGCCTACAGGCCGTTATGTTGAATCTGAATGGATTGACCCGGGAACTCTTCAAAACTACAACTGTATCTTTTCCAACCTCGATATGGAGAACAATGACAAATTGTTCCGCGAAATGTATGGCTCAGTCGGTTCTTTCCTTTACATCGTGAAGACAGCAATTGGCTCTGAACAACGTGTTGCTGATGAAATGTATAACCGTCTTCACGGAAGTGGTTCTCTCACAGCACTTCTTCCAGACATCATGTCGATTCTTCACCCTACCGGAATGCGAGGCTATCTCTTTATCGAATCAAGCGCTCTTCACCATGTTGAGAAATTGATTGGACGTTCCGGTGGCCGAGATCCAGCAGCCCGTCGAGGACTGAACCAAACACCTCTCAAGAACGCTAAGACCGTTCTTCCTGGCGAGGCTCCTCTCGGAGATATTCTTCCTTACCTCGAGCCAAAGGCTGTAACCTCTGGAATCGAAGTGGGATGCATCGTCGAAATCGTTACTGGGGCATTCAAGGGCGAAAAGGCTCGTGTCCTCAGTGTAGCAGAATCCAAAGAAGAAGTCAGTATGGAATTGTATGAACAACCAATTCCAATGACCCTCAACATGCGTGGCGACCACGTTCGTGTCGTGGAGCGTGTCGAGTGATTTTATCGGGCTCAGTCACTCAACTCCCATCGCACAGCGCGATTATATAGGGGTGTTTTGTCGGCTGAATGCCCACATAGTGAGCAATGGAGTTGAAACAATGCCGAAACCTTGGACATCCAAACTTATCATCAAAGCTCTTGGTGTAAAGAAGTGCAATGGTAGTGTTGACGCTGCAGTCGAAGATTTGCCCCTCGAGAAAGCAATGGAAGTTGCTCAAGAGAAGCACGGCCTCGGTCACCTGACTGGCGCTGACTTGAAGGCGCAAACCAAAGAAGTCATTGGAACGTGCGTTTCAATGCGTGTCAAGATCGACGGACACTGGGCCAATGATGCCCTCGCAATCATTAACAAAGGAGAATGGGACGAGCGGTTTAATTGAAAATCACGAACCGTGGTAGAGGCGTCTTTGAGCGTCTCGCTGACCACTGAGGTGAACGAAAATGGAAAACAAAATTAATCAAGCAATCAAGGACGCACTTGAAGGTGCACCTAAGAGAAAATTTGTCGAGTCAGTTGACATTGCATTTACTATTCGAGATGTGGATTTGAAGAATCCTAACAACCGTATCAAGGAAGAAATTCGTCTACCTTCAGGACGTGGCCGAGCACTTAAAATCGCAATGTTCGCTGCTGGAGAAGCAGCAACGAAAGCAAAAGCTGCTGGTATCCACGTCATTACTCCTCAAGAAATTGAAGACCTTGGCGGAAATAAAGGCAAAGCAAAGAAAATCGCAAACGCATACGATTTCTTCCTTTCTGAAGTCCCTCACATGGGACTGATTGGACGATATCTCGGTGTTGTTCTTGGTCCACGAGGAAAAATGCCTCGTCCAGTTCCTCCAACTCTTGATCCTGCAATCATCGCAACTGGTCTTCAATCAACTGTCGTTGTCAAGTCCGGTGATAAGATGACTTTCCAAATCTCTTTTGGAACAGTCGCTCAATCAGAAGATGAACTCTATGCAAATGCAATGGAAGTATACAACCGTGTTATTTCCAGACTCGAGCGTGGTGTTGGAAACATTCGCTCACTCTACATCAAGACAACTATGGGGCCATCATGTGCAGTCGAGGTGATTAATTGATTCCTAAGGTTATGTCTTGGAAGAAAGACACTGTTCAAGATCTCACCGATCTCATCAAGAGCGGAGATACCCTTGCAGTTATCGATATTCACGGTGTTCCTGCCGGAGCAATGCTCGGAATGCGTGCTACCCTTCGTGGCGATATGAAAATCCAAGTTGCAAAGAAGCGTCTGATGTCTATTGCGTGGGAACGTTGTGGACTCAAAGATGAGAATCTCAATGAGTTGTTTCAAGGTGCGGTCCAACCCGCTTTGGTTTCCTCTTCAAGTTTGAACTCTTTCAAGATGTTCGACGAACTCAAGAAGACTGAGGCTGGACGTGCTGCTAAAGAAGGCGACGTTGCACCCCATCAGATTGTTGTTGAAAAGATGGACACTGGCATGCCACCAGGACCGATAGTTGGTGAATTGAACTCCGTTGGAATTCCTGCAAAGATTATGGGTGGCTCCGTCCAAATCCAAAAGCGAACCGTTGTTCTTGAAGAAGGTGATGTGTTTGAAGGTGACATGGGTATGATGCTCTCAAAGATTGGAATTAACCCAATTGTCACTGGTCTACGTTTGTGCGGTACTCTTGAAGACGGCACAGTCTTCTCTCCAAGCACACTTGATATTGACTACGAGCAATTCGAGACTGACCTCATCAGCTATGCTGCTGGTGCATTCAATCTCGCTTGCAACATTACTTGGTATACCAACCAAACAATGCCAACAATTCTTGCAAAGGCCAGCCGAGAGGCAATGGCCGTTGCACTGGAGGCTGCAATCGCAACTGCAGACACCATGCCACATCTCGTTGGACGAGCACACAACGGCGCTATGGCCGTTGCTGGACAGCTTGACAGCGACGCACTCGATGAAGAACTTGCCAACATGTTGGGCGCAGCAGCATCCGCTGCCGCAACCGCTGCAAGTTCTCCTGAAAGCACTTCTGAGGCACCAACTGAAGCCGACGAAGAGGAAGAAGAGGAAGAAGAGGAAAGCTTCGGCGGACTTGGAGATCTATTCGGTTGAACTAAATAATGAGGTGAAAAAATATGGAATACGTATACGCTGCTATGCTACTGCACGCTGCTGAAAAAGACATTGACGAAAAAACCGTGAGCGCCATTCTAAAGGCTGCTGGCGTGAAAGCTGACGACGCTCGAGTGAAAGCACTGGTTGCTTCACTTGACGGTGTTGACATCGCTGATGCAATGACCCAGGCTGTTGCCGCTCCTGCTGCCGCTGCTCCCGCAGCTGCTGGTGGTGGTTCTTCAGACGCCCCTGCCCCTGTTGAAGAGGAAGAGGAAGAAGAAGAAGCAGGCGGTTTCGACGGTCTTGGTTCCCTTTTCGGTTGAAACAGGTATCGAGCGCCGCCGAGCGCACTTTCGAACGCGACATGCTCGCGTCAAGTGAAGCACGGTAGTCATACTCGGTCCTCCCTACGGAAAACCTCACCTGAAAGGGTGGGACTGTGGGAACACCGTGCATACAAGCGAATCAAACATCAGGTTTGATTGAAAACAATCTATACAGCCGTTAGGCTGTTCAAATTCAAACTCCTTCATCGGAGTGTTGATGCCGACCCAACGTTTGGCCACATCATGGTGCGACGCGCTACGCAAGATTTCGAAGTCTGTGTATCGCCAGTTCAATCCATCAAAGCATTTCGTATTCTTGCTGAAGAAGCGGGATGGGCAATGGAACGACATGAAGGCTCGAGAATGGTTGATCGATTTGCCATCATCATGCCAATGACGCAAACGACTCGGACGCTTGGTCTGCGTATCCTCGATGGACCGCTTCGTGGTCTGGAAGTAACAAGTTGGGCAGAAACGCGCGGCTCATCAGGAGCGATCAACATGATTTCTTGGGTTTTACCAGGCGGTCTTGAACATCCATTGACTCAATCTTTACTGCAACATTGGGTTTCGCGATTACCACGATGCCCTTGGCGTTGGAGTTTCGGTGAGCGTTCAAAAATTGGTTTTTTTCTCCCTGTTTGGAAAAAGTCGAGGAAAAAGTTCGCGAAACTCGGTTTTTCTGTCGGCAAGAACGATTGGCCAAACACCCCTCAACAATCGTGGATTGATTGGGAATCAGAGTGAAATATTTTCTCTTAATCTTCTGAATATTTGCTCAACAATCGACCGAAAGTGATAGAGGTTGGGTCTTCCTCGGTTTGTTTGAGGGCGACGCTAATGGGCACGTTAGACGATTTGAAATCGAACCAAGATACACAAATTGCATTAGTATGCATTGTGTTTTTCGTTGTCGCTTTCCCGAGTTACTTTGCAATTATGGGTGGAGACACTTCTGGAAGTGGAGCAATGGGCGGCGTCGCTGATTACAATGTTAATGGAGAACTGACTTATGTTCAAATCGCTGATGGAATAGAATACATTGCAGATGGCGAGACATTGATGATCGACGACCTTCACACCGACGCAGTTGACGATGCTGAAGACATGAACATCGTTGGTGTTCGAGTCATGATGTCATATGGCGAAGATGAAGAGGCGCAAGGGCCTTCCTGTGTAGGACCACTCGGCGGTCAAAATGCCGGGGACACAATCACTGGAACTGCCATGCATGCGGGATTCAATGGTACTGCTGATGGGCAAAATGGTGGCCAAAACGGCGGCCATGATGTCACTGTTGAGTGGTTCAATTCCTCTATGGTTGGCGCTACTGTTTCCGGCCTTTCAGAGTCGGAAATTGTTTCTCAAATCGATTCAATGGGTGCTGGTTTAGGCTCGTATTCTGCAGAGATTAGTGTTGATGCTGAAGCAGGTAACGCCCCGGGACCCGCTTGTCAGAGAAGCGATAATGGTGAAGAAGTCACCTACTCTGTCGAACTCATCATCTTCGATTACACGATTGCCCCTGCCTTCGATGAAAGCGAACTCTAATCGAGTGAAAGAATAAGAATCAGTGCCTTCTAGGACTTTTATGGCTGAGCAGATTCATTCTAAGATGAATTACGGCCAGCATGACTGTTCTTTAGAAGAACTCAATTCACGTAATCTCTCAATCATCAGATTGTTTGTACTTGGAAGTTCATGGGCAGTCCTGATGTTTGAAGTTCTTCAAGTTCAATGGTTCCTTGAAGAAGGCATTCACGCGCTTCAAACCGTTGGAATGCAAGTCGACCCAGTTTGCGTCAGCGCAGGTGGCACTGAAGAGAGCTGCATGTACTCCGTGGGTGGCGGTGGAGTTTGGTGGTTGCTGCTTGGAACCTTCCTCGCTTCAATCGGTATTGCTCCACTTGCAGCCATGGCATTAAAGATCACATATCGCACCAAAAGCGTAACTCAAGAATGGCAGGATACGACAAATGGATTGCTCCTTTTCGGTTTACCCTTTACGGCCATTTGGGCATTACTTTGGCTCGTTTGTCTTCCAGTCGCATGGACATTATTGCCTTGGGGTGACTGGGCAACGAATTGGTGGAAAATATTCCCCTATGGGTTCGGTTTAATTTGGTGGGGAGGTTTACCTCTGTTGCTTGTGTTCCGAAAATTTGTAAAAATGGTCTTCTCTCCAGAATACGCGTATAATCAGAAAAGTGCTGAATCAGAGAGCGAAGCCGAGGGTGAAGAAGAAGAATCCAGCACAACATCATCAGAAACCACTGATACATTTACTGCTCATCGCGAGAGAAGTGTCGAGGAGGCGGATGCAGTGCCAAACAAGCGTCCAGCGGTTATCGCACTTGTGATTGGCATATTCTTGTTCATCATCGGTTTACCACTTTTTATTGGAAGTGGACAGGAGAATCTCGGAATGCTCATTCCGGGCGCAATAGCGTTTGGTGTTGGCGGATTCATGGCAGTGGTCGCTTCGTTAATCCTCATCTCTTCGTGGGCCATATCGTATGCCGAAACCGGTAAGCCCGCCCCTTGGTGGACGAAAATTGCACCCGTGTTTGCCATACTCCTCTTGATTCCCGGTGTAGTGCTTCTTATCTTGGGTGGAATAGCAGCTGAAAATTTTGAACACTATGGTGTTTCATCTGCAACTTTAGAAATCGAGGATATTGATATGTTCGGCGACCAGGGTTTCATCATTTACGTCAAAGGTACACCGGGTGACTACAATGGCAATGGCATCCATGATTATTGTGAAAATATCATTGTGAATGCTACACATTCTGGAGATTGGATGAGCAGTCCATGGAATGCTGAATCAACACCGAGTGCAGCGGATGAAACAAGGGAAGTATTCGAAGTTGAAATTTCTCATGAGGGTAGTGGCTGCGATGCACAACACTGGCCGAAGGAAAAATGGAAGAATGATACCCAATTGGTGAAAATTGGACGTGCCTGCTATGGGTGTATGGCAGGAAACACTACAATCACAGCCGAATACGTATCCAGCGAAGGGATAAATCCTCCCGCTCTAATGTGGATTCAAGACGGTGAGACACTTGTCGAATCTACAGTCATGACAATTTTTGGTGGGATTCTTGCAGGCTTTGGCACATTGATGCTTATCGGGGTTTTAGTAATAATTTTGAAATTGAAAGAAGCAGCGAGAAAGGGTCTTGAAGAGGAGAAGGAGCCAATTGAGATTATTGGGCGCGCAGCGCCAAATCAGCCGGTACACTTCAGAATCAATAGAACACGTTGGGGAAGAGAGGCATGGGTAGGTATCTATCCTGTAAACGCTGGTGATCAAGACCACGGTGGTCGATGGAGCTGGTTGAGGGATATTGATGTGAACAATGCCACATTACCGGGACAACCCGCAGGCAAGTGGAGCATCCGCGTTTTCAAAGATGGTGGATACAATCTCAAGCATCGCTTGGATTTCGATATTCACAGTAGTCCGCAACAACGCTCCACGACTACCTCATCCGAAAGTTTAGTCGAAGGAAAGGCAACAATCACAACCTCGAAATCCACATACACGATTGACGAAGGCATTGATTTCTCTTTCACCGCACCTAAACTACCCGATGACGCTTGGATAGGAATCGTTCCCGTAGCGATACCTCATGGCGATGAAGCAGTTAACGATAGACACGATACCAGTTATGAGTATCTTGGAGGCAGGACCAAGGGGGACATCACCCTGCCCAACCCTGGATTGGGAACCTGGACTCTAAGGCTTCATGATACGGACCACAATGGTCGAGAGCTTACACACGTCGTCTTCGAGGTTGTTTCATCTCTGGGCAGTTCAGGAAGCTTGAATAAGGGTCGCACCTGTGAAATCAAAATCTTAGAAGCGAGGGCTGGTAAACCAATTCGCTTCAATGTGAACAACCGGCCAAGTGGTAACGAAGCTTGGTTTGGTTTGTATCCTGAAAAAGCGACGGACCACGAGCATGGAGAACAACACCAAAACTGGATGTATTTCCGAGATGTAGGCCGAAATGAACTCTCACTTCCAGCCAAATCAGCAGGCAGGTGGAGCATTAGAGTCTTTTCAGATGGTGGCTATAACCAGATTGGGCGATTAGATTTTGACATTGTTGATCGTAAATCTTCAGATTCTGCCAAAAAAATACAGTCAGTATTCAAAGAGCCGGCAGTGAAAAGGATACCAGCCAAATCCATGCCCCCGAGTGTAACCGTTTCAGGAGCCGGAAGTTCAGAAGTGAATGGCACCTACGTATTCAAGCCAGGCAGACATCAGAATAGACACTGGGGCACTATCGCTGGCCATTACCAACATACTCAGAACCCTGAGATTTTCATCGCCTTCCAAGACTGCGGAACAAACCATCAACGTCCGGAGTGGAACAAGTGGATGATTTTCTCAAAAATTGGGATTCTCTATGCTGCGCATACCGGTGGAAAGATTGGAGTTCCACCGCGTGAAGGCGTGTGGGAACATGTCGAGTCATGGAAACATCCGGGCGCTCCAGGTGGCAAACATCCGGCACCAACTGTCAGGCACGATGAGCAAGCGTTCAAAGAGTCGGGCAGTGAAGCAAATACCAATTTCTGGGATTCAGTTGAATGATTATCCAAGCAATTTGTCGATGTTGATGATTGGTGAAACTCGCTCTTGAATCATCATCATCAGGGCTTTCAAGACCACTTCATCCACTGCCTCGACGCGCATCACAAGGATTGGTTCTGTGTTTGACTTACGAGCCAAGTACCATCCAATCTGTTCACCCGTGCTGTCGTTGTTGAAGCGAACTCGAATACCGTCAATGGTTGAGGATTCATAGTCGTTAAAGGCTCCCTGAATGGCAGCCACAGTTTCGAGTTTCTTCTCTTCAGGACAAGGCACCTTGACCTCCCCCGTAGTCGGCAGGTTTGGTGCCAAACGATTCAACTCTTCACTGAACTTCAGCCCATTGGTGCGCGACCACAACTCAATCAGTCGAGCAGCGTTGTACAATGAACAATCAAAACCGTACCATCCACGGTCAGCCATGAAGATGTGGCCGCTCATTTCTGCAGCCATCAACGCATCTGGATGGGCTGCTAAAACCCGTTTCATGAACGAATGCCCTGTCTTGGCCATCATCGGTCGGCCACCAGCAGCAACAATTGCCTTCTCGACGTTCATCGAGCACTTGACATCGTAAATCAGCAGGTCTTTTCCTTCCTCAGTGCCAACAACATCGTCGGCAAGCAACGCAATCAAGCGGTCTGGATAGATGAATCGACCAGCCTCATCTACAGCGCCAATTCGATCTCCATCACCATCAGCACCAAGACCAAATTCACAGCCGTTTTCGGCAACAGCTTTTCCTAAGTCAACCATATTTTTTGGGCGTGTCGGGTCTGCTCCATGGTTTGGCTCGTCAGCATCCCAGTCGCAATACAAATCAACATGCTCACAACCCATTCGGTCAAGAAGAGCAGTCATGGCAGGACCAGGAACAGCGTTTCCACAATCAACTGCGACCTTGACGGATCGAGTGATTGGCCCCGTTGATTCGATGATGGCATCAAGGTAGGTTTCCAAGTGCGGTGTATCGACAATTTGTCCGGTTCCTTCTCTGAAGTTTCCTTGCAAAAAGACGTCTTTCAATTCTTGAATTTCTTCACCAGCAAGCGGCAGAGTTCCTCTACACATCTTGAATCCATTGTAGGTTGGCATGGCTAAGTGACTTGCAGTCACCATAACGCCTCCATCAACAGGTAAAGTCCAACATGCATGATAGACACATCCGGTTGATACAATTCCTAAATCAGAAACCGTGACGCCTCCATCAACTAACCCTCGCATCAGTTCATTGGCTAACGCGGGAGAGGAATGACGAATATCACGACCGACTGCAAATGTATCGCATTCAAGGTATGTCGCCATAGCCCGGCCAAGTCGATAGGCGAAGTCAGGAGTCAACTCACCGGTTCCATCACCGTAAGCAAGACCGCGAATGTCGTAGGCTTTGAAACACTCAACAGGCCATTCGTCCATGCATTTGCCACTGGCTTGACCCTTTCAAGGATACCCTTTGAAACGATGGTGTTCGCATGGACTCCCATTTGAACCGGCGCATCATTGAATACTGATGCAGTGGTGCATAAAGTGAATGAACTGGAAAAAGTTCTCTGGACCCGCAATTCTCGCTGGCATCGCCATTCTCATTTTACAGGCAGTAAATGTTCTTGGCAGTTTGATGTATGACGAAGGAGATACGCTTGATCCTGGTGTCGGTCAGACTTTTTTATGCATGGGATTAATCTCGAGTTTGATGTGTTTGAGTTCGATCGTTTGGTTTGCATTTGCATTGGGAACGAAGACGCAAAAGACGGTTTTCTTAGCGGAAGACCCTCGTAATTTCCAACATACCTCAGTTCCTCTTGCAAGTGATTCACAGAGTACGGTCGTGCCCTCTACGGTTGGTGGCGATCCTGTGTCATACGTACGAGAGAAAATCATCGTCGCAAAATCTGAAGGTGATAAAGCGCAAATGGTTGGTTTCCTCATTATTGCTGGTAGTGTTGTGATGTTCGTACTCATGATCATCGTGGGATTTTTCTGGATTCTTTCCGGAATGGGTTCCGGTTTGGGGGGCTCAATTGGGACTTGTGACGAAACTTGTGAATCTTTGGGCTCTATTGCTAAATTCAGCATGTGGGCTTCACTCTTACTTTTCCCATGTGGCGTGATTGCTTTGGCGAGGCCCTGGTCATGGTTCAGTTCTACCGAAGATATTCGTGATCCTGTTGTGAAAGTAAGGGTTGGTATTGTAGCAGGAATTTCATTAATTGCTATAATCTCTTTTGGTTGGCCCGCTTTGCTGGTTGTAGGAATCGCGTTGATTATCTTTGCAACAGTAGGATGGGCAAATAGATAGGGCCTATCGGAATAACCTTTGCTTGGATATATGTAAATCAAAAGGCTTGCAATTGGTCTTGTCAGTGCCTTGGGTTGGATAGGACGGACTGAAAGCCAATGCATTCGTTTGCAATGTTCACAACGGTATTATTGAGAAACCCTTGTGATTGTTATTCGCGAGGTATTCACTTGGCTTACAAGTCATCTCCAAACCATGGCCCTTGACATTCCAACAAAATCCGTTATTCACGTGATGTACAAGGGTTTCCATTAAGCCCCGTGTGCCTGGGGCCAAATCATGGAGCAACAAGCGACAGGGGAGGTCCGGCCCTCTTTCCAACGTATCACCCACCTCGATACGGTTCGTGGCGTGGCCGTTATGGGCATTCTCATCATGAACGCTGTCTCCTTCTTTTTCGTAGGTGCGGCTTACTTTGACATCTCCAGCCCGGAAAACAAAACGATACTGGATTGGTTGGTTGGTGGGTTTGGCGAAGTATTTGCTGACCAGAAGTTCATGGCTCTTTTTTCAATTCTTTTCGGCGCAAGCGTGCTTCTCTTCTGTGAACGTGCTGCAGCCAAGGGCCATTCGCCTGTAAGGCTCAGCTTGTGGCGAAATTTCCTTCTTCTCCTCATGGGGTCGTTCCATGCATCGATATGGGTGGGCGACATTCTCTTTGTCTACGCCTGTTGTGCACCTGTGTTGTTGCTCTGCAGAAAACTCCCACCAAACCTGCTCATTTCGGTTGGCACCCTGTTATACCTCTCACCGATCATCGTCAGTGGATTGACTGTCTCCTTCGTTGACCCTGCCGCTTTCCTCAAAGTCTGGGGGGGTTTTTCCATCAAGAACCCATCATCCGATGTTGATTTGGTGTTTCTTGGGTTGATGTACGATGTGTTTGCTCGGGCTATGGGCATGATGTTCATCGGCATGGGCTTGTATGCCAACGGGATGTTAATTCACGTCAATGCAAGCGACGCGTTTTTCAAGCGCAGCCTGTGTCTTGTCGCTCTTGGCGCCCTTCTTTCAGGCGTTGGATTGGCATGGACCGCCACGCAAAACTTCTCACCCATAGCCATCGTTCAAGGGAACTTTGCCAACACAGTGGGCACGGTCCCCATGGCTTTGGGCTACCTTGGCTTGTTGATGTGGTGGAATGAAAAGACAAGCGGGGTGCTCATCAATCGGATTCGAGCCCTTGGGAAGACGGCGCTGACAAATTACATTGGTCAAACCGTTGTGTGCGTGACGCTCGCTTCACTGCTTCCTGGGGAATGGTTGAGTCGCACCACGGTGTTTTTGCTCATCATCGTCATTTGGTGGGCACAGTTGTACCTCGCTGAAAAGTGGCTCAAGCGGTACCGATTTGGACCGTTGGAATACCTGTGGAGATGCGCAACATACCGTCGCATGGCGGCCTTCGTGAACAAAGAACGCACCTGAAGGGTTCGCAGTGAACCGCATTCGTACACAACCACGAATTGGAATGAACAGAATATGAATCAATACACGGGCTCTCCCTGTGCTCGTGTGCGAGCATGTCGGTACACATTGCTTACCCGTCTGAGCAAAGGGGATCCCATTGCAATACTCATCAAATCAAAAGTTATCCAAGTTGCCATCAATAAAACCAGTCACGATTGCTAAAGAGACTACTACAGATAGAAAAGAAAATGGCAAAGAGCAAAATGAACCAACTACAAATTTTTTCCACCCTGGCGAATCCTTGAACATCTCAAGTACAGCGCCAATCAATACTAATGGTGTAACAAGTATCAGAATGATGGCAATAACAGCACCATCTCCAAAGACATCCCATAAGAGCCATGAGGCTTTTATCCCTTCACAAATCAGCAGAACCGCCATAAATCGATTCTCCAATCCACTGGGGTTTGCCTTTATGACAAGATAGCTGATTCCGAACATCCACAGCAAAATCGCTCCAGAAAAAAGGGAAATGATCTGCCTGTAGCCGTAGAGGCTGTCTGCATCAAACACACTCGCGTAGTGGAGTAAAACATCTTCTAACACAGTT